>CAYQCQ010000001.1:0-52749 GCA_964416035.1 uncultured Candidatus Bathyarchaeia archaeon
ATCTTGCAGTGACCTGCCGTTTGCCGATTCCAATTGTGCACAGCGCAGGGAGACCGAGGAGGATGGTTCGATGATGCTTCAAAGCCTCTTCAGATGCATATATGACCGAGCAAGCTCCCACGGTCAGCTCAGCTATCCTGACAGGAAGGCTTTCTTTTCCGATCGCCAGGACCTCTACGTTGAACTCTTGCTCGATCTCGGTAGCCAGTTTTCTCAATTCGGGCAAAACTTCTCTGATTCTCTCCTTGGCTTTTGAGGAGATCCGCATGTCCTGCAGATCAGACATGGTGAGTTGAGAGACGGACATTCCTCCGAGGCTCATGTCGAGGTGGACCGCGTCAGCCGAAGCAAGTTGGAGCAGCTTTCTGCACATCTTGAGCTCTGTGACTATCAAGTCGTGCCGATTTACCGCTGCCATTAGAATGTCAGAGATCTGAGTGAACGCGTTTCTGTATGGAACCTCTGTTCCAATGGATGAGGTAGCTACGATTCTCTGGGGCGTGAAGCTTTCATCCAATATTGCGGAGCCAGAGTCGGCTGCAACGATCCTCAACCTCCAAGAGCCCCCTGAACTGGGCCAAATGGCCACTGCCAGCTTAAAGCGTTCTGAAAAGGAAAGGAGCGTCTAGCCTCGACGAAGTACGAACTACCTCGACGAAGTGGGCGGAGTTTGAGGCGTGGCGCCTGGGCTTTCACTTCTCAACTCATGCAGAATTACAAGAGCCTCTCCGAGAGATATCCCAATCTGTATGCTCAGGTCCTTCGGCGTAATATTCGGCTTCTCGCCGAGTATTACGGTTGAGACATAGCGCTTGTGGCTTCTGTACATAACCAGGGCGTGAGCTGTATCAACTAGAAGAGGCCAAAGAGGCGATTTCACATATTCACCTAGTTCCGAGGACACCGTCTTAGACCCAGACCCAAGTAGGATGGTGCCTGATTTTACTCTTCCTCACTCCAGCAGCGCCAGTTTACCCCTCACGTTCTGGACTGGGCTCTCTCATAGATTCTCCTCAGGGTCCATCGAATCGCGTTACGAAGCTCCTGAAGGCGCCTATCGTCTCCGTAATTCTTGACTACCAGCCTTTTCATCAGATTTCCATCCTGCTCAAGAGCGTATGATAAGACTCTGTCGGGGCTCATCTGGCCCGCTCTAGCTGCAGCGTCATCTCTGCTGCGCATAGGCTCCAGGACACGGCCCACCAAGAACGCCCTGAAAGGCGGAGAGGAGACATCGAACTTCATTCCAGGAGCTGGAGTGACGACCAGCTCAGTTTCAGTCTCAGAAGCGTCCGCCAAATGCACCCCGTCAGGCGTCTTCAACGGTAAAACCTGCCTCAAGCCCTCTTCTTGCTGAGGCATGGGCGGAGTTGGGGGTGCAGGCCTAGGAACCTCCATCTTTCTGAAGCTCTTCTCCGCTAAACCGGCATCCACTATCTCCAGGATTGACTTGAGCTTCGATGCCTCATCTTGAATTTCCGCCATCCGCTTCTCTAAATACGCCTTTACCTCGGCTAGCCTCCTCACCGACTCCTCAGCGCTCATCTGTCAGTTCCTCCTAGCGCATATCGCGAAATCAGGGCAATAGAGCTCACACAACCCACAGACGCTACAGTCCTCGGCTCTTGTGACTTCGGGCATGTGGAATCCTCTCTCATCCATCTCGCTGCTTATCTCAAGAACTTTCCGTGGGCAGAACTCAACGCATATTCCACATCCCTTACATAGCCTCCTGTCGATAAATATCCTTGCCAACAGTTCTGCCTCTGTGTTTACTCCTAATGTCAGCCCAAAGATGCTTTTCTCGTTGGTTCATCCTGACTCGACTTGTTGTGATAAGCCTTTCTGAACTCGGAGTTCGGCCCCGATGCTTGCGAGTCGTTTCGCTTTGCTTTTCCCGTACTAGCTTGATCAAGCAAAAAGAAGGATACCCCCGGCCGGAAACGCTGAAACGATAGATCAGAGCTTTTTCAGAGGCCGGGACTATCGACCCGCGGGCAGACTGCCAGATGACGGCAAACAGAATTCGACATCGCCGTAAGCGGACTCATAGGAGAGATCCTGAAACAGAAAATAGAGCTGCAATAATGCAACTACTCGGCGAGTTTGATCACAGCCGCAATAACTTATGAGCACTTACAGGATCTCTTATCACTTGCAGTACGACAACCCGAAACCTCTCCAATACCCTACGCTAGCAAACATGGGCCTTGACTGCTACACGTCTCCTAAAGGTACGGACGTTTCCTAGCCAGGATCCGAAGAATCGAATCATCCGAAATTCCGCAATACTTACTTTCGGCCATCTCTCACTCTCAAGTGCATGAAAAGCTGCTACTTACTCAATAGAACCAAGTCAGAGCATAGGATAAGGGCGCACGGATCTGAGAGCTTGGAAGTGAATACAGCACAGAATGCAAGCAACGCGTTCAGCAGACTAGTGGAGCCGGTCTGGTCCGCTATGGAAGAATTGGGCATCAAGATTCCAACGGACATACAAAAGGCAGCACTGGATCCCATATTGAAAGGCAAAAATGTTCTCATCGTAGCCCCAACTGGGACTGGGAAGACTGAGGCAGCGCTCCTTCCGATCTTCTCCAGACTTCTCTCTACTTCTGACAGAAAAGGCATCAGCGTTCTATACGTGACCCCATTGAGAGCGCTGAACAGGGACCTGATGAAGAGACTGACATTTTGGAGCACCAAACTCAACCTCACATGCGATGTGAGGCACGGAGACACCCCTAGAACCCAAAGAGAACGGCAAACTAGACGGCCTCCCACAATCCTAGTCACAACACCAGAGACACTTCAAGCCATACTTCCAGCCAAGAGGATGAGGCAACACCTGAAAAACGTGCGATGGGTCGTGGTCGATGAGATACATGAGCTCGCCCAGGACAAGAGAGGGGTCCAGCTTACAGTCGGGTTGGAAAGGCTCCGTGAAGTCACTGGAGAAGATTTCCAGAGGATAGGCCTCTCAGCCACAGTTGGAGAACCCAACAAGATCGGCAGCTTTCTTGCGGGAGCTGACCGGAACATAGAACTCGTCACAGTTCAAGCGGCAAAGCAGACCAAATTCCGAGTGGAATTTCCTATTCCGTCCGAGGAGGACCACGACTTAGCGCAGACTCTATTCACCACCCCTGAAGCCGCTGCAAGGATCAATCGGATGAGGGAACTTGCAGACAATCATACTTCTACACTGATCTTTGTCAACAGCCGGCAAAACGCAGAAATGCTTGGGCTCAGGCTTGGAATGCTCGACAAAGCTATTGCCGTTCATCATGGTTCTCTTTCGAGAGAAGAGAGAGTCCGAATAGAGAACGAGTTCAAAGAAAGAAAGCTCAAAGCAATCGTTTGTACCTCCACGCTTGAACTTGGAATAGACATAGGTACAGTAGACCTCGTACTACAGTACCTCTCCCCACGCCAAGTCTCAACTCTCATTCAAAGGGTCGGTAGGTCAGGCCACAAGGTCGAAGCAACCTCCAAAGGAACGATCATCTCAGCTCATAGCGACGATCTCCTAGAATCTGTCGCGACGATTGGAAGGGCTCAACAAGGAAAACTTGAGGCTCTGAGAGTCCATGAAAACGGTCTTGACGTGCTAGCACATCAGATTGCGGGCATCGTGATGGATAAGGACACTGTGAGTGCAGACCTGGCGTTTTCAATCATTAGAAGAGCGTATCCATATAGGTCGCTGTCCCAAGAAGCCTATCGCCAAGTCATCGATTACCTTGCAGACCTGAGGCTCCTGAAGAAAGACAAGGGCATACTCAGCAAGTCAAGCCGAACGAGGCTCTACTACTATGAGAACCTATCAATGATACCAGACGAGAAGAGATACCCCATAGTCGATGTCACGACGCAGCGAAATGTCGGCGTCCTCGGAGAGGAGTTCATGACTCTAAGAGCCCGAGTCGGCTTACACTTCATATGCCGAGGACGAGTCTGGGAGATCATGAAGATCTCAGAAGACGGCCGCGTCTACGTCCTGCCGATCGAAGACCCCACCGCAGCCATACCAGGCTGGGACGGAGAGATCCTTCCCGTCCCGTTTGAGATTGCCCAAGAGGTAGGGCAACTCAGGCGCCAAATAGCAGACGCCCTAACTGCTCAAGATCCTGAAACCGTAATCGATCAACTCGCAGACAAATACGAAATCGAGAGATACGGAGCAAGGAGAGCTGTAGAGGAACTCAACGAGCTTATTCGAGATGGAGTTCCCGTTCCTGACAACAATAGGATCCTAATCGAGGTTTTCGATAGGTACATGATCGTTCACGCCTGCTTCGGTGAGGCCGTAAACAGAACCCTTGGCTACATATTCGAAAGCATACTCTCGGAGAAACGGATCCTTCGAAACGTTTGGGCAGACGGCTACCGAATATTGATTGAACTAGCAATAGAGGTCGAAGCTGACGAGATAGAAGGCTTGGTATCATCTATCCTCCGAATATCGCCGCAAGAAGCAGAAGCAGCCTTCAGGAAGTACGTCGAGGCTAGAAGGCCCTTCTCATACTACATGAAATTCATCGCCGAAAGGTTCGGCGCCATTCCCAGAGGAGTTACAATCGCCGAGGAGGGGAGGCTTCAAGATCTGACGATCAGGTTCAGGAATACGCCCATCTACGACGAAACCATTCGTGAAGCACTTCAGGAGAAAGTTGACATCGAAAAAACCCGCCTCATCTTCTCCAAGATAGCCCTTGGAGAAATCGGTTTGCACATCACAGTTATGCAAGAGAATCCCACTCCCTTGGCCTATCATATATTGAACAAGTTTTCCGAGACCCCTGAGATGGCAGCGCCCGAGAGCATAAGAAAGCAAAACATCGAGAGGATGAAGGCAGCTCTTCAATCGGAACATGCACAGCTCATGTGTATGGCGTGCGGAAAAGAGCAGTCTCAGCTTCGAGTTCAAGCCCTGAACGACCTACCCAAATGCCTCAACTGCGGGTCCGGTTTGCTAGCCGTCCTAAACAAGCACCGGATAGCTTCCCTTTCCGTCACAAAGAAATGGTTCGGAGATCAGCCGTTGACGGAAGAGGAACAGAAGATACTCACTCGTACGAGAAGGACCGCTGACCTAGTTCTGTCATATGGCAAGAGGGGCGTTATGGCTCTCCTCACTTGGGGGGTAGGACCACAGACAGCTGCACAAGTCCTAGCAAAGATGCACAAGCATGAGGAAGATTTCTTCACGGACCTGTTGCAGGCGAAGCTGAAGTACATTCAGACTAGGCCGTTCTGGGATTGAATTTGACTCCGCCTAGTTTTTTACTCTCTTCAAAGAACGTATCAGGCGCACCGCAGGGTGATCCGGGAATATGATCAAAGGAGTGGTCCTCCGCAACTTCATGTCCTACTCCAACGCTTCAGTTCCACTCTATCCCGGATTGAACCTGATAGCCGGCCCCAACGGAGCCGGAAAGTCGTCAATTCTTCTCGCGATATCGCTCGTCTTGGGCCAAGCATATACAGAGAGGTCAAAGAGATTGAGCGACCTTATCCGCTGGGGGGAAGACCAAGCCCGCATAAGCCTTCTCCTGGATAATTCTCTGAGGGAGGGAAAGAGGCCATTTCCTCAATACCACATGGACACAGTCGACGTAACGAGAATACTGAGAAAAGGAGGAGACTACGCATATCTTCTCCAAGGAAGGCCCACATCGAAAGAAAGGGTAGTCGAGGTCTTCACCCGGATCGGGGTCAACCCAGGCAACATGCTAATCATCATGCACCAATTGATGGTAGGAAGGTTCGCCTCAATCTCTCCACAAGAGAAGCTGCACATGCTTGAAGAGGCTGTCGGCTTCGAATCCTATCGAGCGGACGTCATTGATGCCGATACTCGCCTGAGGAAAGCGCTGAGCGAAGAGGAGTCCCTTGCGGCGGTTCTGGAATCAACTCAAGAAACCTATCAGTATTGGAAGAAAGAGTACGAAAAATATCAGAAGAAAAGAGAGCTTGAGGAAAAGCTACGACGACTCCAGAGCGAGTTGCTCTGGGGAAGGGTTGAGCGGAGAGAAGTAACTCTCGCCAAACTCGACGACAAGATAGAGTCCAGAAGAAAAGCCATAGAACTCACTGAAGCCAAAACAGACGAAGCGAAGGAAGCCCTAGGCACAAGGCGTCGAGCATTGGACAGTGCTCTCAGCAAGCGTCACCAACTTGAAGAGAAGAGGATAGGACTGGAGCGTGAAATCGCTCGAACCGAAACTGATGTTAGATGGGCCAAACTCCAAACCCGAAACACGGTTGAGGAGCTTGAGACATTGTCTCGCATGCTTGCAGGGCTAAAGAATCCCAGCTCAGGCCAAAGTACCGCCGCGACGATGATCGAACCACTCGTCGAACTCAAAGAGCGGCTTGAATCTAGGAAGAACGAGTACGAGGCACTTTCGGTCTCTTCCTCACTCAAAGATGTTCAAGCAGACCTGGCCTCACTCATCCAAGAGCTTGAGAAAGCGCGTCAAACGGTAGATACGGCGATCGAACGCGTCATAGATGCGAGAGTTCAGTTCGAGGTTCTTCAATTCAGAAAGAAACTTCTTTCAGATGAACTGCGGGGCCTCCAAGCGCAGAGAAGGATCGCAAAGCAGGAGCTAACTCCACTCATCAAGAGAGCCGAGCGGCTGGGACCCAGACCAACCAAGATCAAAAACATAGGCGATCTTGAAATGGCGATTGCTGCCGTGGAGGAACAGGTCAGGCCGCTCGCACACATTTCAGAAGAGGTTGAGAAGATGTACAGCTCGTATGTCGGGCTTGTGAAAGACTTGAGGGAGAAAGCTGAGCTTGTAGCCAAGAACAGAGAGGAGGTTCTCCGCGAGTTGGCGAAACGGTTTGATATGTGGAAGAGCATAGTAGAGAGCTTTCTCGGTCAGCTAAGTGACAGATACAACGGCACCCTCAACAGTATTGGCGCCTCAGGAACCGTTCGTCTTGTCGAGGCCAGGGACATAGAGAAGGCCGGGCTGGAGTTGCTGGTTTCCTTCAAAGGTGGGAAGCCAACCCCGATAGATGGGCTCACGCAGAGTGGCGGAGAGAGAAGCGTGGCCCTCATGGCTTTCCTCTTGGCTCTGCAGCAACATATCAAGTCGCCTTTTCGTGCGATCGACGAGTTCGATGTTCACTTGGATCCCCGAAACCGCGAGATGGTTTCAGACCTAATCGTCTCAAGCTTCAAAGAATCTAAGGAAGAGCAGTACTTGGCAATTACACCTGGACAGATAGAAGCGGTCAAGGACAATGTCCATGTCATAGTAGTACAGAACGTCTCCGGGCTCTCCGAAATCTCAGAGGTGAAGTAGCCGTGGCAAAGAAGCTAGAGAGAGCGAAGCCCCACACAGCCATCGCAAGAAGAGATGTGATCGACATAGTGAAGACGTGCGAGGCCATTGAGGATCGAAAGTTCAATCCTTTCCTGCTCGACGTGAGGTACGCCCTCAACACCCTAAGGAAATACCTTCCTCACTGGAGGGAGCTTGAGGACCATTGCCTCGACGCCCATGCCCTTAACCGTCTGTCAAGAGTTCTCAGGCTTCAAGGCAGTCAGCTTAGATTCCAATCCAGCTCCCTCTACGCAGACCCTGCCTTCCTCGAAGAAAAGCTAACAGCTCTAACAGTGAAACGTCTCGCCGAGATACTTGTGACGAGCTGGCACCCGATCGCAGAACTAGAGCAAATAACCGAACCGTCGATGAGGGAGGCAATCGCGTACTGGAATGTTCTCGCTCCGATTGAGGAGCGGTGGAGGAGGTTTGAGATGGGAAGTTCTGCTCCTCCCGGGTTCCTTGAGTCAGAGGATCTAGACAAGATCGGGGTCCAAGCCAAAGAGACATTTGAGGAAACTCTATCAAAACTCTGGAGGCAGCTCAAGGAGGAGTCTAGCACTGGCGTGGTCGATTATCAAGATTTCATATGCAGAGAAGACTTTCTTGAAACTATTGAAAGAGCAGTCCAAGTGAGCTTTCTAGTTACCTATGGTTACGCTAGGATGGTTGGGTCGAATGGGGCCGTGCAGCTGCTACCGAATGAAGAACGGAAGCTTGAACGCCACCCTGTGAGCTTTCCGGTATCTATAACGCGTGAGGTTTGGTCGAAGTGGAGAGAAAAGCGAAAGCTAAACGCTTCTTCGGCGATAAGGTGAAGAGAGCTACGCATCTTCTCCTCTTCCGTAGAGGAAAGCTGCCTGGAGCGAAGGGCTGGGAGCTAAGGGCAAGGCTGGGAGAAGACTATGAGGAGATTCTCAGACAGCTCAACGAACTCCTCGATAATGTCGACCTAGAAGTGAAGACAATAGAGTCAACAGCCGGCGTCGCATCGTTTGGGGAGACGCTTACGCCTGAGTCGCGTTACGTGGCAACACTAAAGGGCACAATAAGCCTGAGGGAGGCAAGGATGTGCGGCTGGAGGATCGACAGCCTCGCTGGGCTAGCCATCGCCATAGCTTACGTCGTTTCAAAACAGGGAAAGGCCCCAAGGAAAGAAGTTGAGAAGATCCTCGCAAGGAAATTCGGCAAGTGGAGAGCCATGGCTATGACCGACGCTTTTTCAAGAGTGGGATACTTTGGCGAGGACGAATCAGGTATGCTCTATTTGGACTGGAGAACCAGAGCTGAAGTGGACCTCAGAACCCTTATGTCAGTACTGGCCGAGGCAAGATTCGAATAGAAACCCCACACAAGCCAGTGCAGAATGCGCTCTCTGAGCCTAGTATTTCTCGATCGTTCCACTTATGTGCCCTGTCTTGAGCAGGGCAAGATAATGGACAAGCTTGGGTACTCTCATTTTTCCAGTATTATGTATTCTTTCGATTCTGCGGAACGCCTCTTTATCCACGTCCGCGTCAAAGATCAACTCACCGTTGTTCTCCACACGGAACGATCCAACTTCGCCGTAGATGCCCATAATATCTGACTTGGATAGGATTACAGATCCTCCGGAGATCACGATCTTTTTCGGATCCAATGGCCTTTCGGAGTCGCTACTCAGCTCGCCCACGTAGCCTCGCATAGCCTCATTTACGAGATCTGCTACATTTTTGCCCTGTTCCTTTGCCCTTCCAATCAGCTTACTGTAGACCTGCTTATCGAGGCCACGGATTAAGACAGTGTTAGAGCCGCTTGCCAATTACTACTTCCTCCTTCTTGGTTAGATCGTGAATCGCGGTTAGTGTGATATACATGTATATCAAGATTCACTATAAAAAGTTTGCTAATCCTTAAGAGATGGTATATCATTATATCGTCTGTGCAGATCCGGTCTGCAGGGCTTCGAAAATTGGCCTCAAAAAACTCCCGTGGGAAAAAGGGAAACAACCAGAACAACAATCCTCATACGCCTACAAAACCTTGCGAGTGGTGTGGCCAGAGTCTTCCCACAGTCAAATACCATCTCCGGATATGTCCCGAGTGCAGAAAAACTTCAATCAGCGCGTTCATGAGAAGTGTTCGGAAGTAGAATCAGCACCTTCTTGAAGCTGTGATTGTCGGATAGGCGCTGGGACATGAGTTCGACTCGCTAGGCGATCACGTGCAATATCCTGGTCAAACGTAAAAGTGAAAGGCTTATCTAGGGTTTCTGCTTTCTGCTGCTAGATGGGGCCGAATCGGGGCCGTAGATTGCGACAGGAATCTGCTTGCGCACACGGTCTCTAGCCAGGTATGACGACAACCTGCATGAGCGATCTTCAAAGATGGACGACACCGGGAAAGCCGTTGACGGTCGTCTCGTCGTAGACAATTGCTCGTGCAGTCGCCAAGGGCTCCAGAAGCCATAAGATGGGTTTGCGGACCGCAAGGGATGAAGATCTTCAGGAGCGCGTGAAGAAACCCGTAGGTCAAGGGTTCAAAATGATGTGCGCGTCATGAAACTCCCTCCGGCCCCACCACAGCCTTGGTATTTCACAGCTCACGAAAGACCGTGATTTCGAAAGCGTTATTTCCCGCGGCGGCACTGTAACATTTCAGTTCTAGGCAGGCTAGGTCCATGGTCTTTCAAAGTGCAATACGCCTGTACGAAGTTGTGGGCTCTATCCAATTCTTTTGGTTCGTCTTTGTTCTTAACGTGGGCCTATTTCTTCTGATAGTAATCCTCCTGAGACTTACATATTCGACCTACGCTGCCTGTCCTATTCATCATTGCGAGGTCCAGTACATTCCATCTATGGATGTCTACTATTGCAAGCTATGCTCAGACTATGTTGCTTCACCGGAGCAGATGAAGCGCTAGTTACTGTTTTACGGCGCTGCCGTCCTTGCTTTCTGAGAACTCACGTCCCTTAGTGAACGTTCCCTCATCGCACCAACTGGAGAACCAATTCCTTAGGAATTGTATGAAACGCTGGCCCGAGGCACCTGCATTATCAACCCTAGACGCTTGGAATGATCGTGAAACAGTGATTTCAGAGTTAGAGAGTGAACTGTCTTCACCGCTTGCGCTTCAATCGATCTTCTGTAGTACGGAAATGTTGCGCGGCTGTTTCTCAAGCCAGTTAGAAACTGAATAGCTAACTTAACATTAGGTAATCCTTAATTATTTGACATCTTCATTCAGAAAACGGAGTTGGCGGCCATAGCTGGGAGCTAGGACCCGTACCCATTTCGAACACGGCAGTGAATCTCCCAGGCGATTCAGGCTGTAGTGTGGTGCGAAAGCCCATGCCAAACTTGGACAGCTGCCAGCTCCATTCGAATGCCCAATTAAGGTTTATAACAGTCACTTAACAGTCTTAGGGAAGATTCGCCAGAGGCACTTCAGTTGATTCCGCTGTTCTCAGCTACAGGTCTGCCGTTCGGGCCATTAGGAGATCTCAACACGATAATCTCTCTGCTGATGTACCTTTCCTTTATTCTGATGATGTTCTTTGGGCAAAAGGTCCAAGTCCGTCTTATGCTCCTAGAGGTTGATGGAGTTGTGAAGCGGCTTGAACACATGAGAAACGAGACGAAACTCCTGAGCCTCAAGACTTTGAAGGAAGTTGGCAAACCGAAGGAAGATCCCACGCCTGAGTTGAACATGATGCTTGAACAGTTTCTCATCTCGCCTGAAGGAATGGATCCGGCAGGGCTCGTCTGGAAGCTGGATCATATCCTCAATGTTCGAGACATGAAATTCAAGGACGACGTCAAGAAGATCGCGCCCGAGGCAGACGAGTCTCAGGTGAACAACCTTGAGAACTTGATCGAGGCTTCGCAGGCGATGAACACGATTTACCGAATCGTACGACACTTCTACCTTCTCGGAAAAAGGACTTCAAGTTTCTACATAGTATTGCAGATTCAGATGATCCTTCCTCTCATAATGCAAGAGGCCGAGGCCCTCATGGCTGCGGCTAGGGCTTTCTCACAGGGTCAGCCAATAGGGGACGGGGCAGGGGCCTTGGTGGCCGCCAAACTCATGCAAGGTAAGGAGAAGAAAAAACTCGACCGGGACATCGTGGCCGCTGAGACAATGATCGAGGGAAGAAGGGTAATTCCTCTCAAGGCCGAGGGTCCAGGCGGAAACGTGGGTAAGCCTGGCGATGCGATAAGGCAGATCATTGATGAAAACAAAGGAAAGATCGCCATGGTGGTCATGGTTGATGCAGCGTTGAAGCTTGAAGGAGACAAGACAGGGGACCTGAGCGAGGGTATAGGCGCGGCCATTGGAGGCCCGGGAACGGAAAGGTTCAAGATAGAAGAAGAAGCAGTAAGGCACAAAATTCCTGTGTACGCCATAATAATTAAGGAGAGTATATTGGAAGCCATCGCTCCGATGAAGAAAGAGATTTCGGAGGCTGCGGAGCTAGTTGTGTCAAGGATCAAGAAGCTGATTCTTGACCGGACAAAAGAAGGAGACACAGTGATTGTGGCCGGGATCGGAAATACTGTGGGAATTGGCCAGTAGGTGTGGACAATGCAGACAAGAGCCCCTAGCACCGTGTACCTGTACCTGCTGATAGCATTCAGCATAGCGGTTCTGGGATATTCGATATGGATGCTCTACACCGGCATTCTCTCAATGAAGGAAGGAAACATGGAGAGCTTCTACTATACTATGTTCATCAGCCTAATCGGCATCATGCTTGCAGTCAGCTCCCTAACGCAGATCAGAAGAAGAATATCCATCCTTCCCCGAATCGGAGTGAAGGTCCTGACAGTCGCTTTATGCGATAAGTGCAACTTCAAGGTCATACGAAACTTCGCCACTGGGGACTATGTCTTCAAGGAATCAGGAAAATGTCAGCAATGCAACGAAACCATGTACATCAGTCAAATCTACCAAGAGGAACCGAAAAAGAAGCAAGACTAAGCTGTCAGGTTTTCGCATCCGTCCTCTGTGATTAGAACAGTATGCTCTGCTTGAGCCACAGGTTCTCCACTTCTCTCCACTAGCACAGGGTATCCTGAAACACACTTAGACTTAATCAAGTCGGCGAATGCGGCATCGGGCTTCCCAAGCCAATCAAGCCTTGCCAGCCAACGACGGGCAAATGGGAGGGTCTTGAATTCTCTTTCTATATACGCAATCAGACGCTTTCCTTCTTCAGTATCACATCCTTTCCGTTTGGAGAATCTGAAAATGTACGCTCTGTCCTCATCCTTGACCTCGCCTTTCGCCGACTTGGATGTAACGAAGGGTTCAAGTGCACAGATCTGGCCTGCCTTGAGCTTTCCACCGGCCACGCTTCCCACGTTGGGTATCGCTTCCCCTGTATGAACTGTGTATCTCTCTATCAGGTGGCCCGTTAGGTTTCGTATCGGCTTGAACCCCCTTCTCTCAATGGTCGCTTGAATAAGCGCTCCTACCTCAGAGACTCTGACTCCGGCGCGAACAATCTCCAGCGCTTTCCGCAAGGCTTCCTCCGCCGTCCAGGCCATGGGGCTTAACTTAGGGCTAAGCGACACGGTTACGGCGCTGTCTGCAATGAATCCGTCTATGTGAACTCCAAAGTCGACCTTTACAATCGAGCCGTTTGGTACGCGGGAAGTGTCTCCAGAGGGTGAAGTGTAGTGAGCTGCAATCTCGTTCACGCCAACGTTGCAAGGAAACGCAGGCCTTCCTCCCAATTGAACAATCGTGCTCTCCACCTTCTCGCAGATATCTACCAGCTTAACGCCCTCTCGGACCAGCTCAGGCACCAGCTTTCTAAGATGCGCGACAATTCTTCCTGCCTTTCTATAGCATTCCAACGCTTCGTCCGAAATCAAATAGCAAACCCCCTGAGCTAGAGTAACTGATTCTCAAACACCTTAGGAAGAAACAATTTAGCTTCCTCTCTTTTTCTCTGAATCTCAATGAGAAACTTAGCAATTCTATCTGAAACTACTGCCTTGCACTCGCCACATAGAAGATCACCTGAGGTGCACCTGTTGTAGGTACTTTCAAGTAGCTCGTCCTCAAAATGGAAAAGAAGGAACTCGTAGACGACACATCTCTCGGGCTGTCCGCCCACTCGCTTCTGCTCCTGAATCGTTTCGCGCCCTCCCGTGAAGGCGTTCTTCAGCTTTTCTTTCGCGGCTTCGACACTGTCTGTGAGGAAAATTGCGGTCTCAGGCTTGCTGCTCGACATCTTCGTTCCGGGACCCTGGAGACCTGACATCATTTTCGTGTAGATGGAGGAGGGCTTTATCATTCCGAAGCGAGGGGCCAGGTCCCTACTTAGCCTCAAATGAATGTCTTGGTCGATTCCAACCGGAACGAGGACTGGCTTCACACCTCCCCGCTCAGACAACTGGGGGTGCAAAATGTCTGCAGCGTCAATGAAGGGGAAGAAAATCTTGCCCATGTTGTCTGAGCTGTTGAACCCGTACATGGCATGCATTTGACTGAGTGTAATCTTAGACGCAGCTTTAAACGAAAAGTTCCGAACCAGCTCGTTTCTCCATTGGCTGTAGAGACAGCACCTGTCCTTATTCACTAGATCAACACCAAGTGCGAGATAGTTGAGGATGTATTCGTTGACAGTTATTTCCTTGCACATCTCCGCGTCGATTCCTCTTATGACATGTGCCTCTATGTCTGATACTGGAATGTAGAGCATGACGCCCTGTCCTTGATACCAAGCCATGAGGTCGGCGATCAGTTTGTGACCGAAGTGAAACCCTCCTGATGGATCCATTCCGGTCAGTACCACGAACTGCTCCCCGCTCTCTTGTGCATCAAGTATCCGGTCGAAGTCCCTATGGGCGAAGACGACTTCTCTCGTGAACAATCTGTGAGGGTTCTTTAGTCGTTTCAAGAGCTTTGTCGTCATGGGTTGTAGTCCAAACTCTTGGATGATTCGGGTATAGTCGACATGTTCCAGCTCAAACTCCCAAGGTGTAATTCCCTTTGACATGATGCAGACAGACCTTCTGCGACACAGATCGACCTAGAGTTAACGCGCCTTCTGAAATAAATATAAGTGTTGAAAGTGAACTGAGTGGGGTCACGGTTTCGAGGGGCACTAGGTTTGACTGAACTTCGAGAGAACGAAGCAAGGTTGCTGGAATCGCTTGGGCGCATGCATGGAAAAGGAGCCATGGAACAGCTAGCACGAGAGAGCGGACTGCACCTATCATCTGCGATGAGAGCGGCGCTATCTCTCCAAAAGGAGAAACTGTTGAGGATATTGGAGAAGAAGAGAACCCTCGTTAGATTGAACGAGGAGGGCATCTCCTACGCCGAGATGAAAGTGCCTGAGCGAAGGCTGGTTGAGGCCGCGCTGAGGGCTGGGGGTGAGGCGGACCTCAGTGACCTCGGTAGGAAGACCCATGTTCCAGAGAATATGCTTCCGATAGCCATAGGGTGGATACGGAGAAAAGGCTGGGGAGGGATTAGGAAGAGAGATGGCCGACCAATTCTTTCAGTCGAAAGAGAACCTAGTGAGAGTACTGACGAGTTACTCCTCAGAACTATCTACGAGAGGAAGCAAGTCGAGATCGAAGATGTTCCAAGTGAACTGAAGGCGGCCTTGACCATACTGAAGGGCCGAAACCTGATCGATCTTGACGAGAAAGTTGACAGGAATCTAGAACTCACAACCTCCGGTCTCGACATCGTGACCAAGGGAGTCAAGTTTTCTGAAGAGGTAACTGCTCTAACGTCAGACCTGATACTCAGTGGCAGATGGCGAGACATTAAGCTGAGAGAGTACGACATCTCAGCTGCCCCTCCAGAGTTCTATCCTGGAAGGAAGCACATCTTCGCCGAATTCATAGACGAGGCGAAAAGGGCCTTGGTGGCTATGGGCTTTGAGGAGTATGAAGGCCCATTCGTTGAGACTGAGTTCTGGAACTTTGATGTCCTATTTCAGGCTCAGGATCACCCTGCAAGGGAGATACATGACAGTTACAGGCTGAAGCACCCGAAACAAGGAGATATTGAGTTCCATGACCTCGCGGAAAAGGTGAGGCACACACATGAGGGTGGCTGGACCACTGGGTCGAATGGGTGGGGCTACGAATGGAGTTACGATGTTGCGAGAAGGCTTGTTCTGAGGACTCAGACCACGGCAGTCTCAGTAAGATATCTTGCGACTCATCGGAAACCTCCAATCAAGATGTACTGTTTGTCCAAGATCTTCAGGCCTGATGTCTTGGACGCGCTGCACGCTATGGAGTTTCATCAGTTGGACGGCATCGTTGGAGACAAAGGTATCAATCTTTGCCACCTGCTGGGTTTTCTGAAGGAATTTGCCGCAATGCTAGGGTTGGGTGAAGTGAAGTTTAGGCCGCATTACTTCCCGTTCACTGAGCCTAGTGTTGAGTCCTATGTGAAGCATCCGAAGCTCGGATGGGTCGAGTTTGTAGGGTCAGGAGTTTTCCGTCCTGAGGTTCTTAGACCTCTCGGGATAGATTTTCCCGTAATAGCTTGGGGAATAGGATTTGACAGACTAGCTATGATCGGGCTGGGGATTGACGACATCCGGGAGTTATACTCGAAAAGGCTTGACTGGCTGAGGATGAAACCCTTAAGGTGAAACAATGCCAACAATCACAATCTCAATTCAGGATATGTACAGTCTCATAGGAAGAAAGATGACGCCGGAACAGCTGTCAGAGGCACTTAGTCTGACCAAGTGCGGCCACGCAAGCATGGCCGGAGACGAAATGGCAGTCGAGGTAACCTCCGACCGTCCTGACCTTCTGAGCGCTGAGGGAATAGCAAGAGAGTTGAGAGGACTGTTAGGAATTGAGACTGGACTGAGAAAGTATAAAGTCACTAGGAGCGATGTGACACTCCGAATAGATAGAAGCGTTCTGGATATCAGGCCCTGCATGTCATCGGCCGTCGTTGAAAATGTCAACTTGGCTGGCGATGCCGTTAGGCAGATCATGCAAATGCAGGAAAAGATCCATGCGACGTACGGAAGAAACAGACGAAAGGTCTCAATCGGCGTACATGATCTCGATACGGTAACTCACAACCTCATCTACGCTGGTGTCGAACCTGAGAAAATCAGTTTCATCCCGCTGGATGAGAATCGTCCCATGAATGGGAAGGAGATCTTAGAGCTGACCTTAAAGGGAAGAGAATACGGCCACATAATCAAGCATTTTTCCCGCTACCCTCTTCTCTACGATTCCAAAGGAAACGTCCTATCTTTGCCTCCAATAATCAACGGAATACTAACTAGGATAACTGAGAAGACGAGGAATGTTGTGCTCGATGTGACAGGCACTAACGAGGAGGCGGTTGATCAGGCTCTCATACTAATGGCCACGACGCTGGCGGAGAGAGGCGCGACGATAAAGGATGTGAGAGTGCTATCTCCTCAAGGAGAGAAGAGGACACCTGACCTGTCTCCACAAGTATGGACCCTGAGGCCAAAGACTGTTTGTGAAATTCTAGGAGTCCCACTTACAAGTCGGCAAATCGCCAGTGAGCTGAAGAAGATGCGATATGGGGTAAGGAGCGGTGGAGAAGGCCTTAGAGTCATTGCTCCAGCATATCGGAGAGATCTGTTACATGAGGTAGATCTTGTCGAAGATGTAGCGATCGCTTATGGATATGGGCGGTTCGAACCAGTAATCCCTTTGACAGCCACTATTGGCCGTGAGAGAACGATCACAGCATTCGCGAGGCTCGTTCGAGATCTCATGGTTGGTTTCGGGTTCCAAGAGATATTAACCTTCATCATGACCAGCCCGCAGATCCTCTTCGAGAAGATGAATGCACCAGCTGAGGAAGTGGTTGAAGTGGAGAACCCGATATCGTTGGAGTATTCCGTTCTGAGGAATAGCCTCCTTCCCGGAATTCTAAACTTCCTAAGCTATAACAAGCACGTGGCATATCCTCAGAGAGTCTTCGAATGTGGCGATGTGGTCATAGTCGACAGAAAGATAGCTACCAGAACTGTAAATCGGAGAAAACTATCAGGATTGATATGCGATCACACAGTAAGCTATGAAGATGTTCAAGCTGTCGTCTACTCGCTTATGCGGAATCTGGGGGTTAAAGAATGGTCCGTTGATCGGCTAGATCATCCTTCTCTTGTTCGGGGAAGAGCGGCGGCCATGAGCCTCCATGGCCTTAAGTTGGGAGTCCTAGGAGAAATCGATCCATCCGTCCTTGAGCGATTAGGACTAGAGAACCCCACTGCCGCTTTTGAAATCGATGTCGAAGAACTGATGCCTGAGAGAAGAAGCGGCAGCGTCGAAAGCAATGTTTAACCTCGCGATTCGCCGTTTTTCTCAGTAGAGAAGGTTGAAGCGCTCGGTTGCGACGTGCGAGAACATGCCTACCTCCGAGAGAGCCGACTGAGTGGGGAGTTTCCCCCCTATGACGCTTGGTGTTAGTGTTGTGGGCAACAGAGCAAGCTTGACCTAACCGTTCAAGCGCGCTCCCAGTTCGCAAGACGTCGCCATTCGAGATGATGAATTGGAAGGCGACATACAGCTTAAAACACATGTTTGAGCAAGCACCTGTCCCCAGAGAGGATTTCGATGATGGACATTGAGGAGAAACTCAATATCGTTTTGAAAGATACCGAGGAGGTCGTTACTCCTTCTGAACTCAGGACGCTGCTAGAAGAGAAAACACACCCGAGAGCGTACTGGGGCTTCGAATGTTCCGGATTCATGCATATAGGCATCGGATTGGTTACTGGCCCAAAGATCAAGGACATGGTCGATGCGGGCTTTGACTTTATCATATTTCTGGCTGACTGGCATTCTTGGATCAACAACAAACTCGGAGGGAGTATGGAGAACATTCGCGTATGCGGAGAATATTTCAAGGACTGCTTTACTGCGTTAGGAGTTCCACGAGACAAGGTCAGGTACATTTGGGCTTCGGAGCTTGCAGGCGATAAGGACTATTGGGAGAAGGTGATACGCATCGGAAAACTATCTTCGATTCACCGCATCTGGAGGACCATACCTATCATGGGCAGAAGTATGGAAGCCTCAGATGTGGAGGCCGCGGCCTTGATATACCCGTGCATGCAGGCGGCAGACATATTTCACATGGATCTGGATGTTGCATGCGCTGGCATCGACCAACGTAAAGCCCATATGCTAGCCAGAGATGTCGCGGAGAAGATCGGCCGAAAGAAGCCTACGTGCCTGCACACACCGCTCGTTTCCGGATTGCTGGAGCCTGCATCCAGAGGAACAGAAAGATTCGACGAAGATTCTGAAACGGACCTAAAGATAAAATCGAAGATGTCCAAAAGCATCGCTGAAAGCGTCATACTTATCCACGACAGCCCGAACGAGATCGATTCCAAGATCAGAGCAGCCTACTGCCCGCCGGGGATCATACAGGGGAACCCGATTTTTGAGATTGCCAAGCATGTAGTGTTCCGAGAGGAAGGCCGGATGCGTATTCCTAGGGCCGACAAGTACGGCGGACCAGTCGACTTCCAGTCAGCAGTTCAGCTCGAACAGGAATATGTCAAGATGCGACTGCATCCTCTCGACCTGAAGAAGGGTGTGGCAGAGTCCCTGACGCGCATCCTTGAGCCAGTCAGAAAATTCTTTGAGAATCATCCGCGAAACTTGGATACGATGAAGAACATCGAGATCACAAGATAGGAGATTTGATGTCTAGTCAAGAGAGGAGAAAAGAGAAGCTAGAAAAGATCCTGCGGAGAATAGCTGGCGAATCAAGTTCTGGAACTGTCATAATAGTCGAGGGAAGGAAAGACAAAGAAGCGCTGCGAAAACTGGGGCTAGCAGGCCCAATAGTTTGCTTCAAAAGCTCAGGTAAGGGTCTCGTCGATTTCCTAGGCAATATTGAAGCAAAGAAGATTATGGTTCTTACAGACTTCGACAAGGAGGGAAAAGACATCTCTGCTCGGATAAACGAGGAGCTTGCTCACCTTAAGATGAAAACTGATCATACGCTTCGAAAGAGACTCGGTGCCTTGGTTAGACAGGACGCGCGAACGATCCAAGATCTTTTTCGCTATGTGGAGAGGATACGCGCGGCGGAGCTCGTAAAGAAACTTGATATAAGGCAACAGCGCTTGCAGTAGTTGGTATTAGCATAAGACATACCTGAACCTTACACAACACAGGTTCGTTCAACAAGAATTGTCGGAGGTGAAGACTTTGGTGGAAAGTACGCAGTACACACCCACTTCCAAGTACGTCGTCAAGGCGAGATTCGAGGTGGACGGCGTCGTTGAGAAGCCGGATGTGATCGGGGCAATCTTTGGTCAGACGGAGGGCTTATTCGGGACAGATCTGGATTTGAGGGAACTTCAGAAGGGTGGACGAGTCGGAAGGATCGAGATTGAACTTGACTCAAAACAGGACAAGACTGTGGGTACAATAACAATACCGTCAAGCCTCGATAGAGCATCAACGGCTTTGATTGCGGCAGCCATTGAGAGTGTCGATAGGATAGGACCATGCAATGCAAAGGTGACCCTTGAGTCCGTCGAGGACATACGTGACGAGAAAAGAAAAGCCATCATGAACAAGGCGAAAGAGATACTGCGGAAGTGGGTCGTTGAAGCCCAGCCAAGTACAGACGAGATTCTGAAGGAGGTTGGTCAGGCCATTCGGTCTGCTGAGGTCGTAAATTTTGGACCAGAAAATCTTCCGGCGGGACCCGAGATTGAGACCAGCGGATCGATCATTCTAGTCGAGGGAAGAGCCGACGTGATCAATCTCCTGAGATGCGGCATAAAGAACGCAATTGGAATCGAGGGAACGAAGATACCTGAATCGATCATTCGACTATGCAAGAATAAGGAAGTGACGGCGTTCCTAGACGGCGATCGCGCTGGGGGCCTCATCTTGAGGGAGCTGACGCAAGTAGCTGATCTTGACTATGTCGCCCGGGCACCGCAGAACAAAGAGGTTGAGGAGTTGACTCCAAAAGAAATCATGAAGGCGCTGCGGGAGAGAATACCAGCTGAGGAAGCCCTCCGCGAGCGGCCTGCTGTGAGAATTCCCGTCGAGGTGCCTGACAGGGTAACTGAAACGGCTGCACAGCTCAAGGGAACTCTAGAGGCGGCGCTGTTTGACGAATCAGGGGGTGAACTCATGCACATACCAGTAAGCGAGCTCGCTGAGAAACTTCCCGAAGTGCAAGGAGTTCACACACTAATCTTCGACGGAGTCGTTACCCAAAGAATTCTGGATATGGGTGAACAAAAGGGCCTGAAGTACATTATAGGAGATAGAGTGTCAGAGGGTGCCAAGCGACCTCTCAACATTAAGCTGATGACAATGGGCGACTTATTAGCAGGACGATAGTCGCGCCTCGAATGGTCCAACTCCCCTTTTTCTTTATCGAGTCTCCTCTTCAAGGCATTACTTGGGAACCGTTCTATTGTTAAATATCGCGCCCGCATGATCTTGCGTGATTTGAAATGTTTAAGCCGAAAGGCGTGATGCCTCCACACATTACTCCATTCAAGCAGAACGGCGAAGTTGATGAAGAAGCACTGAGGCAATGCGTCAGCTTTTGGATCGAGAACAAAGTCGGGGGCTTGGTCCCCTGCGGTAGCAACGGAGAAGCACCGTACATGGACAGGGAGGATCGAAGCAAGGTCATAAAGATAGTTGTCGATCAGTCAAATGGAAAGGTTCCGGTCATAGCTGGAACTGGTAGCCTAAGCAGCGAAGAGACAATTCGTTTGACGAAGGATGCCAAGGATGCCGGAGCCGACGCGGCTCTCATAATCACTCCATTCTACTACAAGCTTTCAGACCAGGAACTTTTCGAACACTACAGGGCGATCGTAGAGTCTGTAGACATATCTATCATTCTCTACAACGTTCCGAAGTTCACAGGTTTCAATTTGGAGCCCAGAGTTGCGGCCAAACTTGCACAACTGGAAAATGTTGTAGGTATCAAGGACAGTAGCGGCAGCATAGGGCAAATTGGAGAAATAATCAGACTTGTAGGTGATAAGATATCTGTCCTAGCAGGAACTGGAGACATGATTTACCCTACGCTAATGTTGGGAGGAAGAGGGGCGATAGTCGCAGTCGCCAACGCAGCGCCACTTCAATGCAGCGAAATCTATGAGGCCTTCCTGAGAGGAGAATATGAGAAAGCTAGGGACCTTCAGCTGAGGCTGCTGCCTCTCAACGACGCTTTGACGAGAAAATACGGAGTCGTAGCCTGTAAGGAAGCGCTCGCGATGATGGGAAAACCTGTCGGCTTTCCAAGGAAACCGTTGCTCCCTTTGAATGAGGAGAGTAAAGCCGACATAAGACGGGCTCTTGCCGACCTCCGTCTCGTTTGATGATGTGCAATCTATCTTGACAAGCCTGGAGGAACTCATTCAAAAAGCCGAATCCATAACCGGACTAGAAATGCTCATGCTAATTCGGCAAGCCGAATCCATATTCGAGCATGAGAGAAGTGCCGGAGAACAGGGGGATAGTAAAATCGATGGGGGGCTCGTTCATGTTCCCCCATCAGGCAGGCTCACTGTCTTGGGGGATATCCATGGAGATCTAGAGAGTCTGACATGGATTCTGAGGGACAGCAAGGCCATTGAAAGAATAGAGGAGGGACAGAGAAGGATTCTGTTCCTAGGTGATTACGGTGACAGAGGGGATAAGTCTCCTGAGGTCTACTACGTTGTGCTTCGCCTGAAGGCAGCATTTCCAGACTTCGTGATTCTTCTCAGAGGCAATCATGAAGGGCCAGAGGATTTGCAGGCCGTGCCTTATGACCTTCCGCATCAGCTTCGTGACAAGTTCCCCGATCAAAGCCGTCTCATTTGTGAAGAGATGCCGAGGCTTTTCGAGGCTCTTCACCACGCAGCTATTCTGAAGGGGAAGTATGTCTTCCTTCATGGAGGAGTGCCCAGCCTCGTTAGATCAATGGACGAAATTGCTAGGGCCAACTTAACCCACCCCGCGACAAGCAACCTGGAAGAAATCCTTTGGAATGACCCATTCGAGTATATGAAAGGAACAGCGCCATCTCCAAGAGGCGCCGGGAGAATCTTCGGTGACGATGTTACGAGCCGATTCCTTAGGCTTGCGAACGTGAAGACACTGATTCGGGGCCACGAGCCATGTCATGATGGCGTCTCTGTATCTCACAATGGGATGATTCTAACAGTCTTTTCCAGAAAGGGATTCCCTTACGGCAACATCCATGCAGCCTATCTTGATATTGACGTCACAGAGCCTGCTCACTCTGCCTACGAGCTTTCGAGATCCGCGTTCCTTTTCTAGCCCGTGAGACCGCAGGCACTTTCTTTCGCGAATAGATACGCGACGGAAGCAGCAGAAGCATCTCGTTCGCCACTTAGGCCAAAGAGTTCAGTGTTCATGATCACCATTTGGTCGCTATCGACGGGTTTCACATCATGATGATCAAAGAACACTACGAAGTTTTGTCCCTCGTCCTTCTCGGAGATAAGTCTGCTATGTGGCGAGCCAATATCTGCGTAGACTATCAGCTTTCCAGATCTCTACGAGTTTGGGCTCTTGGCTCTTGATTTGATCAGCTGTGCTCTTCAGATAGTCCATGAATCTGCTCTCTTTTTCTCCCAAGGCGCCACTTCACCTGCCATACTCGGGGAAATTTCCAGACATCTTGACGGCGTCCTCTCCATCGCGATAGTACTTTTTGATCAGGCCCTTTTCTTGAAATCCGAGCTTTCTGTAGAACTCTTGTGCGATATGATTTGATGCTCTGACCTCCAAGTCAACCCGTCTGACACCCTTTCTGTAAAGCACTTCTATGAGTCCTGTCATGAGTTTCGACCCAACGCCTTTTCTTCTAAAGTCTTTTTTCACGGCGATAGAGAGAATGCGCCCGTCATCTTTCCTCGACGACGCCAAGACGTATCCTACCGTGTTTTGCTTGAAGACTGCAACTAGGAATGTCTCAGGCGTCTCTTTAGCCATGGAAGCAAAGATGTAAGGCGGGTAGGGCGCAGAGAACGACTCGCGTTCGATCTCACATATTTCCTTCACAAGTTCGTCACGAACGGTTCTGATATCTACATCGGCAATCTGCAATCTTGAGTTCTCTTCTCGGGACTTCAGTAGGCAATGGTTGAGAAAGGTTAAATAAAAACCCAGGATCTCTACAGCCTCCCACTGTAGCGCACACGGAGGGAACTAGCATGGCTGAAAAGAGAGTTGAACGATGGGGTGTAGCCAACGTCTACTCGTCGTTCAATAACACAATTGTTCATATCACAGACCTCAGTGGGGCCGAAACTATTGCGAGGAGTTCGGGCGGCCAGCATGTGAAAGCTGACCGACTCCAAGGTTCTCCCTACGCAGCGATGCAGTCAGCTGCCGCTGCCTCAAGAGTTGCGAAGGATAAGGGGATAACTGCTCTCCACATAAGGGTGAGGGCTCCGGGGGGCCACGGCGCAAGGACACCGGGCACTGGGGCTCAGGCAGCCATCCGAATGTTAGCTAGGGCAGGTTTCATGATAGGCAGGATTGAGGACGTTACGCCCGTTCCTCACGACGGTACGAGAAGGCCAGGGGGTAGACGGGGCCGAAGGGTCTGACCGCCGACAAGTCTCTATGCTGACTCTGGTGGTTGGAGGGCGCGCATGATGGGAAGGAAATCGTCAACCATTTTGCTTGGCCTCCTTCTAGTTGCTTTTGGCTCCTTATGGCTAGCTTCGGACCAAGGATGGATCCAGCTTTCGAAGGGTCTAGTTCTGGCTGTTGGAGCGATGTTGCTGGGGATCTGGCTGATAGTTCGAGCGATGGTGCGCCTGTAGCTTCTCGCATCCCTATGGGATGCCCCATCTGACTGAGCTTTGTGAAGCGGTCACATTGCCCTTAGGATTCTGATTCTTTCTTCGATGGGTGGGTGCGTAGCGAACAGTTCATCCAAAGGGTTGCGGTTGGGATCTGAGATGAATAAGTGAGAGATTGACTCGCTGACATCCATCTTGCCCCTGTTGTAGTTCTTGATCTTCTCTAGGCCTGAAGCTAGTCCCTCAGGGTAGCGTGTAAGTTGAGCTGAGCTTGCGTCGGCAAGGAACTCGCGTCTCCGAGAGATGAAGGCTTGCACGAAGCGGCTCGCAATAGGGGCAAGGACTGCGAGCACTAGACCCGCCAAAATCAGAATGTTCAATTTCTCCTCTCGTCTTCTTTCACCGCGTCTTGCCCGAGCTCCTCCGTACCAGTACAGGCGAAGCAGTGTATGGCTCAATATCGCAGCCAAGCCGACAAGGACCGCGACAAGCGTCATGAACCTAATATCAAAGTTCTTGATATGTGAGATCTCATGTCCAACGACACCCTCAAGTTCCGTGCGGTTGAGATGTGTTAGAGCTCCGGTCGTTACCGCAATTGAGGCATGCTCCGGATCTTTGCCGACAGCGAACGCGTTTATCTCGTCGCTTTGAACCACGTAAACCTTTGGTGGCGAGATGCCTGCTGCAAGGCTTAGTCCTTCGGCACTATTGATTAGGAAAACGTGTCTAGTCGTGTCAGCTGGCTGGGCATCTGTTGCTCTTAGCACAATCTGATCGCCATAATTGTAGGAGATGTGCACGTGAGCAATCATGAGAAAGATTGAGAAGATAGAAAGAAGCACAGCGAACTCCGGTAGCAAGACAGATCCGATCACGTAGACGAGTCCGATCACTAACACTACAACGAAAATTGTGAGAAAGAGGGAATCTCTCTTGTTTCTTGTTATTTGATCATGGAAGCTGATCCGCTGCATCAGAAGGTCACTTTAACGGGTCCCCTCTCCGCCTCAGGGATCTCGAGGTATGGTCTTTGCTCAGTTCTATCCATCATGCCTGCAAACCATCGTCCGGGCAGCGTAGAGATCACGTTATTGTACGCCAACACTGAATCGTTGTAGAATTGCCTGGCATAGGCGATCTTGCTCTCTATTCCGTCCAGTTGCTCCTGAAGGAGCTTGAAGTTTTCACTTGCTCGGAGAGCAGGGTAGTTCTCGGCAAGCGCGAAGATCGTCTTCAAAGCACCGGCCAAAGCGTTGCCCGCTTCCATTCTTTCCTTAACGTTGCCAGCGCCAAGCATTCGCTCCCTGGCTTGAGTAACCATTTCTATGGCTTTCTGCTCGTGCTTCGTGTATCCCTTGACGGTTTCAACGAGGTTGGGGACGAGATCTGCCCGCTTCTTGAGCTGTACATCTATCTGAGACCAAGCGTTATCGATTCTGTTGGAAAGAACAGTTATGCGATTGTAGTAGGTGAAGATCAGCGCGACCACTATGATCACAAGGATTAGTCCCGCTATCCAAATCCACAAGTCCACAGTCTGTCACTTCCAAGCTATCGATCAATTTTGTTCGTATAAAAACCTTCTTCGACTTAAGAAAATAGTGACCGTTTGGAAGAGCGGGTACCAACTCTGAATAGATGGTGTTATCATTGTCCGAAACCGTTCATTTTGACCATTAGCTATGAAAGTCTTTAATACGAGCTAACCTGCCATTAGCAACGAGCTCGAAAAAGCTGATGAAATTGAAGGAAGGTCCGAGTTCGAAGAGTGGCAAGTTCACTTTTTCTTCTCGTCTTTTCTTCGTTTTGTCGTTTAGTCTAGCTCACGGAAAGGAGGAAATGCGATGGAGTATGAAGGCTCTTGCGAGAGAGGGCCCAGAAGGTTTGGTAGAGGACCCAGAAGAGGCGGCTTCAGACAGCAATCCGGGCCGGTTCCAGTGAGAGACGGTGAGGAGTACGAGGTTACCGTCGAGGCTATTGGCCGAAGAGGAGACGGAATCGCGAAGATGGAGAGCTTCATAATATTTGTCTCGGGAACCAAAACTGGCGATCACGTTAAGGTCAAGATCACAGGAGTCGGCGGGAGCTTCGCGACTGCCAGCGTAGTTACCTAGTAGAGAGGTGAGCTTCATGAAGATAATTGAACTCAAACCAGGCATGAAACGCGTAGAGATCACCGCGAAGGTGATTGAGAAGTCTGACCCTAGAGAAGTCACAACAAGGTTCGGTGACACAAGCCGGGTCGCAACCGCTGTTGTTCAGGATGACAGCGGCACAATAAAGTTGTCACTTTGGAACGAAACCATCGACCAGGTCAATGTGAACGATACCGTAAAGATCGAAAATGGGTATGTCACAACCTTCAAGGGAGAGACCCAGCTAAACGCCGGAAGATATGGCAGGCTCAGTGTCGTAGGCTAGGCCTATCAGATGCTCATTGCCAATGTTTCGCCGTTGTCAGCTGAGTAGCCTGAGCTCTAGCTTGCGAAAAGTATTGACGCCAAGTTCAGAAATATTGCCGACTTCGGAATCAATGTACGTTCGGGAGACCTGCAACAATGGTGAAGCACCCTATCTCCTTGAGTAGGAGGAGAGTTGAGGGCTCTGTTCTGCCTTACCGGTCATGTGTTTCTCCAATACCAGCTATCTTCATCGCCCGACCAGATGTGTGCTCTCAGTACCAATAAACATATTGAATAGACTTAAAACGGCAGATCCAGATACTCAACGAGAAAACCGTCACAAACTCGGGTGGATCCACTGTGAGTTTCGATATAGAAAGCCTCAAGGAGAAAGATGTCGAAGAATCAGCTAAAGTTCTGCTTCAGTCTCTCGGCAATCAAATCTCGCCGGTTCTTCAGGATAGTAAGGCCCTCGGCCGTGCGATATATGGCCCTTACGTGATCACTCTAGTTGCAAAGAAGAAAGGGAAGATCGTTGGCATCATTAACGGCACTGCAACGGTTCAGCCGACCATAGTTTTCCTAGGGGTGACAGACCCGGAGAGTGCAAGAGAGGGCCTAGGCTCGATTCTCGTGGACAAGTTCTTAGAGCAAGTGAAAAATCAATTTCCTAAAGTGAGCGCGGTGAGGACCACTCTGCCAGCGGACTTCCCTGAGGCCATTGCACTCTATTCCTCTAAGGGGTTTGTGGTCGGGGGATTTGTGAAAGAGGCGGCTCAAGGGCGAGATGTAGTTTTTCTCAAGAAGCCTCTCACTCGGCCTACTACTCCCGTTACGTAGGAACTCAGCGTGCTGCGCGGGCAGGAATGGCTTGACTTAACGTCTCTGTACGATCTAGCATAGTTTGAGTCTGAGAATGCTGTCAAGTTTCGCTGTTGTTTGCACGTGACCAGGATCAACGGAGACTCATCAGTGACACTTGAGGGAGCCCAAGATCGCTCTAAGATCGCCTATTTGGCCTTTTTCCGCCTTCTCTCCTCTTAGAGGTCCGGTTTTCATACTGAATACAAGGGTTCTTCGAGTCTTGTTGCACCACAACCCGTAGCACTCAACTATTCCGTTCTGCCCCGCTGGATCATGCCATTCGCAGATTGAAGCGCGTGCCTGATGGCCCCTAATCTTCAAGTTCTCCCTTTTCTCCACCTCTCTCAGGGCCGTATCCTGAGGGAGCATCAATGCTTGTCGCATATCTTCCCTGTCGAAGTGAGCGGAAATAGTGTGCCTGAGACTTGCAGGCGATGTCTCAGTGGTTTCAAAGGATATTGCAACGAATCCTCCTCCAGCTGATTCTTTTCTTGAGATTCCAAGTATACCTGAGCCCTCTCCACAACGCGTGGCCTCTTCTCGTAGCGAAAACCCAGGCAATAGGTCGACGCGGAAACGAAACTTGCTCGATATCAGTTTTCCGTCCTCTTTCGCCTTCTTCTCTTCCTCGTCTCTGATCTTCATCTGTTCCTCAATCTTCTGCAGTAGCTTCTCTACGTTCTGTCGCTTGTCAAAGAATTTGATGTAGTTTACACCTAGGTCTCCGAATACCGCAAGGAATGGCCCGACAAAGACCATTGCCAGTTGGCTTCCGACATAAGACATAGGTTTAATCGACTCTAGGAACATGATCGCCACCGTTTCCAATCTCCTCTTAATGACTTCCGAAGCAATTCGATCCATCATCCGTGCTTCCTCTTCAGCCGTAAGCTCTCTTGCAAATGACTCCACAATGGCTCGCCTTGTAGATACGTACGGAGAAACAACACGACCATAAAAGGTTTCGTCAACTCTTTTCGACGCGGGAAAATATGTTCGCAACAGGATGAGAGGTGGGCTGTTGATGAAAGCTATCGCTATTATGAGCCTCGACAAGGAGATCGTTGGGTCATCTGAAGCCGAGACAAATCCCACACGGGTCCCACAAGAGAAATCATATGACTGGCAAATATCTTTATTGCTGGGCGACATTGGTTTTGTGTGATATTGGATGGGCTACGAACCGCTTGTCTATCCCTTCACTGCAATTGTTGACCAGAATGAGCTTAAGCTAGCATTGGTGCTGAACGCAATAAATCCACAGATTGGTGGCGTGTTGATAAGAGGGCAGAAAGGTACGGGGAAGAGTCTGGCTGTTAGGGCTCTAGCCGATGTCCTGCCGGAGATAGAGACGGTGGAAGGCTGTCCTTTCAACTGCAGCCCCGTGGATCCCACAAACATGTGTGAGAGTTGTCTTCGCTTATATGCTGAGAAGAAGATTCGTGTCAATAGGAAGAAGATGAAAGTTGCTACGTTACCGGTTGGTTCAACTGAGGATCGAGTTGTTGGAAGCCTTGACATAGAGAAAGCAATAAAGGACGGAGTAAGAGCCCTTCAGCCCGGGATTCTCGCAGGAGCGAACCAGAACATTTTGTACGCTGATGAGGTAAATCTTCTTCCAGATCATATTGTAGACTGCATCTTGGACGCGGCGGCTTCCGGGTGGAACTATGTTGAACGTGAAGGAGTCAGTGTGTCGCATCCGTCTCGCTTCATCCTCATCGGAACCATGAATCCAGAGGAAGGTGAGCTTCGCCCACAGCTTCTGGATAGATTCCCGATTCATGTCACCGTCGAAGGGATATTTGATGAGTCGTTGCGCGTTGAGATAATGACTCGAAATCTAGAGTTTGCCGAGGACACGGAGAGATTCGTGGAGAATTTTGAGGCGGACCAGCAGGCTTTGAGGGAGAAGATAGTCCGAGCCAAAGAGGTAATCAAGAAAGTGGTCTTCCCTTCTGGCTTGCTTAGAGCAATAGCCAGAGCCTGCATCACCCTAAGTGCTGATGGGCATAGGCCTGACATATCAACAATGAGGTCGGCGAAGACCCTAGTAGCCTTTGAAGGAAGAAACGAGGTCTTATCCGATGATGTTCTCAGAGTAGCGGTTATGGGGTTAGGTCATAGAACGAGAAGAGGCGGCCTTGAGGAACCGGCCCCCAGAGAGAAGATATTGGAAGCATTCACTGAGGCAATCAAGCAGGCAGCATAGGAATGCAGTCGCATAGCACATGGTCAAGAACTGACCGATCTTTTCCATTCTCAGCGATCGTGGGGCAGGATAAGACGAAGCTGGCGCTGATCGTGAGCATAGTAGACCCTGAGATTGGAGGTGTCCTTCTTACCGGGCCGAAGGGAGCAGGAAAATCGCTGATGGCAAATGGCTTGGAAAGGGTTCTACCTGAGATCGATGTTGTGGAAGGTTGCCGGTACAATTGCTCTCCAAAAGATCGAGCAAATGTGTGTCAAGAGTGTAGATCCAGACTTCAAAGAGGCGAGGAGCTGCCGTCAAAGAAGAAGAGAATGCGTATTATTCGCCTCCCGATTGGTGCAACTGAGGACAGAGTCCTTGGCGGAGTGGACCTTGAGAAAGCGGTCGCCCTTGGATTTATGGTCCTGCAGCCTGGGCTCCTTGCTGAGGCAAACCGGAACATCTTGTACGTTGATCAGATCAATCTTCTTTCCGAACATCTTGTTGACTCCTTGCTGGACGCGGCCGCGTCTGGTTGGACGCGAGTCGAGAGAGAAGGGCTGTCAACAAGCCATCCATCCCGATTCATATTGATTGGTTCCATGAATCTAGAAGAGGGAGAGCTGAGACCGCAGATAATGGATCGGTTCTCGCTCCAGGCGTCTGTCTTCTCAGAAGAGAACCTTGAGCTGAGGACGGACATTCTCAAACGGAATATGGACTTTGATCAAGATCCTTCATCCGTCATAGAGTTGTACAAGAAAGAAGATGAGCGGCTTACAGAAGCGTTGGTTGAAGCAAGAGACCGGTTGCGGTCTGTTAAGATTCCTGAGGAGGTAAGCAAGGCCGTGGCTAGGATCTGTAGTGAGCTGAGGGTTGATGGTCATAGACCTGACATCGTTACTTTGAGGACTGCAAGAGCCATTGCGGCATACGCGGGCAGACTTGAAGTCAGCATGGAGGACATCATGTTGGCGGCCGAGCTTTCCCTAGTGCACAGGTCACGAGGCTTTGGAACATTGGGCCCACCATCGATGGAGGAGATCCGGGCTTCCCTGCAAAAGGCACTTGTCAAGGAGGCTCAGAGAGCCGTTATTCCTTCGAAGCCGAAGGTTCAAGGCGAGGTCAGGACACGACTACGGGTTCCTCAGATGGCTCTGAGGCCCGTAAGAAAACTCTCTCAGCGAGAAGTCTTGATAAAACTGATACTTGCCGTCGCTCTTCCTTTCCTGCATTTTGTGTTGGCGGTAACACTTGTTGCGTTTTTCCTCCTTTCTATACAAGGTTTCCTAGGAGTACCGTTTTCGCGAGCTATCGACACTTACTGGGTTCACTATTGGATCGCTGTTATTGGAATTTTTCTCTTCCTGATGGTGTTCCTCTATCGACGAAGGGAGACGTTGTACGTTGCTGACTTGCAGGCTCAGCAGCTTTCAAGGCTTCTTGTTGACAAACAGATCATAGCCGACGAACTATTTCCAGGTATGACATTTGATTTCTTGGAAGGAACGCCTCCAACGTACACGATCGTGCCGCTTGAGGTTGAGGTGAAATTGCCTAAGATCGTTGCTTTCCTTGAAAAAGGGTCGAAGACCCTTTCTCACATTTTCAAGCCGTCCAGAGAGAGCTTCATCAAGAGGGAATTTGTTCCTGTGTTGGAGAGGAGAGTCCGTCCACTTAGACGATACGTTGTGGGGAAGCACTCGAAGGCTGAGACGAGAGGTCAAGTTGGAAGGTACGTCTCCTATGAGATGCCCCGAAGGGGCCATAAGGATATCGCTTTCGGACCGACAATCCGCGCTGCGGCAATCCACTCAGAGCCGATGTGGAAGGGACGTCTCCGCGTACGGATAAGGTCCTCGGACTTGAGGGTCAAGATAAGAGAGCATAAGGTGCCTTTGTCGATTCTCTTGGTCCTCGACATGAGCGAGTCAATGATCTCGTCCCTTGACAATGTTGGCAAAGCTATCCTGAGTCTGCATAGGACTGCTTCAAGGAAACGAGACAGGGTTGGTCTGGTAGTCTTCAAGGGAAGTGAAGCAGTTCTTTTGCAGCATCCAACAAGAAACCTTCGACAGGTTGTGAAGAAACTTCTTGATCTGGGTGCGAGTGACTTCACTCCTCTTGCTGCTGGAATGACGAAAGCGCTTCAAGTCTTGAGGGTTGAGACGACTAGGAATAGAGACTCCATAGCACTCATAGTTATCATCACTGATGGAATCGTGAATGTGCCTCTTTCGCAGCCTTTGAGCCTCTCAACTCGGAAGGATTTCACGAACTCAGCTCAGGCTGATGTTGTCGATGTGGCCAGACTGATCGCCAAGGAAGGGATCAGGACACTGATCATAAACACTGATCACCGGGAGGAACTCTTACCAAAAGATCTGCCTAGCAAGCGAAAGTGTTTGTCCCCTTCAGGGCTATTGATAGAGGTGGCTAAGATAACTAAAGGTAGGTACTACGGACTTGCCACGGAAGGGGCACAAGGTTCTCCTCAGCTCCGGCGTGAAGAAGAAGCGGTAACTCTGGCGAGGCCCTTAGTCCAGTATTTGGCCAGGGGCTCTACTAGTGCATTGTACCGTTGATGAATGATCAACAGGGCTTTCCTGTTGTGAACTTTCTAAGATATGCTCCAAGAATGGCTGTCAGACAGAACAATGCCAGAATCCATAAGGCATACTGAAGAGTTGTTCCTGTAAGTATTATAGAGCTGAAGGCAAAGTTCACTAGGAAAGCTGATAGAGCAGTCTTCAAACCTGTACGGAGATAGTCGCCGTTTCCTCTTCTGACGACCAGGTATCCGGCGACTATACCTCCGAGCGCCACTGCAAAAATTGACACTATTTCCAACTCCAGGGGTAAAACTTCTTCAGGTAACAATGCCTTCACTGCGTACGTGAAGAACAGAATAGGTGCATTTGCGAGAAATCCTCCGGCGAGGTATTCGTCGAAACCCGGCCCTTTCTTCTCCAACGTCATTTTCCAACCGAGGATTACTTCTGACGCGGAGTATTGCGTGATCAGATGTCTTGAAAGATAGAATAAAAAAAGGGGGGAAGACTCTTTCTAGGCTTTTTTCGCGCCCTTGCTTCGTTCCATGAGGACCGCAGCTGCGAGGATCAGTATTGCCACTGGTATCAGGTACCATGCCACGCCTGTGGGATAATCTAGTAGGAATTGCATTCTGCCGATCAGCAATGACATTCTCGCCATGACTGTGAAGCCGAACGCTGCTCCGAAAGCAATCATCATTGTCCATCGGCCGACATGAGAGGCGTACAGCAACGCGCCCTTCTGTTCTCTGGTGAAGATAAAGAAGAGCAATGTTCCTATGACGCCGATTGCAATCAGGACTGCGTTGATAGGATAGTCTCCCGCATACCAAGCTGCCTTTGGATTAGTCAATGCAATGGTTGAGCGGATTTGGTCGGTGAACTGGCTCCTCATAAGTCCGGCCATAGCGAGCCCTATTCCTGTGCCAACTACGGTTGAGATAGGTATCCTGTAGACCCAGAAGTACTTCTTCGAGAAGAAGAAGAAGAATAGCAAACCGACGAGCATCGGTAGAATCCAGTAAGTTTCCCCTTTCGTTACTAGGGGCGTCAACGCTGTGTCCCAGATGTATTTGCTCGAAATGACGGCTCCGTGTGCGACTGCTAAACCTATGAAGACATGTTCTGCGAGTCTGTACGCTTTGTTCTCCTTGTAGAAGAAACTGTAGATCATCAACGTAAACGCGGCAGCCATTAAGGTTCCAAGAACCTCAGGTGTTGTCATGTCTACTTCCCCTTCCCATACTTCTTGAGTGCGAAGCCAATGTTTCCTAGGACTATGAAGACAATGACCAGCAGGTGCGAGAGTGACTGTGCGTCCATCGGAGGTGCCAACGTTCCCTTGTAGCCATAGCGGGCCAAGAGCACTTCATATTCCGCTGCTCCGGCCAACCCTTCGATTACTCCGCCGATCTGTGTAGGGAAGTAAGGTCTGATTCCAGGCGCACTGACGGCAGTCACCGCCGTAATTGTAGTCACTTCGTACTGTGCTTGTATCTGCCGTAGCCACTCAGGGACTCCGGGGGTTCCAGATGCGATCGTTATTAGCAACTTGAAATCCTTGCCTGCCTTGATGTCTTTCATCATAGGGAGTGCCCCTACGGGGGTTCCATAGTAGTCCTTCGGGCAAGTCGCTTGTACATCTTTGCCTAATGCGCTCATACCGACCTCTCCGTTTGGAATCCATCCCAAGTTGACAAAGTCGATACCGTATTTGGGATGGTCCTTGGAGGCGCCGAGTACGTCCTTGAAAGCTCTATCCATAAATGGAACTCCATCGGCCCAGAAACCAAGTCCGACTATTTTCGCGCCCTTCGCGGACAAGTGAGCAACCGTCGCTTTTGTTGCAGGATACTGCTCAGGCATTGAGGCAGGCGAATAGTCCATCGAGATAACCACCACATCTCCTGGCTTCACCTTTTCAACTACGTCATAGTATGCTGTCGTCATTGGGCTCATCGATATTGGCAGGCCTAGGGGTCTAATCAACGGTAAAGATATCACCAGAAACAGGAGCACGTACATCGCTCTGGGATCAACCTTTTCGAGTTTTCCAAGAAAGCTCATTTTTCAAGCCTCCTAAGCTCCAGGTCCAAGGTATCCGCGTTCTCTACCCAGAAGGACTCTTATGCCCATCGATAGAACCCCTAAGGCCACGCCTATGAGTATTCCTCGCATTCCAGCCGTGTTTGGAACAGCCATGATCCATGAGATGATAGGCACGAACTCGCTCCAAATAGCTGGTCCGATTGGAGCCCTTCCTATCATAACGACGACTGCTGATATCAATAGTACTGTCGCCTCAGCTGTTCTTGCTCGAAAGGCCCGGTAGGACGCAGAAGTGATGTAGAACGCTAGCATCGAGAATATGGTCGAGTCCAAGGGAACGTAGAGATTATCGAACCAGTAAGCGTATGTTGGGTGTGCTGTGAACTTTCCTTCTCCGAGCACCAAGCCGACTATCAATAACCCATAGAGTGCTATGAGAAGAGCGAGGCTATTGTGCCATCCTTCCTTGTGCTTGGTGAGTCTTCTCGCATGTATTCTTGTCAATGTCACCATGCCAATAACGACTGCGAATGTTGCCGCCACATTGACGAACTTCAGCCAATCAGATACTAGCTGGTTGTAGGATGGGACCTTGATGTAGTAGTCGCCTATCACTAACATTCCCGCGATGAAGGTGATGACAAGGGGCAAGTTTCTTCGTATTGCTACACTCATTTTTCATTCCCTCTTTCGATTACCATAGTTTTGCAAGTAACTTCCACAGATCATTGTTCCCGGCTAGAGATAGCACTATGCCTATTGCCATCATGATAATTGCTATGGCTTTTCCGTAGTCTTGCCCCCATATCGCACCGATCTGAAGCGGGTCTTTGCTTAAGTAGGCTCCAGCTGCAAGTATTTCCTCTCCTATGAGGCAGTAGTCGCAGGCTGCAACGAAGAATGGGATTTGGGCGGTGTTAGCGGTTCCTGCCACTTGAATCGCTCCAGCCTGATAGCCTCCCTCTGCGAAAAGCAGAGACTCGGCCCAGAAGCCTCCGATCATTATGTTGGCCGCTACTTTCTCTCTATGCATTAAACCGACAACGCCTGATGCGTATGCGAATTGAGTGTCTGAAAGGTAGATGATCTTGTCGGGATCAAAGTCATCTGGCACGCCTGCCTTCACATATGCTTGACGTACTATTTCAGCTGCTAGAGGCTGGACTTGAGGGATTCTGATTGTTGTCCAGAGCGTAGTCTTGTACTTAGCTGCAAGCTCCGCCACATGTGCGAGTACCGAGAGTCCGGCTAGAGTCTGAGGACCTGTATCCGTGGCCAAACCGGCTATTCCAGGTGAGAAGTGAACGGGACGCCCCATCTCTGTTGCTCGGCCTATAGCTTCCTTAATGGCATCCAGACCTGCCATCTTGCGTATAGCTGGTCTTCCGATCCCTTTCATTGTAAGGTAGAGTGTCACAAGCATTATGGTGGTCATCACGAGCAAGAAGACGAAAGCGCTTTGGCTTGCTGCAGGTATTGGTAGAATTTTTCCTTCCTCCTTTTCATTTTCCGTTTTTCTTTTGCGCACTGCTCTTTCCGTATGGGATGGCGTGCGCTTCTTCCCGACTAAGCCTCGGTCTATTTAAAACTCTTGCCGTCCAACAGGTGTCTCTGATCGCTCGGAAAGGCTCACCTTGAACCCCTTTTCATGCTTTAGGGTGGGAAGTATGACCTGAAGTCCTGGTGGGTTCCAAGGCTGAACATTGGCCTGAGAACGGAAATAACGTAAGGATTCGGATTCTACAAATTCGTGAACTGTGTTCCGAGAAACTCAGACAAGAATGGTGAGAAAGAGACTCAGCCTTATTCCTCTATGATTTCGACGTTGGCTCTCGGAACTATTGCCCTCCGACCGTCTTCTAGCTCTATCTCTACCACTCTAACGTCAGACTCTGTCTCCACCACTTGTAGCTCAACTGGCAAACTTGCCACACGTCCAATTGCTCCGAAGTATGGATCTCTGATCACTCTGATTGGAGTGCCGGGGGCCATTCCTCCGCTGGTTTCCTCCTCCTCAACCAGCCCTTTAACCTCAGTGTCCTTCAGGGAAATGACTATCTCTGGTCTGATGACTCCAGCACGAATCTGCGTGGCGCCGTTGATGGACGCCTCTCTTCCGTCAAACGATTTGAGCAGATTGAAGGTTCTATGGGGCATCTTCATCTTGCCGAATCCTTCAGTGATGATAAGTGTCGTTCCTACTTCCTCATGTCCCGTAATCGCAACCCCTATCTCGTAGCCTAGGAACTTGATCAGATCCTCGTCCTCGACACCTCCGACTACTATCCCTTTGACTCCCGTCTTGACGGCCTTGGCAAGCGCTTCACCTGTGACAAGTGAGCCACCCACAAGGACCTTTCCCTCACATGAAGAATCAATCTTTTCAGGGGTGAGAACCTCATCTGGAGTACTTGCAACCATCTTTAGGTTCGCATGGGCTTCTCCACCTACTCCGAAGATACCTTGCACGAGAGCAGCGGGTGTGCGAATCGTCACGCCTCCCTTGGGCATCACATGAACGACCTTTCCAGGGATGTACGCCGTTATCTCGACGGGAACGTAAGGTTCTCTCAAGGCAATCTGACCCGTGACTTCAGAGATCAATTCAATCGTTCCATCTGACGGCGCGTACACGAAAGACTTGAAAAGGCCGAAGAAAGAGCTGCGTTTCGCGATGAGCTCATTCTTTGTAACTTGCCCCTTCAGCTTTTTCAGCATGAACGGGCCTATTTCTTCCGGATCCACTCCAAGTGCGTTTGCCACGTTTATCAAGTGGATCTCTCCCGGAACCTGTGTCCTCGCTACGACTTGGTCGTGCGTTACGGTGTCTCCTTCCTTTACGAGGACCTCCCCTGGTATCGGTAGCCTTCGTGTCTTGCTCACTATCGTGAACCTTTTGACTTTGAGTCCAGGCGTGTACGCATGTGCCATGCTAGCTTCCCCCTTTGACTTCTGGTGACCGAATCCGCTCATAGACGGTTTCAGGGTACGCGTTCATTGCTTGGAACCACTCGAGCAATCTCTGTCTTCTTGCTGCTGGATCCTCGGGAATTGAGAGAGGCCTGCCTCTGCAGTCAAAGATCAAGCCGACAACGCCGCCTTCCACTGTCGTTTCTAGGCCATGGCCCGGTCCTCTTCCCACATCCAAATCCTTCGCGGGTGAGAGAACCAGTTTGGCGGTCTTGCCTGATTCGAGTGGAACCACCTTTATCGAACCAAAGGCCACATTCTCCTCCACCACGTGGCCCTCAGCTTCAACCTTGAAGCTCAGAGCGTTTCCCTCTTCCTTAAGTACGCCTCTCGGCGCTATGCAGGTTCCCAGCCTCACTAGGCAGTCTTTCTCGAAGATCTCGAGAGCTGCTTGCGGGTGGACGGTCGATAGGACACCGAGATGCGGCATCATAAACACACTATCTTGAGCCAGCCTCGTCAGCCCTTCCGGCTGGAACCCATCTATCAAGAGAAGCGCTGACTGTGCCCGTCTCGGTGCGTGAGAAAGCAACCCTCCGGTTCCTGCCAAGAAGTCTACGTGCATCATGTCAATATACGTCTCCACCCCAGTTGATTGCTCAAAGATCTCTCCCATGGTTCTTACTCTCTGGATGCCCCTCAAGCCTCTGGCCAGCTGCTTGTGATGCTGGAAACCCAATCTAAGAGCCTCGCGAGCGACGGCATGTTCTACCATGAGCTCCTCCAAGGTCTGCGGAATAGTTGTCGGCCTAATCATCTTGTTTCTCAGCCTGTTGCGGACAAGAACAGGTTCGATGTCAAATGGAATCCATCGCATGATGTTGTCGATCGTAGCCTCCTTCATGACATTGCAGATGCTATAACTCATCCCCAAGTTGGCGCTGACAGTCCTTACGAACTTTCCATCGTATATTGAGTATACATTCGTGGTCGCTCCGCCTAAGCCGACCCCGATGACGTTAACTCTCCTCAACTCTGCCAAGGTTCTAAACATTCGGCCTTCCCCTGCAGGAGTCGGCATGATCGGAACGTCTGTCCATTTCATCAGCTTGTCATAGCCTGGTGCATGAGACATGACGTGCTCCATGAAAAGCTCATGAATCGCGTCGCGGGCGGGTTCTGTGTTCTCAAGCTCAAGCATTGGTCTGATATTGTCTACTATTCTGACAGCAAACTTGTCTCCCAGAGTTTTCGAGACAGCTGTCCTTGCGTCCTTGTTTCCTGCGTAGACGATTGGTAGCTCATAGCCTATCCCAAGCCGTGCCCTCGGCTCGGCCGCAGCTATCAGCTCGGTGATCTCCGCGACATGGGTAATTGTGCCGCCGTCCGTTCCTCCGGCAAGTAGGATCATGTCCGGCCTGAGTGTTCTTATTATCTCAATTTTCTGGTGGGGCATCCTTCCGTCATCAACTGCGATTACGTCCATTACGATGGCTCCGGCGCCGAGGGCGGCTCGCTCAGCGCTTTCCGCAGTCATTGTCTTCACGACTCCGGCAACCATCATCTGGAGACCACCACCCGCACTACTAGTTGTGGCATAGAGATCGACACCGTTTCCGTTCGCCCTGCGCGGCCACACGATGCCTTCTTCTTCAAGCAAACGCAGTCCTGTAAGCTCTTCCACTTCTCGAACCGCGTTTCTGACACCTCTCGTCACGTCTTCGAATGGAGCCTCAACGGTTGTTGGAGCTTCTCCGCTGGAAACAAATCTGTACTCGTTGCTTTTCTTCCTGAAGAGACGCGCCTTGGTGGTGGTGCTGCCTACGTCCGTCACCAGCATTATCTCAAATTCTTCCGGCTTCTTTGTTTGGCGCTGGCTCGTAGTTCCTCGCCTCTCTCTAAACTTGGCTAGACGGATTACCTTGCTCATGCTTTTTAAGCTTAAGAAACAGGCATTTCTCCGAAGTTCAACACCTCAAGCGGAAAAGATCAGTTCAAGCCCCCGATGAGTCATTGTCGTCTTCGCAACTGATAAATCTCGGTAGCAAGCTCTCACAGTTAGGGTAGCGATCCATATTGTCAACGAGAATTGCAGAGAAGGCGGTCGCGCTCTGCGAAAGGCTCGGAGCCGATTATGCCGACGCAAGAGTTGAACGAACATATTCCACGGACATTAGGCTCATGAAAGACACGTTTGACCAAGTAGCCTCCGGAGCCGACCAAGGGCTGGGAATCAGAGTTCTCTACAAGGGAGCATGGGGATTCGGCTCCTCGACTTCACTGGAGCTAAGAAACGTTTCACAAACCATTCGTGAGGCTTTCAAGGCCGCAAAGGCCACTGCCTCGCGCACCCAAATGAAAGCTCGTCTAGCAGAGGTCTCCCCGGTCAAGGATGTTGTGACAGCTACTGTGAAGGAGCCAATGCGGTCGGTACCAATAGACAGGAAGATGAAGCTAACCTTGGAGACTTCAGAGGAGGCTACGAAGGTTGACAAGCGAATTGCGAGTGTAACAGTGACTTACAGTGATTCCAGCGGAGAGGCCTACTTGGCGACGAGTGAAGGAACACGCTTGATTGGAAGGCCGAGTCGAGGAAGCATCGTCATTGTGGCAGTCGCAAGAGAGGGAACAAAAGTGGGGACTATTCGAGAGAGGAACGGAATGCAAGCTGGATTCGAACTGTTCGAGAAGATAGATCCACTGGGATTGGCGAGAAGAGCCGCTGAGAGGGCAGTCAAGCTGCTTGAGGCGGTTCCAGCTCCAAGCGGAAGATTCACCGTGATAGCTGACCAGAAACTCGCCGGGGTGTTTGCGCATGAGGCTGTAGGTCATGCCTCCGAAGCGGATCACGTGATAACCGGGGAATCTGTGCTCAAAGACAAGATTGGTCAAAGAGTGGGATCTGACCTAGTTACGATGTATGACGATTCTACGTATCCTCAAGGGTGGGGCTCCTCCATTTATGATTCAGAGGGGGTGCCTACGAAGAAACGTCTCATCATAGACAAAGGGTTCTTGAGGGGATACATTCTGAACAGGGAGACCGCTGCCGAGTTGAATATGGATCCCAACGGAGGGGCTAGGGCTCAATCCTTCGCCTATCGGCCAGTGGTCAGAATGAGCAACACTTACCTGACAGTGGGTACTCAGAGCTTTGAGGAGCTCCTTGAAGAGGTAGACCACGGGGTCTACTTGAAGGGATCCCGCGGAGGACAGGTCGATACAGCCAAGGGAACCTTCCAGTTCAGCGCTGAGGAAGGACACTTGATTGAGAAGGGCCAGTTGACCAAACCGTTAAGCGATGTCTCGCTTTCAGGAATGACCTTGGAGACACTTATGAATATCGACGGCGTGGCTGACGACTTCCAGATGACCATTGGGCTATGTGGCAAGGCGGGACAGGTCGTCACGACTGGAACTGGAAGTCCTCACATAAGAATCAGGAACGCCGTCGTAGGAGGGAAATAGCGTGAACGAAACTTTGGAGTATGCGCTTAGAAGATGCATCAAACTAGGTGCTACTCAAGCAGAAGTGTTCGCGATCGACGAGGTTGGCACAAACATCGTGATCGAGAAGAAGCAGGTAAAGATTGGCCAAGTGAAGCGTGATCGCGGCATGGGCATAAGGGTCTTGGTCAAGAAAGATGGTGGAGCCTCAACAGGATTCAGCTATGTGACAGACTTCTCTAGGAGTACTGTGATGGAGGCGGTGGAGAAGGCGGTCACAACAGCCAAGGTGAAGCGCGCTGATAAAGATCTCAGGTCCTTTCAGGAAAAGGCTAGAACTCGAAAGGTCGCAAACATATTTGACAAAAGGATTCCCCGGACCGATCCGTCTGACCTGATCGAGGTTGGAAGGTCGATGTTAGAGCAAGCGTGCGAGGATTCGAGAGTATCTACAGTCAGCGGCAGTGTGCATGCGGGCTTCGGAGAAACCTCCGTCGCCAACTCACTAGGGGTCTCAGGCAGCTACAGGTCGACTGGGTTCGGCGGCCATATGTATGTGGTGGCTGAATCTGGGGGATCCGTAGGCGTTGGCTGGGAAAGCCACTCTTCAAGCCACTACGAGGGCAGGAAACTAGTCGCAGCGGCAGGCTACGCCGCCGAGACAGCGATAAAGCAGCTGAATCCGAGGCCCCTCGAACCGGGAATCTATGACGTTGTTGTTGATCAGGACGGATTGGCAGACCTCTTCATGAACACTCTTGTTCAGCAGATTAGAGCGGACTTGGTTCAGAGGAACCAATCCCCGCTTACAGGAAAGATTGGATCTGAAGTGGCTTCGGAGAATGTCACCTTGATGGACGATCCGAGTGTTCCGAGAGCGCTTGGCTCAAAACCTTTCGACTCTGAAGGATGCCCGACCAATCCTAGGCCGATAGTAGAGAAAGGTGTCCTCCGAACTTTCTTGCACAACTCGTATACAGCCAACAAAGAAGGCGTTGAGAATACAGGTAACTCCATGAGATACATCATGTTCGGAACGAGATCGGAGTACGCCCTCGAACCAAGCATAGGTCCACACAATCTAGTTCTGAAACCGGGCAAGGGAAGGAGAGAAGATCTGATCCGAGAGGTCAAGAACGGAATCCTGGTCAGAGGATTCATCGGAGCCCATACTTCAAACGTTCAGAGCGGCGACTTTTCTCTTGCGCTAGACTGCATCTTCAGAATAGAGAATGGGGAGTTGACCTTCCCTGTCAAGCAGGCCATGATAGGGGGAAACATGCCGAGCATCCTGAGGCAGATTCAGCTTGCGGCTGCAAATTCAAAGCAGGTGACGATGGGTCCAGGGATGACGTTGATTTCACCGACCATCCTGATAGAGAAGCTCACCGTAGCGGCATGAACCAGGAAGGGGCCTCTGCTCCTCTTGTTCCTCCATCCTAGAGAAATCTGTCTCTTAGCGCATTTCTCTCGGCTTCCATGATAAGCTCAAAAAGCCGGTCGCAGACATGTCTCTCTCGTTCTAGGACAAATTCGGCTTCAAGAGGATCTACTCGGCGACCAGCCAAGACATAGGCTGCAACTCTTCCATGCTTCTTTATCAGGTCTGCTGTATCCCTTGCTAGCTCTAGTGTTTCTTGATCTCTTGCAGAGATGCTTCGACCTCTCTTCTTCGCTATAGCCAATACTTCCTCCTCGGAGAGTGGAAGCATCCCGATTGCCTTAGACTTGCACTTTGGGCATCTTGGCCTGAGGGGTAGGTCCTTCAGCTGTTTCATCTCCACGTATTGCAAACATGATGTGCATATGAAAGTTCTCGCCTCATTCAATATTCTCACTCGAGTGGATTCGATGAGGATTCGCTTCATTTTCTCAGGAGGAATAAGGTCTGTCCTTCGGCTGAGTCTTTCCATTCCGATACGTGTGATCGGAGTCGCCTCACCCTTGCTGTCAATTGGTTGAACCTGAACGGTGCCGTCACGAATGTCTCTTAGGATCTTCATCATGTTCAGCACATCTGAATCCTTCTCAAGCGTTTCCTTCAATGATTCTTCTACCACGACGGTCCCCTCCAAGGTTTTCATCAACTGGTCTAACCGTAGGCTGCTGAAATCTACCTTTCGAGATATCGCGCCGAACCTTCTCGCCACATGCACCAATCTTCTCTTGAAGAGTCCTGTCTTCATCAAAGCCTTCTTGAGTTCTGTTGCAACATCTCGATCGCCCAACTCTCTGAGCATTTCTGAAATCCGTTGGGATGTGATCGCTCCAGCGGTCTGAAGGACTATACGATAGGCATCTTGTTGAACCCCAATTGTGTAACCTGTCTCTTCGGAGAGAATATGGCCTAAGAGCCGTGCCAAAGTACGATTAACTAGCGTCCCAAGGTTAGCATTGATGATTATGTAGTCTTCCCATTCCTCGATTGTGATCAATCGATCCGAGGGGACCGGAATTCCTCTGTCGACTTGATCAAAAACTTCCTGAAGCGCGCGCTCCACAGTCTCAGGGCTGGCTGGATATGTACTCGAGAACTCTTCCGCAACCTGTCTCCTCTCTGCTTTCCTCAGATATTTCTCTGCTGCAAGCCCTCTTATACGACCGACCTCTTGAGCCACCTCGAACGGAACAGGTATTTCTTCGCCGACCCAGCTGGGTATCGCGCCTGACGGGTCCGAGATCGGTCTTACATGAATCTTGTCACCTCGGACTCTGAGAATCTTCCAAGGGCTACCTCTCACAATGAACTTCGTGTCCGGTACGCCGTATTCGGCCACAAACGCCTCATCCAGCACCCCCACCGGAGTATCTGTCGAATCATCTATGATGAGGTATTGTTTCTCATCTGGGATCATGGATAGTTTGTTGAAGTAGTACTCGTACATGTCCTTGATTCTCTGCGGCCTGAGAACCACTTTGTCTTGGAAGGAGACCCAAGCCAAGCGAGGGTATCTCGCGTGCATATAGGTTAAGACATTCTTGAGGTCATCCTCTGTTAGGTTTCGGTAGGGGTAGGCCTTAGTGAATAAGTCTAAGATCTCGTTGAAGTACCATCTGCGTTGTTGGATCAGAAGGCCTACGATCTGATGCGTCAAGGCGTCAAACGGCTTCTCTGGTATCGAAACTGGTTCCAGAATCTCCTCGTAAGTTCTTCTCGCAATAACCAAGGTTTCCAATGTGTCGTCTGAATCCATCGATATAATGACCCCATCCGCCATTCGGCCCATGCTATGTCCGCTGCGGCCAACACGCTGGACAAGGCGGGTTACTTGTCTAGGGCTCATGTACTGTATGACAAAGTCGATTCTACCCACGTCTATTCCGAGTTCAAGGGAGGAGGTGCATACCAACCCCTTCAGCCCCCCTTCCTTGAGCCCTCTTTCAGCAGTAATCCTTGAGGGCTTTGACAGCGAGCCATGGTGAATCGAAACCGGGAAGTCAACATCCCAGATCTTGAATCTACTCGCTAGGACTTCTGCGATAGCACGAGTATTGGTGAAGAGCAAGACCGACTGATGGTTCTGAATGAGACTGCGCATCAGCCTAAGCCTGGCAGCGACGTCCGGATGCGTGTATAATCGGGATGCTAGAGCATAGTCTGCTGGAACTGGCTCAGGAAATTGTACCGCAAGTCTCATCTTCCTTGCAACAGGAACTTTGACTATCTCAGCTTTTCTGCTGCTGCCGACTAGGAACTGCGCAACGGCTTCAGCGCTTCCAACTGTTGCAGACAGTCCCACAAGTTGGAAATCTCTCATCGTAATCCATCTTAGTCGCTCAAGCGCGAGGGAAAGTTGGCTTCCACGTTTATCCTCTGCTAGTTCATGAACCTCATCCACTATGACCCATCGGACGCCAGCAAGGTGTCGCTTCATCAACCTTCCAGGAAGGATTGCTTGTAGCGTTTCAGGAGTAGTAATCAGCATATCAGGAGGGCTTCTGGCTTGGCGTCCCCTCTCCTTGATTTCAGTGTCTCCGTGCCTTACAGCAACCTTCACATCGACCCTGTTACACCACCATTCCAACCTTTCAAGAAGATCCCGGTTCAGAGCACGAAGAGGCGTAATGTACAGTATCTTGATTCCTCCGGGACTTTCTCGATTCAAGATGTGAAGAGTGAGAATGGGGAGCACGGCTGACTCAGTCTTCCCCGATGCGGTCGGAGCGATCAAGAGAACATTCTTTCCCTCTAGGATTAGAGGAATAGCCTTCCTTTGGGGCTCCGTGGGTTCGAGGAAACCCCTCTCCTTGACAGCCTCTCTGATAGGCTTAGCAAGCATTGAGAAAACTTCTGTCTCCTGCAGCACCATCAGAGAGTCAGCGTCTCATTGAAGAAGAATCTGAAATAAAAACATGCAAAGCCCACGGGCTCCTCCTTTCATCAAAGCTCTAATTGGCATGCCTGCCGAGCCCCTTGAAACCGAACAACCGATGGAGTGTCTCAAAAAGGTTGGAGTCTTGAAATCGCTTCCCTAATTCTTTGAACAGCCTCAACTATCTTATCATAAGCGGTGGCAAAAGACATTCGCATGTAGCCTTCTCCGCTAGGTCCGAAGAAGTTTCCACCAACTGAAACCACATGGGCAGAAGCGAAAAGGAAATCCATCAGCTGCTCAGAGGTACTCTCTGCAACTGCTCTATGTTCCGCCAGATAGCTTCTGATAGCCTTCCCTCTGTCTTTCATAAGCTTCTTCACGCTTGGAAAAGCATAGAAAGTGCCTGATGGCGCTTGACAGGAGATTCCATCGATTCTGTTGAGCTCGGCAACAATCATCTTTCTTCTTCGGTCGTATTCACTTACCATCTCTCTGACGCAGTCTTGAGGCCCTGTAAGGGCTGCGTATGCCGCTCTTTGCGAAACAGCGGGTGCGCAGATAGCGCAGTATTGGTGAATCTTTAGAAGTTCATCCATCAATACTTTCGGGCATGCAAGATAGCCAACTCTCCATCCAGTCATGGCATAGGCCTTCGAGAAGCCGTTGACAAGGAATGTTCGGTCTCTCATGCCATCGACCGATGCTATGCTCGTATGGACTGAGCATTCGTATACAATCTTCTCGTAGATCTCATCGGATACGACGAATAAGTCGTGGTTCACAGCGAGTTCACCCATCTCCTCGATCGTGTCCCTTGGATAGACGGAGCCCGTGGGATTACAGGGACTTGGAATTACCATTGCCTTTGTATGTTTGGTAATTTCCCTGCTCACCGCCTGAGAATCAGGAATCCACTTGCTCCCCTCAGAGATTGGTACGTAAACAGGCACGCCTCCGGCTAGTCTTACGCTTGGTCCATACGCCATGTACGAGGGATCTGGAAGGAGAACCTCGTCACCTGGGTCAACAATGGTTTGCAGCGCTATGCTTAGCGCCTCGCTACTTCCCATTGTCACAAGAATCTCGTCTGGTGCGTACTCTAATCCATTTTCGTCCCGCAGCTTGTGAGCAATTGCGCTTCTGAGGTCTGAGTCGCCTAGTACTCCTGTGTAGTGAGTGCACCCGTCTTTCAATGCGCTTACGCCAGCATCAACTATGTGTTGAGGAGTCGCAAAGTCTGGTTCTCCCGCTCCAAGACTTATTACATCAGGATGCGTTTTTGCCATGTCGAGGAACTTTCTGATACCTAAGGGAGAAATCGTTGTAAGACGCTTGGCAGTTGGCTTCAACGCCGTCCTCTACCTGAGATGTGGCTACATCGTGTGCTACGTACTTAAGGCATACAGTCCTCTAGGAACACTTCGCTATTGAAACTAGTGGAACGCTGATGATCAATGAACGTGTAAGTCACCAAAAGAATTAACTTACGTCTACGCAGATAGTTCGGTTGGTGCCGGAATCTCCTTGAGCAAGACTCCCAACAGAATCTGGAAGGAGAGGGTCGTAAAGACTGGTCTCGACCTAATCATTCTGAGATTGCTGATCGAGAAACCGAGGTGGGGCTATGAGATCAACATGGAGATTCGCGACAAGTTTGATGTCTATCTCAGCGCGGGCACTTTGTATCCTCTGCTTCACCTACTCGAAGAAAGGGGGTTCGTGGAAGGGGTATGGGAGTCAGAGAAAGGGAGAGGCCGTAGAATCTACAGGATAACTGAACGGGGAAAGGAGTTTCTGCTTGCTGGGCAGAGAGCACTTGAAGATCTAGTGCAGAAAGTTAGGACAGAAGCCAAACGGACGTAGGCGCACTCATATCACAACGTTAATTATACCTGCCGTCCGAGTATGCCGAGAAATATGTTTGTCAGGGCGAACAGAAGTTTGACAAGCGCTCTCAGAAAGAGTCTCTCTTATGTCACGCGGAACGAGCTCGCGAAGACTGCGGCGGTGCTTGCGTTGGTTGTGTTAGCCGAGTACGCCGTGTTCTTCGGTCTCCGAGTTACATTCCGAACCGAATACCTCCCTTTCCATCCAGTCTCATCTGGGAGCATGGTTCCGACACTCAATGTGGGAGACCTGATCGTGGTCAGAGGAGTCGAACCGCAACTTGTGAGTGTCGGCGATATCATAGTCTTTCACAGTCCGAGGGACCACGATATGTTAATAGTTCACAGAGTTGTGGGAATCAATAATCAAGGAGGAAGACTATACTTTGAGACTAAAGGGGACAATAATCCGGCAAAGGATAGCTGGTCTCCGTATCCAGGGGTCCCTGAAACTCACTTGGTTGGCGTCGTAATAGGCAAGGTGGCGTATCTCGGCTACATAATTCTAGCCCTGAAGGAACCGTTGGGCATGGCTGCGATAATCCTACTGACTGCCCTCGTAGTTATCTATGAGTTCATAGTTCCTGCAGTAAAGAAAAGTCGAAAGAAGAATGGCCAGGAGCTGCCTACGAGTCCAAAGTTGGCTTCTGGGCTTTGAGAGGCGCCAAACGCAACTTTTAAAGTATATATAAGCTGCCTATACCTTCGTAGGGCTCCGCACATATTCAGCTCAAGGGTTGTAGAAGTTTGGCAAAGAGAAAGCCGGCTTTCACCAACATAGAGAACGTCGTCGCCTCCGCGACTCTCAGGCAGGACATAGATCTCGGCTCCATCGTCCGAATATTTCCCGGAGTCGAGTATCGTCCAGAACAATTTCCCGGGCTAGTTTACAGGTTGAAGAAACCTAAGACGGCAACATTGATCTTCAGTTCGGGAAAGATGGTTTGCACTGGGGCCAAATCTGAACGGCAGGCCAAGAAGGCAGTGATGAAGGTTGTGGATGAACTCAAGAAGAACGGAATCGTCATTGTGGGGAAGCCAGATATTCAGATACAAAACATTGTCGCCTCCGCAGGACTGGGCGGATCCATTGACCTTGAAAAATCAACATACTCGTTGAAGAGGACGATGTATGAGCCCGAGCAGTTCCCTGGCTTGATCTACCGCATGGATGATCCGAAAGTCGTTATCCTGCTGTTCGCAAGTGGGAAGCTCGTATGCACCGGAGCGAAGAAGGAGGAGGAGGTTCACCGCGCCGTCAGCGTGCTTCAAGAAACCCTTGAGCAGAAGGAGCTCATTAAATACGATTAGTATGGATCCACCCCGAAACGCAAGTCCCGCAAGTCCTAGTTCTGCCTTCGCTGAAGCACCGACTCTGCAATGAAGCCTCATCCATCGATTTCTTTGAAGCCGACTAATAGACCCTTTCTTACCATGAGTTCACGGACGATTGCGTCGCCTCGCTGCATCCCCTCCGGTAAATTGAGCATTCTCCAGAGTCTACTCTTCAGTTCGGCGACCTTTTCCAGAACTTCTGTTCTAAGGCTTGCTTCGATATGAGTGACTTTGCGCCTGAAGTATCCGTACTCGATCCCATCGATGAATGCCACGGAAAGATCCTCTCCCATGGATCTCGGTCGGAAATCTTCCACATATTGGGAAATGTGGCTCAGAATAGGTGGTTCGGATAGAGCATATGCCATGGGGGAAGCTCTCGGCTCAAATCTTCCCTTCCCAATTCTCTCAGCTGATTCAAGTGGATTCATCACATACGTCAGGCATTCCAGCTCTATCTGTTTGAACCTTTTGTCGCTAACCAGCTGGCACATATGGAAGTCAGTTATCCATGTTGAATCTTCGTTGACCATGTGGTTGCCTACGTGTGAGTTTGTCATAACACCTCCGTACCGCAAGACGCTACCATGAAGGATACCATTGTCATGGAGCAGCCTCAGGTTTTTTCCGCATGACGATCCAAGCCACTTCAGGTAGTCTTTGCAGTTTCCGTCATCGAGTTCGTTCCCTAGTTCAGGCGAGATGAAGCCATATAGTATCTCATCGACTCTGATGTCTGTCGGCTGCAGGCTATAGACCGACGCGGCATCCATCGATCGGCTGCATCTCGCAAACTCTTCCAAGAGCCGATTCATGTCAGCGCCTTTGAGGTATTCGAAGAGTTCAGGTCTATCCTTGAATTCTTTGACAGAAAGATTTCTGAGGATCCCAATTCCGACAGGCTTCGGTGACGGGGCAAAGTCGTAAATCCTCTGCATCCATCGTAATTCGTTTTCAGCCTCTTCGATCTGCGAAAAGCCCCAGATGAAAGTTCCTGAACCGATGCGATCATTCGATAAGAAGTAGGAATATATGCGTCCCTTCTTCAAGATTGGTTGGGAGACACCGCTCGGTATTCCAACTGCCTTGGCCTTAAGCCAGCACTCCCCTTGCGGCAGAATGATCGACCTGTTCCCGCTCGTATAGGCTTCAAACCTTTCCGATTCCGGATGCGTCAGGATGCATTGCACAGGTGCTTTTCCGCTAGGAAACGGGTAGTTACCGGGATCGAGTAGCCTTGTCTCTGCATCTACGAGAATAAATGGAACCTTTGGTCCCCTCAGTTTCTTAACGAGGTCTTCTGCGCTATGCCTCATTAGGACTCACACACGCAATCCCCGTCACCGACAGGGTTGTGACTATCATAGTGAAAGGTATTCCGCTCTGCTTCTTTCCAGCCGAGAACTGTTCTCTAGCATTCATCTTTCTTGTTGTACTGCATGCTCGCGGCATGGATCAGCTAGGGACGGTGGATTGGTATCTTTCTGAGAAATGTTTCTTGAGTTTCTGCGCTAGGTTTTCAGAGGTATCGTATGACTCTCCTTCCATAAGTATCGCTTGTAGACCCCAAATGTCGCTTACATACGGCTGCTTGTAGCCGAAGCGCCCTAGAACCCTCATACCCACGCGGAAGTATTTCTGTGAATCTTCTCCTAAGGGTCCTGAGTACAAGGCAAAATTGAAGCAGGAGACTTTTTCGTCTTCATAGAAGCTCAGGACTCTTGCCAGTCCTTCAGCAAACGCTCTGAAATCCTTATCCGTCATATCGAAGAAACTTGAATGTCGTCTGCTGATGGCCCAAACCTCGTAAGTGCTGGTTGGAGCAAATGGCGTCAACCAAGCCGTCTCGTCAATGTCTCCTATGTAACGTTGACTGTGCTTTTCCTCTGTAAGAAGCTCAAGCCAGTAGTTTCTCATGTTTACCGAGTAGTATTCCTTGCTCTTCTCCAACAGTTCCCTAATCAATTGAAGTTGCAGGTCGCTTGCTACAACATGGATATGTGGATGAATTATTGTTGAGCCGGATAGAGGAAAATAGTTTCCCACGAAAGACGCGTAGAAGGTCCTATTGCATAATGTCCAGAGTCTTTTCAGATAAGTCGATCCAGCTTTGAAAGCATCGTACACTCTCTTCGGAGCCAGCTCTTTAGGTGGAAGATAATGGTCTCTACCCAGAACTGCCACAGCGTTATGATCCATATGTGCAAACAATCCCGGGAATAGAACCGCATCTCCCACGGCTATTTTCCCTTCAGGTGCAATGGTGGATGGGAACTTTGGGGTCGAACGTTCAAGTTGCTCCGGACAGAATGGACAACGCGTCTTTGTTTCTTCAACAACTCTTGAGATTTCCTGATCGTCGGATTCGAAAAGCTTCTTGATATATTGGAACCTGCCTGCCGTGACTACGGTGCTTCGCCCAGTTAGTGGATCATACCTATGCTCCACAATCTGCTTCTCCAGCTCATAGTTTTTTAATGGAGTGAGTAGCTCTGCGAATCTTGTTTCCTTTCTGAACTTTATGCCCATTGATACACGCCTCGCCATTCGAAACCTATAACAGAGATGCCATAGAAAGATAGCGGATCTACAAGAAGGTAGACTCTCAATCTGAAGTTGCGGATACGAGCCATAGCCGTCAACAGAAAGATGGAAAAACAAGGATCGACAATACTATGATTGAGTACCAAGAGAATTGATATCTTTCGCATCATTCCACAGATATTCAAAATAGTTCTTGGCAAATCTGGCGAGGCCGACATGGTCTGACCAGATAGCTAGAGCTGTTCGTCCGCCTTCCTCTTCGAGCATTAACATCACCTCTTGCACGTCCGACACTATGCCTCCGCCAAACATTTGGCCTCGCACTGTCACTTCCGCGAATCCGGAGGCCTCCTTCAGAGTTTCCTTTTCGACATTTTCCGTGGTCATGAGTCGGATCTTGACACCTCGGCTCCTGAGGTGGAGAAGCGTCGGAGATACCAGATCTAGCATCTCTCCTGTAAATCCTGGGACCGCCATCAAGATCTCTTTGGTGGACCTTTCCAGCGTCTCTCTTATCTTGGACATTATGTTGAACTCTCCGCGAACGATCCAAATGTCAGGTCTCTCCTGAGACTCTCTCTTCTGGAAGATGGGGGTCAGTTCACCAAGGACCTGTGTTTCACTGGCCTTGAGAAGTCTCTCACGTCTAAGCCTAGTGGCCTCAAGCGCATCAGGCGGTGACCGCGGATAGTACTTTAGTGGACGGCCCGACTCGGTCTCAATCCAACCCTTTCGATCGAGGCTTCCTAGAACTTCATAGATCTTCGAGTAAGGGACTGGTGCCATCTCGCTGATTTCGCTTGCAGCCATGCTTCCTTTTTGAAGGAGGGCCACGTATGCCCTTGTCTCGTATTCCGTCAGGCCAAGGTCTTGGAGTGCCCTTCTTGTCTTCTCACTGATTGACAATCCTACTTTTCACCGTCTGAGAGGTTCGGAAATCCCTTTATACGGTCAGATGATTGTCTAGTCCCGATATTTACAACTCTCGGTGGTGTCACGTCTGTCCCGGCTTTTGAAGGAAACGAAGAGCCTATGCCCAGAATGCCTAGCAGTCATCGACGCAAAGGTGCTGGAGGACAAAGGAGCAGTCAAGATAGTCAAGGCCTGCAGCGAACACGGTCCCTTCGAGGACACATACTGGTCGGACTATGAGCAGTACGCGAGGTTCGAGAAGTATGAATGGGTAGGCGACGGCATCTCAAACCCGCGGACGAAGACAGTGAAGGCATGTCCATACGACTGCGGCATATGCCCAGAGCACAAGTCTCAGACAGTTCTGGCAATAATCGATATCACAAACAGATGCAACATGAGATGCCCCGTATGCTTTGCGAATGCTGCTGTAACAGGCTACGTCTACGAGCCGACTCGTGAACAGATTGAAGAAATGCTGAGAAACCTGCGACGGAACACGCCAATAGCTCCTACAGCTCTTCAGTTCAGCGGCGGCGAGCCGACCATACGAGAGGACTTGCCAGAACTGGCCCGGAAGGCAAAGGAGTTGGGCTTCGACCACGTAGAGGTCAACACAAATGGCATCAAGATATCTCAAAGCGCAGGCTACATCAAAGAGCTTATGGAAGCCGGCGTCGACACGTTCTACCTTCAGTTCGATGGCTTGGACGATGATGTCTACCGCAAGACTAGGGGCGTACCGCTTCTCGATGTCAAGATGAAAGCCATAGAGAATGCGCGGAAGGCCGGGCTGGACAGCATGGTTCTTGTACCGACCCTGGTGAGAGGAGTGAACGACCAGGAGATAGGTGACCTCATCCGCTTCGCTGCAGAGAACCATGACGTGATCCGCGGGGTGAATTTCCAACCGGTCTCGATCTGTGGAAGAATTGACCGATCAAAGCTTAGAGAGATGAGGATAACCATAAGCGACTTCCTAAGGCTTGCTGAGCAGCAAACTAACGGCGAGCTCAAAGCCTCGGATTTCTATCCGGTTCCAGTAGTCGTGCCAGTTGCGAAAGCAGTTGGCTCGCTCAAAGGAAGGCGGTACTCAGAGTTCACGGCACATCAACACTGTGGCGCTGCAACATTCATACTCGTAGAGAACGGTAAGATAACTCCGATCACCAAATTTGTCAACGTGGACAAGTTCATGGATTCTATGC
>CAYQCQ010000002.1:0-45116 GCA_964416035.1 uncultured Candidatus Bathyarchaeia archaeon
TATGCATCTGAAGAGGCTTTGAAGCATCATCGAACCATCCTCCTCGGTCTCCCTGGGCTGTGCACAATTGGAATCGGCAAACGGCAGGTCACTGCAAGATCGCTCCAACAGGGCGAACATGATGTCATAGGGTATGCTGAGGACAGCGCCGGTGTAATTCAGAAGGTGAGGATCAATGAATTCAACAATCCTGCGGTTCGAGGCTTCAGGGTCCTTGGCATAAGAGCAACGGAACCTTGAAATTGCCTCAGGTGAAATCTGCGTTCTACAGTGTGACCGATAATGGAGCCAACACTTGAGAAGATCAAAAAGACGATTTTGGCGATCGGGAACAAATACAAGATCAAGGTGCTAGCCATAGTTCTTTACGGTTCGAGAGCAAGGGGCGACTATTCTTTCGGCAGCGACTACGACATCTTCACACTGATGGGAGACAAGACGACTCTTCTACAGTTTGTCCAGTTTTCCTCGGAGTTCAGGATGTCAGCCTACAAGCTAGGCCCGATCAAGTTGTACGCATGTGCAAAGAAAGACTTCGTCAAGATGATGAATAGAAACCCGTTCCTCGGGGCTTTCTGCTTCATAATAGCGACCGAGGGAAAGGCGATCTACGAGAAGGACAAAGAATTCCAGAAGCTGAAGCACCATGTGAGGAACCTACCGAAAAGTAAGAGAATATCCCTACTAAAGAAGTGCAAGAGAATGAGCGAGCGCCTAGGCTCACCGAAATGGATTGAATATTGGAAGGCCAAACTAGCGGAGGAAAATTGAGGGAATTCAGAGCAGGAAGCCGAAGCGTTCCGTGAGGAGGAGGCCAGTATAGAACCTGTCATCTTGATCTCCACACCTGAGATCATTCTCAAGAGCCCCTACGTCAGAGGCTCGCTGCAGAGAACCCTTCTCGAACACCTCCGGTGGACCTTGAGACGTTCAGGTTTCGGAGACTTCAAGACAACAATCGACGCCGGAAGAATCGCAGTTTCCGGCCTCAACGACGTTCGTGCGGCTGAAACATGCTCCAAGGTATTCGGAGTGGCGGCCGCAATGAGCGCGGTCAAGCTACCCAGCGACCCGGCTAGGCTTAAAGAAGAGGTAACGAGGTACGCTGAGACTCGCATTTCGAAGGGCGATAGCTTTGCGGTCAGGGCTCACGTCGTGGGCTCCTATCCAGCCTCAAGCAAAGATATTGAGAGAGAAGCTGGAGCCGCCATCCTCACCCATCTTGGAAAGGATAACGTCACGGTGAACCTCGAAGATCCTGAGAAGACTATCTACGTCGAGGTCAGGGAAAAAACCGCTTACCTTTACGATAAGCGCATCGCGGGATGCGGTGGCCTACCATATGGATCTCAGGGAAGACTTGTTGGAATGTTCTCGGGAGGCATTGACAGTCCGGTGGCATCTTGGCTGATGATGAAGAGAGGTAGCCATGTCATTCCTATCTTCATGGACATGGCTCCCTACGCCGGAAGAGACTATGAGCAGAAAGCAATCGACGTGGCAAGAAAACTGAGAGAGTTCGCTCCGGTCAGCAAGTATCGAATGATCATCGCCCCTTTTGCCAAGATCTTGGATGCGATCTCAAGAGTGAAGGAAACAAGGTATAGATGCGTCCTCTGCAAGCGGATGATGTATAGAGTTGCATGCTCAATCGCCGATAAACAGCAGGCACTAGGAATAGTGACCGGAGAGAGTCTCGGACAAGTGGCCTCTCAAACACTCTTGAATCTATCGACAATCAGTGAAGCTGCGTGGCGGCCTATCTATCGACCTTTGATTGGCCTGGATAAGATGGAGATTCAGGCTCTGGCTCAGCGAATAGGTACCTACGACGTGTCAATACGAAAGGTTCATGGCTGTACCTTCGTACCTCAAAAACCTGCGACATCTGCGAAACTTCAGACGATAGCGAGCATCGAGAAGGACCTCCAGATTGACATTCTTGTCCAAGACGCCTTGAAGAGGCTGAAGAAGATAGACCTGTAACAGTCACCGCCGACTCAGACTTCTCACTTCTAGGCTCACGTCAAGCGCTTTGGCGCTGTGTGTCAGAGAGCCTAGGCTCAATATGTCTACACCTGAACTAGCGAACTCCGAAATGTTTGTTTCGTCAATTCCGCCGCTTGCTTCAAGAACTAGGCCCTTTCTTATGCCCCTGCGTTCCAGCAGCTGTATCGCCGCCTTGATCAAGCTGGGGCTCATATTGTCAAACATCAATATGTCAGCTCCAGCCTCAGCCGCCTCGATAGCCTCGTCAGCAGAAGTGACCTCGACCTCAATCTTCTTCGTGAAAGATCCTCTTTTCGCTCTCCGTACCGCTTCTCTGATACTTCCTGCTAACACCTTGTGGTTGTCTTTGATCAAGATTAGGTCGTCTAGGTGCAGCCTATGAAGATCTCCGCCGCCGATCATGACTGCTCGCTTGTCAAAATACAGACTGCCCGGAGCTACCTTTCTGGTTGAGACCACTTTGACTGAGGGATTGGCATCGGATGCTGCGTCTTGAAGGCTGCTGGTCTTTGTGGCGATTCCACTCATTCGAGATATGATATTCAGCAATGTCCTCTCAACGGTTAAGAGGTCTCTGGCGTTGCCCTCGATATGCATCAGAATTGCACCCGACTTGATGGTAGCACCATCAAGAACCAACAGTTTGCTCGTAAGGCCCATTGCTTCAAGCAAGATCTGGGCTTCATCGAGCCCGGCCACGACGCCGCTTTCTTTGGCTATGATATCCGCTCTAGCAAGGGCGTTCTGCGGAATCACGAGCTGAGAAGTAATGTCTGCCTGCCCGACATCTTCCTTGAGAAAAGCCAGAAGTTTCTCCTTTACAAGCGCTCTCGGCATGCTCAGCAAGTGCTACCGCCTTCCTGTGATAACTCTGTCACCGCGGCAATTATTCTTTCTAGACCGTTCATCCCACGTGTAAGATCTCGAATCTCAGCGGCATGCCTTGCATATTCTGGGGAGTTGAGCATACGGTCGATCGTCGAACCAAGGAGATCAGCTGTTAGCTCGTCTGCGGCTAGGACCGTAGCTACACCGAGTTCGGACGCTCTACGAGCATTGCTTAGCTGCTCTGGATGATCGGGAATAGGGATAATCAATAGTGGCTTCGCATATGCCAATGAGCTTAGGACAGTCATGTGTCCCGCACGACTCACGACCAGGTCACAGGCTTCAAGATACTCATCAAGGCCAAATATCCAATCGTAGATTCTTAGATTGCCTTTCCTTTCCGCCTCAGTTGAGCCTGACACTCTCCCCCTAGACATGACTATCCGATACCTGTCAGACAGTTCTTCCAGAATCTTCTCGACGCGCCCAGTGAAGCCGTATCCTTCTTCGAGCGAAACGCTAAGAGGCACTAGGATCAGAGGCATGCCCGAGGCGCAGTCAGGTCGGTCTTCTGCAGCGCGCATGGAGGAGTTGCTGCGCGATGTGCTTAGAAGAGGGCCTATGAACTCCACCTTTCGGACGCACCTCTTGGGAATCGAGAGATTGTCGGAAGATATTGTATGCGGAGGCGGAAGGTCTGGAATCAGAATCTTGTCCGCAAAAGACCAAAACCAGCTAATCACTACGCTGACGAACCACCAGACGACGTTAGCGATGAGGAAGAAGGCCCTGTCAAGAGGCCTCATGCGAACTCTGCTGGGCCTTCTGGCTATCCTAATTTTGAACTCGTTCAGTATAACTATGCTGGGAACTCTAAGGAGCCTCGCAGCTATGAGAGATGATGGTCTCGAATCAGAAATCACCAGAGTAGGTCTGAAGTGCTGAATGTTCCTTATTTCGGCTATGATCTGCCGTATTATGGACCAGAGCCCTCGAAAGAAGCCAGGCGATGTGGCCGCAGTCAGCTTGAAGTCAACCCTGCCCTCGCTATTCGTCTTCAACCACAGAGGAACTGTCTCTACAGTTGTATAGCCCAGTCTCCGCGCATATTCCAGTCCGCTCGAATACGTTGAGACAAGCACGGACCAGTCACGTTCAACAAGTGCATCGACGATCGTTTTGCAGCGAGATACGTGCCCTACTCCCATCCCGCAGGGAGACAAGTAAACCCTCATCCGGACCCTCCAGGCTCCAGTGGTCGAGGCGTGACCTGTCCGCCGGGCTTGTCTTCTTGGAATATGATCGCCTGGAACTTCAATATCTTTGCCCCTTCAACAAGCCAAGCGTCGGGAGACAGTCCGGCCTTGAGACAACATTGAGACAGGAACTCTTCCTCATCCCAGCCCCATTCAAGAGGAACCTGGGGCAACAACAATCCCCTATATGCCCCTCTCTCTACGATAAGACCATCCCTACCTACCTTGATCTTCTCCGGGTAGGTCCGAGGATCAGAAACTTCAACAAGTTCGGGAGGCGCCAAGACGCTTACCTCCACGACGACCTCACTTTGAAACTCCTTCAAGGAGACAGGGCTGAACCTCGGATCACCAGTAGCAGCCTCGATTGCGGAACGCATCGTGGCCTCAATGAGAGGATAGTCAGGCATCGGAAAACCTATGCAACCCCTCAGCTCATGGCCATTCCTGACGCTGTTCAATGTGACAAAGACGCCGCACTTCTCATTCAGCTTCGTTGGCGTATCCGATGGGATTGGGGGCATTTTTCCAGACTTAAGAAAAGCGGTTATGGTGTTCCTCGCAAGTTGAACAAGATACTTGCCATCTTCAGTTGTGAGATCAAACAACGCCACTCACCTCACCCTAGCTAGCCTCTCAGCCTTGGACAGATGCTCACCTATCTTCTTCCAGTGACTGCCTTGCCAGTATATCTTCCCACAGTCCCTATTTGTGCACTCCCAAAACTCATTGAATACTTCGTATGTGGAAGGGGGAACTCTCTCTTTCACCTGTTCCTTCTTCACTGGTCGGATTGTCGCATTGCAGGTTGGACATCGGGAAGTCGCTGTATCAATGTTGAGGTCGATCCTGAATCTCTTAGCTATTCGTGCGAGCCTCTCAGCCTCGGTTCCACCTTTAACCAGAAACGCGTCTGCCCCGTCAGCAACAGCCCTCCTATAGAGCTCGACATCACTAGTCAGCAGGATTCTTGCCTCTGTGACGGCTCTCCTTATCAGCTCATTATCCGTCAAGTCTCTTGAATACACGACATCGTTTCCAATCAACCTAAGCCATCTGGCGAGGCGGCCCACCATTCCGTCGGCGATAAACTTCAATTCGTACTCACAGCTCTTCGGTTCTTTTTGACTGGCAGACAGGCAGGTACATAGAGTTCAGCCTGCCGTCTTCGGATAGATGATCGATCCCATTCCCGGTTCTCCCACAATTCTGCCCTCATCGTAGACAACCTTGCCGGCAACAAACGTCTTGATGACTTTCCCTGTCACTCTTCGGCCGTCGAATGGGGAGTATTTCGCTTTCGAAAAGAATCTAGAGGAGTCTATCTTGAACCTACGTTTCATATCAACAAGAATGATGTCGGCAACTCCACCCTCTCTCAGTTCGCCACGATTGATTCCGAAGATCCTAGCCGGTGATTCAGCGAGCGCCTCAACGACTCTTTTCAGAGATATCGTTCCTTCCGCGACTTCTGTAAGTAGCAGTGGCGCCGTGGTTTCGAGGCCAGGTATTCCAGGAGGAATCTCCCACCAATTGGCCCGTGTCTTCTCCTGTATTGAGTGAGGCGCATGGTCGCTTGCCACTATGTCTGCGATCCTGCTCCTAACGGCCTCGAATAGCTTTCTCGCGGTCTCCCTTTTTCTTAAGGGAGGATCCATAATGCTGACTCCACCTAGCTTGGATGATGACTCCTCGCTCAGAAACATGTGGTGAGGAGTGATTTCATAGGTCACATGCCTTCCTTCACGTTTCGCCTTCTGAATTAGCCTGAGAGAACTGACTGAGCTGATGTGGCAGAAATGGATCCTTGCGCTTCGCTTCGTTGCGCACCCGAGCACTCTCGCCACCGCGGCGTCCTCAGCCTCGGGAGGATGAGCCCTGTAATATGATCGAAGAGAAGTGTTGTCCTTGAGCCTGCTCTCAAGCTCACTCACTACTCTGCCCTCCTCCGCGTGAAAGATCACGATCTTTCCGATCGCTGTTGCCCTATCAATCAAAGACCTGAGCGAAACGTCGTCAGTTGGCAGGCTACTCCACTGTTTCACCAAGTTGATCTTGTATCCCATCGCCAAGTCTTTAGATTCTGTGACTGCGTCTAGACTTGAGGGAACAACATTGAAGCCCACGTTGACAACGATCTTTCGTTTGGCTAGATCCATCTTCTCTTTGAGGCGTTCGGCGCTATCTGTCACTGGACTTGTGTTTGGCATGTCGATCAGAGTTGTGAAGCCACCTGCCGCTGCGGCGCTGGTTCCAGAGAGGTAGTCTTCTTTGTATGACTGCTGCAAATCCCTTAGGTGTACGTGAACGTCTATCAGGCCTGGAAGTGCGACGAGACCTCTTGCCTCAACTGTCTCTGCACCTGTCGGAAGAGCGGCCTCTTTTCCAAGCTTGACGATCTTGCCGTCGGCGACTGATATGCTCCCCTCTATCAACCGGCCATTTTGGTATGTCCTGACGCCCAAGATATTGATGATATCAGAGCTTGAGGATGACACTCTACAGTAACCCGCCTGGCTACGCTTGCAGCCTTACAATCAGCAGCTTTCTCATGAAAAAAGAACCTAGTATTGCTTAACCTCCTCTTCAAGGTCGGACAGGCAATCATTACAAAGAAACTTCCCGTCGCTCTCCTTCAGGTTTTCTGACCAGCCTCCACATTGGCCGCAATATCCCGCGAGGCCGACCCTTTCACGTTCGGGGATCGCGCCTATACGCGACTTCTCGGTTGCCAAGTCGATAAGAGCCGGAGTTATCCTGAGGATGTCTGAGCTTGACACGATTCCAGCTAGCTTTCCTCCGTCTAGGACTGCAAGCCTTTCGACGCGTGACGCTCTCATCTTCCTCATGGCGTCGGTTATCTCTGTCGCCAAGTCGACTGTCATCAACGGCTTGCTCATGATCTCTGATGCCTTCACCTTTGCCGAAACCAGATTCTTTGAGGCAACTCTCCTCACGATATCTCGTTCAGTTATGATTCCGAGCGGGTGCTTCTTCTTGCTCACGACTATTATGCTACCGATGTTGTGTTTGACCATTAACTGAGAAACCAGCGCTGCTGATTCCGATTCGTCAACAGTGATAACGGGAGAGGACATCACATCCTTTACTTTGACCTCGCGGCTTGCCTCGGACATCTTTGATCCCGTCGTTTGAGACTGAGTCGGAGGGATATTAAGAGTTTCTGCGTGAACGGCTACTTCAGAGGGACGATATCACTAGGCCCAGGCGGAAGAAACTCAAACACTCGGTCAGCGCCCAGCGATTTAACTTGCGATTCGAGCTTCAGTTTCCTCGAAAGCTCGAACATTATCCTTTTCGCAAGGTTCTGACGGGCAGTCGCTCCTGGAACGGCCTCAATATAGGCTGCCGCATGCGTTCGAACTGCGCTTGGCGGTCCTCCAATGATTCTGACACCATCTTCATTGATCTGTATACCTACAGCGAGGCGGAGCTCCACTCCTTTCACATAGTTTCTCTTCCCTGTGACCATGAAGGCTCCCCTTGTCAGATACTGACCTGATGGAGCTTTCTTGCTCACTTGCTCCGGACGTACCCAGAAAGCGTCCCCTGAGGCGACTTTTTGCGCCCACATCTTACTGTTTGAAACGGCGAGCTGCGCTGCCTCCAGAATCGTTGAGTCCGTGGGAGTTTTTCCGTCAGTTTTTATCACAACGAATGGTGCCCCATGAGCATCTGCATGAAGAACGATGTCGGATGAGACGGCGTGCTTTTTGATCAGCACCTCGTTGGTTGTTGCATCTCTTCCTCCTAAAACCAGAAAGCCCTCAGAGGAGACGAACCATCGAAACTTCTCGTACCACGCCCTTTCTCTTCTTTTCCTCAGACTCAACGAGACCTCACTCTGCTCTTTGTCACTTGCAATAGTCTTTAGTCTGGCAGATGTCTGCTCCATCGCCTTGCGAAGACCAGCCATTTTCTCCTTTGCTTTCTTGGCTGCGTGGAAGTACCTGTTAGCTTCGTCTTGAGCTCTTCGTGCGAGGCCTAGACTTACATCTGTCTTCTCTATTTCAAGATGAAGAATCCCTCTGTTGAGGTCAATTGACTTGACCTGAGTGGGAATATGCCTTTCTGTTATGGATTTCTGAACTTCAGGCAATATCTTCTCGTAGTCAAGTCCTGCCTCTTTCCTTGCCAAGAGTTCGGCTGTGACTTGTTGGATGTGATGAAGGTTCTTGATGATCAGCTGGCCCTTGAGGTTGTTCTCCTCTATTGCTCGACTGAGGTTTTCAAGCTGCCTCTCCTGCATATCTCTGACACGAACCAGTCTCTGCTCCCCTTTCAGAACTGCTTCCCTCTTCTCGGCGATTATGGTTCGACCCTTCTGGGCAGTGAAGTACTCGTCTGCTGCTTCATTGAAGGTGGCGAACGTTGTCTGGGGGCTATGCTCGTATGATCTGAGAGGAAGAGGAGCTATGTCATACGGCTCTGCCCTATCGCTGAGAACAATCGCGGGAGTGAAATTGCGGCTCGCAAGTTCCGACTGCAAACGCTGTAAGGTTTTGTAGATGCTGGATAGATCTTCGTCTGCAAGCTCATTCGCAGGGACATCTTTCAGTCCGGAACGAAGCAGAATTTCCTTGGCCAGAAACCCTCCTATGGAGAGCGTCATGACAAGGGCCTTTGTCGCTGGAATCGAGCCGCGTGTCTTGACACTCGACAGTTCGTCCAAGGATAGCTTGAGCGGATTCAAGCCAGAAGACGGTGCATGCTTGAAGATCTCGCCTCTAACGATGTTTCTGTCGCGCATACGGACGTAAGATAGCGCCAGAGAGATCGTTCCAGATCCATCCACGACCACGAGGCTTCCTCTTCGGAAGAACTCCACAATCACTTGGTAGGCCTGTTCGCCAGTTTCGACATGTAGAATGACCGTTCGTTCAAACTCATGTTGTTGAATGTTGATTACACGTCCTCCTCTGAGGCGCTTTCTCAGGGCCATGCAGAACTGCGATGGCTCTCTTGGAACCTGAACCTCATACTTCGTCAGGTGGATTCTCCTGCCCACCTCAATTATGAGGTTAAGGTCGCCAGGTCTCAGCTTGAAAAGAAAGGTCTTACTGTCGATTTGATAAATGTTATCTAGATATTTCTCCTTAATGAGGGATTCCAGCTCAAGAATGATGGTTGCTATGTCCAGACTCGACATCTCAAGCTTCAAGTCCGCCAATCCTCCTTCGGAAACCCCTGCCCGTCGGACAATAAGGCCCTCAAGCGTTGTATATTGGTCTAGATTCGGGTTGGCTATGGTTGCCGCTCTGATATGCTTTGTCCTGCGTCTCAAAGGAGAAGTGGGCATTGCGGTTGCTTTCGTGATCTATGTCTCTTCGTATTTTCTCTTCAGGTATGGCTTCAAGTATGGAGAGGGACAGTTGAAGGGAAAGTACAGATCGGTTTCGCTGGGATCCGGCACATTCATCTTTGTCTGGGCGGCAGTCTGGATACTCTTGTTCACGCTTAGCCCCTATTAGGTTGCTGCAGACTCTTTCGCCGTTGAATCCTTCTTAGTTCCTCGCCTAGATTGTTGGCTGCGCCACGGTCTAAGCTTGCCAACAGCTCTCATGAAATCGGTGAGCGCTGAGAAGTATCCCTTGTCATAGTCGGCGTGAAGTGGACTGGCCGCTTGTTCGCTGAATTCTTTCTTCAGAGCCTCAACATTCTTGTTGGTGAGTTCAACATTGGCCAAGTAAAGGTACCTGTCGTTGCTCGATCGATAGGTCAGTAATAGCCCCTCTAGGCCCTTGAGGTATCCTGTTTCTTGCTTTGACTGGCCTAGGGCCTGCTTGACCTCCTCGAGCTTCTTCTCGGCCTCGCCGAACCTTCTCTCCATTATGAATTGGAAGTACTGGGAGACCGCGTTCCTTGATCCTTCGGCCATCGCTATCTGCGCCTTTTGACTTCGTCTTCTTCCGTGATATCCTGAATGCCTTCCCCAGTTACTTTGAAGATTTTTTCGCCTTCGGGTAGATATGGACTTGATACCAGCCGAGCGATCCTTACAGGTCCACTCGCGGTTCTCCTCAAAAAGATTCTTGTGTGAGAGGTGTGTGCGACGACGTGGCCTCCAACTGCTGCTACAGCCATGGCAAAGAACTGGTCGGGTCTGGCCATTACTTGGTTGGTAACGACTGCAGCCGCGTTGAACGCCCTCGCGAGCCTAACGAGTCGGTGCATGTGACTATTCAGTTTCTGCTGGCGCTCGGCAAGCATCTCCCTGCCGAGATACTCGCTTCGGAAATGCGCTGTCAGCGAATCTACAATTATGAGGCGAACATTGTTTTCTTTGATGACTTTGTCAGCCTTCTCCAAGAGAAGGATTTGGTGATCAGAATTATATGCTTCGGAATAGATTATCTTCTGCGCTATCTCTTTTGGATCCAGGCCGAGTGGCTCCGCCATACGGATGATCCACTCTGGCCGAAAAGTATTCTCGGTGTCCAGGTATAATGCGGCACCGTTCAGTCCTCCCCTCTCTTGAGGAAGTTGAGCGTTTACAGCCAGTTGATGGCATAGAACAGATTTTCCGACTCCGTATTCTCCGTAGAATTCGGTTATCGTCTGGGTTTCGAGTCCTCCTCCAACCAGCTCGTCGATTGCTTTGCTTCCTGTTGTTAAGCGCTGGATGTCCTGTCTCATCTTAATCAGTTCGTCGGCTCTTATGAATGTCAAGGCGATGCCGTCTCGGGCCTCGGAGATTATTTTCGCGGCTTGCTTTTCTCCGATTCCGGCCGGAACAAGTTCCCTCACAGTTGCGATGGCAACCGATTCAACAGTCTGGAAGCCTAGCTCACGAAGTTTCTCCGCTGTTGCCGGCCCAACCCCTGGAAGATCCTCAATAGTCTCATATTGCTTCTTTTTTTCGGGCTCTTCGTCTTTCTCTTTTGTTTTCTCTTTCTGATCTGCCAAGAAGGCTCAACACCAAGACTTATTGAGTCTGTCGTCCTTCTATTATTTAAGGAAAAGAGAGAAATGAAAGTGTTTCAGTCGCTTGGACACGGCAAGGTTGATGTCGCTCATAATTGTGGCGATCTTTCTTGCCGCGATTTCATAGGAAAACTTGCTTACGATAGAGTATTTAATGGCGGCGTCAACGGCTTTAGCCTCATTGGACACAATCAAGTTGCTTGGTTCAAGAGCTGACACTTTGCTTGCGTCTGGAACGTAGAACCAGACCTTCGAGTGCCCACATTTCTATTTGAGCCTTGTCGAGTGAACTCCTGAAAGAAAAGCTGTATATATGCTGGTCTTAGAGGTGTGCGACCATACGGAGGATTCCTTTTGGGAATTGAGGAAACGGTTGAGAAAACTGCCGTAGAGATCCTGAGGAGAGCGGTCGTCTACCTACCAAAGGATGTGAAGGAAGCTGTGAACAACGCCTACGAGAAGGAGACCTCTGAAGCCGGAAAAACGCAACTCAAAGCAATACTCGACAACATCAACTTGGGAGAGAGCGGAAAGACTCCTATCTGTCAAGACACAGGGATCGTTTTGTTCTATGCGACAGTAGGGAGAGACTTCGGTGACTGCTCCTTCGTGCCGCAAGTCTTGCGCGCTGCTGTGAAGACAGCCACTGTGGAGGTGCCACTGAGACCGAACGCGGTCCACCCTCTAACAAGAAGAAACAGTGGAGACAACACGGGCTTGAACATGCCCTACATCAACTGGGACATAGGCGATGGAGATTACATTGAACTAACGGCCATGCCCAAGGGCGCGGGATCAGAGAACATGAGCAGTTTCGCCATGTTGACGCCAGCGGAAGGGGTATCCGCTCTCAAACGATTCGTGATTGATCAAGTGATTAGAGCAGGCGCTCAACCTTGCCCCCCAACTATCATCGGCGTCGGAGTCGGAGGTTCAGCGGACATCGCTTTGAAACTGGCGAAGAAGGCTCTTCTTAGACCGATAAATGTGCGGCATCCAGAGCCGGAGATCGCTGATCTTGAGAAGGCTCTTCTAAACGCGATAAACATGACCGGGATAGGACCCATGGGGCTGGGTGGAACCTTCACTTCATTAGGCGTAAACATAGAATACGCTCACTGTCACACAGCCAGCCTTCCCGTGGGATTAAACATGCAGTGCTGGGCTGCAAGACGGGCAACTGCACGCATCCACAGAGACGGGACCGTGGAGATGATGAGCTAGGGGGCGATTCAGATGGCCACGTTCAAGTTCAGGACACCAGTCAGTGAGACGGACGCCAGAAAGCCGAACATAGGAGACACTGTGTACGTCACCGGAATCATGATCACCGCTAGGGATCAGGCGCATAGACGGGCACTTGAACATGTTAGGACAGGAAAACCGATTCCAGTTAGCTTTGGGGAAGGCGTCATATTTCACTGTGGGCCGATAGCAGTTAAGGAGAAAGAACAGTGGAAAATAGTGGCGGCCGGGCCAACGACGAGCACTAGAATGGAAGCCTACGAAGCAGAATTCATAGAGAAGCTCAGACCTCGGATCATTGTCGGAAAAGCTGGCATGGGTGCCAAAACCGCTGAGGCAGCTAAGAGGTTTGGCGCGATGTATTGTGACTTTACGGGCGGAGCGGCTGTTCTGGCCTCGCAGCGAATAAAGGCAGTGAAAGGTGTGGAATGGTATGACTTGGGGATGCCCGAGGCACTTTGGATTCTGGAGGTTCAGGATTTCGGCCCGATGACCGTTACAATAGATTCACGCGGAAAGAATCTCCATGAGATCGTTCAAGGATCAGCACAGGAAAAACGAACAGAAATCCTAAGAGCTCTAGGAGTTTCACAATGACACAAGCATCCTGCCAATCTTATATATGCGATAATGGGGTAGGAGCCGACAACCAAGTTAGATGGCTAGGTGTGAACTGGAATGTCCTTTGAAACGATCACGACAGACGTTTTGGTTATAGGTATGGGCGGGGCGGGAAGTAGAGCCGCAATAGAAGCCTCGAACTACAACGTACAGGTCACTCTCCTCAGCAAAGAGCTACTAGGCAAGGCCCACTAAGGGCGCAAGAGCGCTTGGGCAGACTTGCATGGCTGAGGGAGGAGTTAACGCCGCACTCGGAAACGTCGACCCGGAAGACAATTGGGAGATTCATTTCAAGGACACTGTCACGGGAGGAGCCTGGATCAACAACCAGAAACTAGTCGAAATCTTGGCAAGGGAAGGCCCCGAACGGATATTCGACCTTGAAGAATACGGAGCAGTTTTTGATCGTACACCAGAAGGAAAGATCGCTCAGAGACCCTTCGGTAAACAGAGCTATCGTAGAACGTGCTACGCGTCTGACAGAACTGGGCATGAACTCATGGCAACTTTGGTCGAAGAGGTCAGACGCCGAGACATAGATGTGAAGGAAGAAGTATTCGTCAAAAATCTCTTGATGGCAAACAACACAGTTGTGGGCGCATTAGCAATCGAATACAAGACAGGAGATTTTCTCGTTTTCAAGTCGAAAGCCACAGTTCTAGCGGCTGGAGGCACAGGCCGAATCTACAAGATAACATCAAACGCAGCTCAAGACACGGGCGACGGATACGCCATAGGCTATCGTGCCGGAGCGAGCCTCATAGACATGGAAATGTTTCAGTTTCACCCGACCGGAATGTTGACTCCAGAGTCGGTCCGAGGAGTGCTTGTAACCGAGGCAGTTAGGGGAGAAGGCGGGATACTTACAAACAAGAACAATGAACGTTTCATGAAGAGGTATGACCCTAACCTCGAATTGGCTGCTAGAGACGTAGTTGCCCGAGCGATTGCAACAGAGATTCTTGAAGGAAGAGGCACTCCTCGCGGAGGCGTCTACCTCAATGTGTCTCACATAGACCCGCACATAATCGAGGAGCGCTTGAAAACTATGTTAAGACAGTTTCTCGATACAGGCGTAGACATACGAAAGGAACCAATGGAAGTTGCGCCGACAGCACATCATCTAATGGGAGGTCTCCTCGTCAGCGAGGAGGCGGCAACAGACCTCAAAGGATTATGGGCGGCAGGCGAGGTTGCGGGTGGCATCCAAGGCGGGAACCGCCTCGGCGGAAATGCTCTGCTTGACACTCAAGTCTTTGGGAAGAGAGCTGGCGAAAATGCTGCAAAATATGCGAAGAGCAACCAAAGTGGATCGATAGACCGTAAAGACGTGGAAAGAGAAATCAAGCGCGCACAGAGCTTCATGGATAGAAGAGAGGGAATAAGGCCAGTCAAAATCAAGAACAAGCTTGCCGAGCTGATGTGGGACAAGGTAGGCATTTTCAGAACGCGAAGTGAACTTCAGGAGACCATTTCTGAGATTGAACGAACTGAGAAAGCAGAAGTACCCAAACTCTGCGTCACAGGCAGCGGCACAAGATACAACCACGAATGGATCGAAGCGCTTGAGGTGGAGAACATGATCCTTGTGGCTGACGCCATTGCGAGAGCAGCACTTATGAGAGAAGAGAGTCGGGGTGCCCATTATCGAAGGGACTTTCCGAAGACCGACAACAAGAACTGGTTCGTAAACATCACGGTAAAGCATGAGAACGGCAAGATGACCTTCAAGAAAATCCCTGTAGTTGTGACTCTTCTAAGACCGGGGATGTAGGAAGATGGTTGAGATGTTCAATGTAAAGATCTTCCGATATGACCCAAACGTAGACAAGGAACCGTACTACAAAACCTACCGGATTCCGTACACAGAGGGAATGATGGTACTAGATGCTTTGACCTATGTCTATGACCAAATTGACGGTACACTTGCATATCGCTGGGCATGTCGTGCAGGACAATGCGGATCCTGCGCGCTTATCGTAAATGGGAAACCCAACATAGCGTGCCGAACTCCAATAGAAAAAGGGAAGGATATTACTCTCACACCTCTTCTCCAATTTCCGGTCGTGAAAGACCTAGTCGTAGACCTAGAGAGAGGTCAGCGAAGGATCGAGCGAATGCGTCCTTTTGTGCAGAGACTCAAGAAACCGTCCAGACCAGAAACAATCGCCACTGAAGCTATTGAGCCGATAAAAGAAATCCGAGAGTGCATTGAGTGCTGGTCGTGCATCTCGGCGTGTCCTGCGGTCGCAGAGGCTTGGCAAGACTTCTCTGGCCCAATGTTTCACGTCAAACTGGCACGATTTCAATTTGACCAAAGAAACGTGGAAGATCGAGTGAAATTGGCTTTCATTGAAGGGCTATACAAGTGTACCACTTGCAGGGCGTGCGTGGAAGCATGCCCAAAGGAAATCAACATTCCTGAGAAAGCCATTGAGAAGATGAGAGCCATCGCAGCTAGGACGGGACTGGGACCTTTACCAGGACACGAGGAATACACGAGTAGAGCGATCAAGTTCGGCAGAACTGTCGACAAGATAGGGACCTCACTGCTCGAAATGATCAAGACAGGACATGCGGCAAGAGTCAAGAACCCGAAAGACACTGTAGGCTACTTCCCAGGCTGCCTGACCGACTATCGGCTTCAGGGAATCGGCAAGGCCATCATAGAGATCCTCACCAAGAGCAACATCGAAGTCATCGTACCTTCCGAATTCACCTGTTGCGGCTCACCTCTCCTTAGGGCTGGCCTAGTAGACGAGGCGAAGAAGAACCTCGTACCGAAGAACGTAAAGATCCTTGAGGAAATAGGCGTCAAGACCGTCATTACGGGTTGTCCCGGGTGTGCCATGACCATAAGGCGAAACTATCCTGAGCTGATCGAAAGACAACTTGGCTTCGAGATAATGCATTTCGCACAGTATGTGAGAAGAACAGACCTTAACATGCACATGGCGAAGCCAGTCAATATCAAAGCGACACTTCATAATCCTTGCCACCTAAACAGAGGCCTCGATGCGCCACATGATCTAGAAGATCTCATGAGAAAAATACCTGGCATCAATATGGTCGAAATGGAGGAGGCTGACAGATGCTGCGGCGCCGGAGGAGGCGTGCGTGCCGGTGAACGGTCGATGGCAATGATGATAGCTCGACGAAAAGGAGAACTGATCATAAACTCTGGCGCCGAAGCCTGCGTAACGCAATGTCCCTTCTGCTACATTCAGATACAGGACATTCTGAAACAGTTAGGCTACGAGCAGATTCAGGTGTACGACTTAGCCGAGTTGATTGCCAAGTCTTATCGGGGCTAAAAGGCCTGGGTCCTCATCACTACTCTCGCAGAGAAGCCGAGAACAGGCAAAGCTGAATATGGAACACTTTTCGTCGCGTGTCGTTGAGAGATCTGATAAAGAGCGCGGGGCAGTCGACAATTATTTTCTTTCCACCCAAGCCGAAATACTCAGTTGTGGCTGGTTGCTCTCTCAGCAAACCTCCTACCGCCGCCACACATTGTTTGACTCTTTTTCTAGCTTCTGGTTCGAACGACTTTGAGGAGATCTGCTCTTGTAACTATGCCTGATGGATGGCCTCTTTTCGTGAGAATCACTGCGGAGCTATATTGGAGAAGGGCCACTACAGCGGAAAGGAGGGAATCCTCATCTAGTTGGGGAAAAGGCTCATCCATAATGTCTTCGACGTGTCCACGGGAGAGTTCCGACAGATTCCTGCCCTTCGCTATTTGGGTGAGTATGGATTTCTCTGAGATACTGCCTACGGCGAAGCCGCTATCGAGGACTGGAAGCTGTGAGAAACCTGTTTGCCTCATGACTGCAGTGGCTCTTGCGACAAGGTCCTGTCGACGCACTCCAACAACTTTCCGGCTGGCTATCTCCTTGGCCTTGGTCTCAACCTTTCTTTCCAATTCTTCGAGCGCGTCAAATATCTTCTTGGTTCCTTCATAAGAAGGACTGACCTTGAGGGCTTCAATCTTAGCTATCATGGATTGGCTGACGCCCGCTAAGAGAGCCAAATCATTCTGAGTAAGGCCGAGGTTCCTTCTCCGCCTCGGTATCTCCTGCAACTGAGGAAGCATACTGCTAGACATGGCGAGCGCTGTCTATATTCCTTTAGGAATATTCCGTGTACGAAGGCATTAATAGTGAATGCTCGTCTTTTCTCGTCGCGAGGCTGCGCTAATGCGGAAGATCACGGTAAACGAGTTGAAGCAGGTGCCCTTGGAGAAACAAGGAGTTGAAATCGTTGAGAGAAAGGGGCTGGGACATCCGGATTATATCTGCGATTCTATAATGAACGAGATCTCAATCGCCCTGAGTAAAGAGTATGCACGGCGTTTTGGAGAAATCTTTCACCACAACATTGACAAGGGGCTTCTCGTCGCTGGTGAGACTGAGGGGCGTTTTGGAGGGGGCGTGATCAAGCGGCCCATGCTCATGGTTTTTGGAGACAGGGCGACCTTTCAGATCGATAAAGACAGGATCGATGTTGACAGGATCGCCGTTGAAACAGCCAAGAACTGGTTCAGAACGAAGCTCAGATTCGTTGACCCGGAAAGACATGTGAAGTATCAGGTTGAGATCAGGCCCGGCTCGGCTGAGCTTACAGACATATTCAAACGAAGAGAATCTGGGGGGCAGTTCCTCGGCGCGAATGACACGTCTGCAGCAGTTGGATACGCCCCCCCGACCCCGACGGAAAGGCTGGTTCTCGAGACAGAGAGGCATCTGAACTCGCCGGACTTCAAGAAGAGTTTCCCCGAAAGCGGAGAAGACATCAAGGTCATGGCGCTGAGACACAATGATCGACTCGAACTCACAGTTTCGATGGCCTTTGTCGACAGGTTCATAGGAAGTGAGAGCGACTACTTCACAAAGAAGGAGTCAATACTTGAAGCGTTAAGAAGCTTCCTAGAATCGAAGACGACCTTCAACAAGGTTGACATAGACTTCAATACGTTGGATGCAAGCGGAAGAGGACTCTCAGGGATCTATACAACGGTCACTGGCACATCAGCCGACGACGCTGACAGCGGTCAGGTAGGAAGAGGAAACCGAGTCAACGGAATAATCCCCTTGAATAGACCCTCCAGTTCAGAGGCAGCTGCAGGAAAGAACCCTGTCAGCCATGTCGGCAAGATCTACAACCTGCTCAGCTTCAAGATCGCCGACAGAATACAGAGAGAGATCTCCGGCATCGAAGAAGTGTATGTCTGGCTTTTGAGTAAGATAGGGATACCAATCGATCAGCCCGCGATAGCGTCGGCGCAGCTTGTTCTCTCGAATGCGACAAGAATAGAGGATGTGTCGCCTCAGGCAAGAAATATCTTGGATGATGAATTGGGCAGATTGGACCGTTTCTGCGAGGAATTGGTGGAGGGAAAGATACCTGTCTGCTAGCTCTCCCCCTTTTTCTCCCCGTCCTTGACTGGAGACAATTCCTCGAAGAGCCTTTCGAGCTGCCGCCTCATCAGCCTAACATCTTGGCTCAGGTTAAAGTAGTCTGCGAAGGTCTGCGTCGTCCTCAAAACTTTAGTTCGCCCAAGCTTCGACTCCGAAATCAGCTGGAGATCCTCAAGCTGCCTCACATGGTCGTACGTCAGTTTTCCCCGAACCCTCACTACGTAGGACTGGGTCACCGGTTGCTTGAAGGCAATGAAAGACAGAGTTCTCAACGGGCCGGGAGTCAGCAGCTTTCTCGTGGCGAGCTTCTTGACTGCGCTGACGTATCCTGGTTTCAGCTGCATCACGAACCTTCCGTCCTGGAGTTCAAGCACCTCAAGCGATGTATCAGACTGCCTATATCGTTCTGCCACCAACCTAGCGATCTCCTTAACCTTGTCCTGTGATCTCATCTTGGCGACGGAGGCAAGGGTCTGAAGATCAAGTGGTTTTCCGGCTACGTAGAGCGCACCCTCAATGAGTTGGAACTTGTTCTTATCTGTTGAAACGCCTACAGGTTCATTCTGCGCCAACCTGAGAAACCATCCCTGCAAGCCTTATCGTAATGTCACTGAACTCATGATCCTGAAAGAGAACAAGCCTTTTCTGGCAAGCGAGAAACAAGACCATAATAAACCGCCTAACAACCTCTACAATCGGCAGCCCTCTCGTCAGCCTCACAAACGAAATCGAAGCATTCCTCCTAGACAGCTCGTTAAGATGAAGGTAGAAAACCTCCAACCGCTGATCAATATCTGTAAGAAATTCATCCAGTCCATCAGTAAGCTGGGTGGGCAGAAGTATAGGGGTCTTCTGCTTCGCCAACACAGTCCTTTCACTTTCAAGAACCTCCTCAAGCGCCCTCAATAGTTGCTCGGCAGAGGCTGACACAAACTCATACCGTATCGGAAGCGGAAGAGGAGGAGGAACCTCCTCGTCGATCCTCTGCAACTTAGGCTTGGGAGGCTCCTCCAGTTTGAGTACAAGCTCAGATTTCATGCGATGAATCATCGCCGAAGAGAGGAGGGCGGTTCCCGAGGCCGTGAAGTCTATGTATCCGCTCTTCTTCATCTCAGCAAGGAAGGAATTCAGTAGAAATGTGACATTAACGTCCCAAGGCTTGAGTCTATGAAGACGAATCAGGTCGAAGAGAATCACATGTGGCGGTTGTAGCCAGAAAGGTTTCCCGTTCGGCTCTGTCAATTGGATGCGACCGCCATGGGAAGCGAAACCACTTGGGATATACCTTCCTGTACAAAGACCCCATAGACTTTGTTGGCTCGACTTATTGTTGTGTCCCTCAGCGAAATTGCAATGAACTGCGATCCCTTTGACCTTGACTTGAGAAGCTCAGCCAATCTTTGGGAGTTGAGGAAATCTAGGTGAGCGTCGATCTCGTCGAAGATGTAGAATGGCAGCCGATGAATGGTTTGGAGGGCAAGCAGGAAGCAAACCGTTGCTACCGATTTTTCTCCTCCACTGGCAGAGCTGACTGCAAGCGCTGGTTTGTCAGGAAACTGAAGAAGCATCTCCAGCCCCCCTTCAAATGGTCTCTCAGTATTCTCAAGTGTTAGCCTCCCCTGACCTCCGCTGCTTATCTCGGAAAACGTTTCTTGGAAATTCTTGTTGACCTGGTTCAGAGCCCCGATGAATGCATCATGTTTCTTCCTGTCAAGTTCATTCATGAAGGAGATTATCGAGAGCTTCTCTTTTTCGAGTTCACCTATTCTCACTGAGAGTTGCTTGTAGTTGCCTATTACTTCCTCGTATTGTTGAGGAGCAAGTTGGTTCACTGCGCCTATGCGCTCCAGCTCTCTACGCAACGCCTCCAGAGTACCTTCGATTTTTCTCGTCTCTTCCAAGCCTAGCTGCGCGGATTCCCCATATCCTAGGTCTCTCAGTTTGGCAAGGCAAGTTGAGATCTGCGTTTCCTTCTCCCTGATCTGCACTGAAAGCTGGTTGCTGGCTTGACTGACGGATTCGTACTCTTCGTATGCCTTGTCAATATCGCCCTGTATCTTACTGAGTTCGGTTTCAGCTACCTCACGGTGCTCCTTGATTGAGGAGACAGCGGATGAAAGCGCTTCGCTTCTTGTTTCCAGACTCTTTAGTTCGGCTTTGGCTGTTTCCAAGCTCTTCCTAGCTCCGTCTAGGCTTCTTTCTCTTCTTTCGATTTCTTGACATAGTGTCTTTGACTGGATGCGCGCCTGATCCAGACTTGAGGCTAACGTCTCAATTGATTTTTCTAGGGATGAGAGCTTTCCCTCAATATGTACCTGCTCCTGCTTCAACTCGTTCAATGGCCTCGTCAAGGCGAAAAGCTCGTTCTCGGTTTGGACGAGGTAGCTTGATTTGACCGAAAGCTTTAGGGAACTTCTTTCTTTCTGTAGTTGCGTTAGTTTTGGCCTGACTTCACTCTGAAGGCTCTTAAGCCCGGACAGGTCTTCGAGTTCTTTGCCGATTTCATCGACGGTTGCTTTAGCTCGTGATCTCGCTGCCTCTAGTGATTTCTTGGCAAGCTGAAAGTTCTCTTGGATCTCTGCTATTTGTCTGCTAGCTCTCTCAATGGCATTTGTTCCTTCGATTTCCGTTTGCTTCAGGACCGAAACTTCCTGGGTTAGTCTCTGCGTTTCAGCTTCTCCTCGCTCGATCAGCGTCTCTAGAGACCGAAGGGTTCGATCAAGATTCTGTATAGCTGAGGGAGTCGGTATGATAGATGCTAAGTCGAAGGGTTCACGGAAGTATCCAGCTTCTATTCCGCCTCCAGGCTCGAAGAGATCTCCTGTGAGCACTACAGCTCTAAGTCCTTCAATGGAAGCAAAGAAGGCGGCCTTCTGGTCTTCCGCGAGAATCGTATCGCCGAAGACAAAGTTCAAAGCAGGCTTGACTTCTTCAGGGCATTCCACGAAGTCCACTAGCCGTCCGACTACGCCGGGGATATCCAAGCAATTCTCGACGGGTTGGGTGGGTGAGACACTGTTGGCCGGTATGATCTTGAGTCTGCCAAGCTTTGCCCGCTTCAGGATTTCAGCACAGATCATCGCTGTTTCAACGTCTTTGACCACAAGCGCAGTCATCCACCCAGCTGATGCGGCCTCCGCTGCTCTTAGGCATCTCTCGTTGATCTTGACGAGTCTCTGAAGTCTCCCGTATACCCCGACTATTGCCCCTGCTGCAGCCATCTCTTCGATCTTCCTCAGAGCGTTCTCTTCTGGCGCCAATGTCTCAATGAGTTCCTTCTGAGTTTCGAACTCGGACACGGACAGTCGAGCCTTTTTCGCGATTTCGGCCGCCTCAGTGATCTCTTGCTCCTTCATCCTCAGAAGGAGCTGGCTCTGCTCAAGCTTGCTACCACTAGCGTTGACCCGCCTCTCCTCTTCTTCACGTAGTCGAGTGATCTCGTTCAGCCGAATGTTCATCTCCTCGATGAGTTTCAGATAGTCCGAACACCTCGCTTCGAGAGCCTGTCTCTGACTCTCTAACAACTCGATCTTTGCCGTCTTGCCAGCGATCTGGGGCTCGATGTTTGCCAGCGATTGGGAAAGATTTTCCATCTCCTGTTCAATTCCCTCGATCTTCGCAGTGTTCTCTCCCAGCCTCTCTCTGGTCAGGCGAACCTTCTGAGAAAGTACATCATACTGTCCCTGTTTCTCGACTACTGACGACAAGATTTCCTGATGTCTTTTCTGGAGAGTCCTCTGATCCTCCTTCATTAGATTCAGAGAAGACAGAAGTTGGTCAACGTGAAGCTGAAGTGCCTCCTTCTGTCTCCCGAAGGCTCTGAGACTAGCTTGCTCTGACTCGATCTGAGTGGTCAAGCCAGCTATGGTTGCATTGATGTCTCCAATTTTCCTCTCCACTTCGAGGAGTTCGCTGCTTCCTTTGTCGACCACTTCCTGCTCCAACTGTCTTCTCTGCAATTCAAGGAGGTCTCTTCGCTTTCCTAGCTCTTCTCTCCTCCTCTTGATCTCGTCAATTCGCCTCTGCATAGCTTCGGCCTTGCCTCGTAGCTGCTCGAGAGCTTCCTGTAGCCGTTTCAGCTCTCTTGATACAAGTGTGGCGTCCAGTCTGCCGATCTCTCTATTCAGAAAGGCGTATCTGAGGAAGTCGTTTCTTTCCTTTTCAAGCGATTCTACCCTGTTTCTCACTTCTTCAATTCTTGCAGACGCAACCCTCAGATTGGTATCAGCTATACCAAGTTGCTTTTGGGCTTCCTGCTTCTTCAAGTCGTAGATACCGATTCCGATCATATCCTCGATTATCTTTCGACGCTCTTCGGCGGTGACCTCGGCGAGCCTAGTTACTGCATGCTGAGGAATCAGGTTGTATCCGCTAACTTGAATGTCAGCTGAAGACATTATGTCTGTAAGTTGCTTCCGGGATATTCGCCTCCCGTTCAGCCGATAGATTCCTTCCCCTCCCTTTCGGAACTCTCTCGAAATGGTGACTGCGTCAACCTCAACGGGTATTCGTCTATCCGAGTTATCAAATTGGATCGAAGCCCAAGCAGATCGAGACTGAAGTTGAGGAGAGGTCTTATGGATTATGTCGCTGAAGGAAGTGCAGCGAAGCTCCTTCGGACTGAGCTCGCCCAAGGCAAACCTGACGGAGTCCATGACGTTGGACTTGCCTGACCCGTTGGGCCCCGTTATGACAGTGAAACCTCTATCAAGCAAGATGGAGACTTTCTTTTCGAAGGTCTTGAAACCTCTCAGCTCGATCTTCTTTATGTAGACCAGAATCCGCCGGGCTCCTACTAATCCATTGATAGTGTCTCCGTTGGACGAGCGTCGAGTCTTAAATCGTTTTTAAAGGTTCTTTGATATAAAAGGCGCTACGCTATCTTGGGTCTGCACGGATTGATTTGGATAGACCCACTGAGGCCTTCGGTGGACTGGAAGAGGCTTCTAGCGGCGTCTCCTCTTCGTCACAGCCTTAGCGAGAACCAGGAGAACAACGGCTACGATCGGCAGGAGATAGGTTTCGAACTCGGGAATCGGAATCTCCGACCTTTCCATGTAGAAATTCATCTGGGCCGCAGCGCCCTCGGAGATTGCTATGACCCTAGCTTGTGTCTTGAATCCAGGACACTCGACTGTTACATTGAGGAGCCCGGACGGCAGAAACATGATGTAGCTTCCGTTGAGACCAGTTGAGACTGATTCCACAAAGATGCCGTCCCTGTATGCCGACACTCTAGCCCAAACCAACGGGATGGCCTCATCATACATGTTGTATCCCCAGACTCTGCCGCTTAACATGCCCCCGCCTAGTATCGTACCTGCAGCGTCAGGCGAGCTGCCTGTGAACAAAAGGAAACTAAAGGCCATTAAGACTACGGACAAGAGCAATATCCGTTTCCTCATTGGCTGACCATCCTCGTACTTGAAACATCTGGAGATATCCCCATTAAGGTTTTCGAATTTCGCGTACCTTTCGATATGCCGTGTGCCTGGATCTTCTTAGCTAGCCAGTGTATTGCTAGGCCTACTGCAATGCTTGATAGGCATGCCGTTGCAATGAGGAAAAGGAATGTGGCCATGGTCGTTGTTACTGGAGCACGAGTTATCTCGCCGAAGACTATTAGTTCAATTCCAATCATGAGGGCTATTCCAATGTACTTGGGCAAGTTCTGTCCTAGGGCAGGTCTCCTTCTTCGGGAAAAATGAAGCGTCAGGAGGGACAAAGGTGTTAGGTAAACAATGCCAACTAGCGCAGACGCAGCGAAGCCTGCGACGAAAAAGGCAAACTCTGAACTTGTGCCAATTGCATAGTAGACTGATGCCGATAAGGCCAGAATCTGAAGAGTAGGATAGAGCAGCGCTTTCGAAACCATCTTCAGTGTGGGATTCTCGCTTATTGATGCGGACAAATTCGGGGCTAAGGAATGGCATAGCTGGTCGAAGGCTTCAGACCAGTGTCTTGCAGCAAAGGTTCTGGGAATGTGCCGTTCTCTAGTCGCCTCTAGGAGGCTGAGTTCTGCAAGGCTATCTGGGCCGTATGTGGCCGCCAATATGTTCAGAAGCCCTCTCGGCTTCCTCAGATATGCTAGCTCAATGCTTCTAGGCGAGTTGATTGTTTGGGGCGAGTCAATAGGCTGTCCGTCGGAATCTCTCCATCCTTGCAGCGCATATTCGTCGATACCTGTCTGGATCTTTGTCGGGGCATCGAGAGACACTATGCTGCCCGCATCCATCCACTCGGAGAGATCGAAGGGCATCGTTCCATTCCGCCATTTTGAGTTGACTTTGATGGAAACACCCGTTCCATTCGGAAGCCCGACAACGCTCAAGCTAACTAGGTACTGCGTTCTCCAAGCCGCGCTCACGGTCTTGGGACAATTCATCACCACTGATCCTTCACAGGAGAACCCGTCATAGTCCCCCGTCCACTTCGCGAAAACGTAGCGAACCCCGGTTCCCGAGCTGACCATTGGCTCAACGGAGAACTTTGCGGTTTCACCCGCTGAGATCCATCCCTGGCCAGACGGCTTCCCACGTTCGCTCAGCACTCGAAGTTCATATTCAGTTCTCCAGTTCGCGATAATAGTCCGTGGACCCATCATTGCAATTGTGACTTCAGTTGACTCGGAGGTCAAGTCGCCCGACCAATTGATGAATACTTTTCTGGTGCTATTCCCTTCGTCGACGGGAGAGGATGCTTTTAGTTGAACTGCAGCTCCTTCTCCATACCACCCCTGTTCAGCAAAGGGGCCGACTGCTGACACTATCGTGAGATAATGTTCGACAACCCAGTTCGCCGTGAGATTGTATGGGCGGTTCATAGAGATTTGGAGAGAGGTCGAGTTCGAGGTGTAGTTTCCGCTCCAGTGAGAAAACGTGAGGCGCGTCTTTCCGCTGTTCATGGGGATAGGGGAGGCTGCCTCTGCAGTGGCTGTGCTGTTCTCGTCATACCAGCCATCCCCTGAGGTTGTACCCTCGCCTGAATCTATTATGAGACGATACTGCGTCTTGTATTCTGCCGAGAGAGTCACGTCTCCTGCGGCTGAGTACACTCTAGGGTTGGAAGTGTCACCGTCACTCCATCGGACAAAGATCTGCCTTTTTCCAGGTGACATAGAGTACTCATACGGAACCTCGACCGTCTGCTGCCCTGGCAGAATTGGAACCTCGACCACCATTGTTCCGTTTGCAGCATACATTGTGCCATTGACTCGGATTGATCCTCCTGCCCATGGAAGCCTCACCGAGAGAACCGAACCGACTACGAATTCACGAGTGATCTCGTTATTGTAACGATTGAGCTCGCTCAAGCGACCTGCAGGATCAGCGACGCATCTTAGCACATGTTTGCCGAATGTAGCGTTCCAGGTCAACTGAATGAGTTGTGATTGTCCAGGTTCGAGCGCAAAGGTGTTAGTGTAGAAAAGTCTGCCGTCAAGATAGATCTCCACAGTGAAGTTTAAGGCCGACGCTGTGCCCTGATTTGTTATGTAGGCGGATAGCGTGCTCACTCGGCCTGCACGCGGGGGATGGGGGAGAATCTCCAACCTTGTCACGGCAAGGTCAGAAGCAGGTCCCACGCGATTGATTACTAGCCGGTAGTTCTGTTCATTTGTTCCCAAAATTGACACATATATTTTGTTAGTGGAGTCGCTGAATGTGCGCCCTGGTTTGAATGTTGCATCATCCATTGTAGCAGTCAGTGGGTTTGCGTCGATGATTCTGATACTTCCGGCACCGCTGATTTCTCCATCGACATAGGTCACCAGTAGACCAGTATCCGGCAGGCCGATGTCAAATCCTATTCTCTGCCTCAACTCAAGAAGGTAATATGCCCTGTCCGTGATTGGAACTTTGACAACTAGTGTGGTCCCATTCAGTTCAAACGGGCTGAGGGTGACATTGCGAATGATCCCGCTCGGCACAACTGCTACTTGGCTTTCCGATATCCATCCAAGTCTGATTTTTCCCCAAGCTAACATGTGAGCCGGGCTACTGCTAGGTGGGTTGCCGTTCCAAAGTCCCTTTCCCATCAACTCCCATCTGCCGACGTAGTCGCTTCTTCGATACGGATCGTAGAGGTCGGGAAGGCCGAGAAGATGGCCAAACTCGTGTGCGATTACCCCAACCGTGTCTGCTCCCTCACTCTCTATTTCTGGAACGATCATAGCTTTCGAGAAGGAGACACCATCTCGGGTCTTGAACCAAACACCCATGAGATAGGCGCATGACCACATGTCGTTTGAGTTACCTGAAGTTTCCTGACCGGCGCCAGCGTGAAGCACGATGAGGTAGGAGTATTGGCTGAAGTCTATTTCCGGATCTGCTACGTCGATCGCTTCTTGAATAAGCATCCAGCTGTCTGGAGATCCATCGCCGTTTGGATCATCAATGTTCAATGCGCTGTCACGCCCATACGCCCCGGCAGTCTTATTCATTTGGTACCATCGCGAGGTACTTCCAGTCAGGAAGATCTTGTCGTAGGAGACTTCACGATAGTATTGGTTGACTCTGTTGAAGACTACATCGCTTATTTCGCTCTTGGTCTTCGTGCGGTTCAGATTCGTAAATTCCACACAGAGTACAATTGCAGATTGAGGACCGGATGGCGCAAGCCCATATCCGAGTGAAATCGTCAACGAAAGTGGTATCGGAATTGTCTCATTGAATGGAGGAGAGAAATGGGTCGAAACAGCAGGCGTAGCCAAAGCCGAGAGCGGAGGGCCTGCGAATCGGATCGACACGGTAGATAGGATGCTCAAAAGAACAAGTAACCTAGGAAGTCTACTTGACGCGTCTCTCACTAGCGCTCCTCCTTTCCCACAGATTCTTCTTGAAGCGTGACCGCGTAGCGTCGTGCCTTGTGGCATAAAGCAGTTCAAAGCACATTATCATACAGAGCCGGCGACAATTCCAAGCGAAAATCTACATATGCTGGTCATTTTTGATCCTGTCGCATCGACCGCAATGGTCCTCGATAGTCGGGAGAGCCGTTTCAGCCCTTTAAAAGCACGAAGGCCTATACCCCAAGTTACGATCTGATCAAGATGCGCCTTCCTTGATCGCTCTACGGTGACTGATACAATCAATCCTCGAGCACTAGGATTGAGACCATACTGAAGTTCTGTGTTACCGTGGCGAGGAACTCGTCAGAGAAGGCTTTTCGGGCAACCGAAATAATCCGCCGAAGTACATTCGATTGGATGTTTAGGCCTCTGATTTTCATAAGTGTTCTCTCATATGTTAGGTCAACTGTTCGATGAGTATCGGCGAGCGCAAGGACGCTTCTGCGGGTCTTCGGAAAGTACCCTTCGTAGCCCTCTCCCTTATGGGCGACTTTGACGTAGAAGTTTACCAACGGTCGAGGAATCCATGAAAGAAAAGGGAGAAGAAAGTGAGGCTCTATTATCTGATATTCATTCGCGCATTGCACATATGCTGCACCCTTTCGAGCTAAGAGCCACAAAAGTTCCTGCATCAGTTTGGCTTGGTCGAAAACATGCTCCAATACGTCATTTCATAGGACGAACTAAACACTCTCGTCTCTGAATGGTATGCTTGTTGCGTCACCAAGACTAACTCTAGGGACGCTTTCTCTTGGGCTTGTCTCAAGTATCGTTTCTCTCTGTCAAGACCGACCAAGAGGGTGGACATCTGTCGGAAGAACTCTGATATCGGGGCCGGCCCACATCCTAGATTCAGGATAGCTTTCCCTTCCAGAGCTATCCGTCCCTTTAGGAAGTTGAGAACTCTCTTAGCCCTTTTACTTGACCTCCCTGTGTAGGATGTCAAATCGGAGAGTGCAGCTGTGAGATCGAATGACAGAGGTTTACACAATGATGGCCCGCTCCAATACCTTCTAGCAAGATTCTCCAGTAGCAGGGCTATTTTGGTCAGCCCTTGAAGGAAAGATTTGCGTCGGATCTATGTGATCTTTGCTATCGCCAACGCCAATACGTATGCCGTCAGGAGTGAGGGGGCGATCGTCCCGACAGCTAGACCCACCTGTAAAATTGCAGAAGCTGACAAAACTTGTCCGATCAGCATTAATCCAATACCGACAGCGGTTGCGATAACGAATATTATGAGCCATCTGGCTGAGGGCGACCTATGTGTAGCTCTCCTCCATGCTATGGCAAGAAGAGCAAGGAAGGGGCCTAAGTAGAGTGGGCCAGCCAATGCTCCTGTCAATACCCACGTGGTGACTTCCTGAAGCCATTTGGGAGTTCCAGTGGCAGACGAGACCTGCATGGCGATCTCACTGATCTTTATCAGGGGATACAGAAGTGTCGCTGTCATTTGTCTAGGGATGGGCGCATTCTCAAGGAACATAAAAATACTATGCAAGAATTGTGGCCACTGCAACTGCTGGCCAGCGACAGAGACGATTCGCGTCACCGTGACGATGGAACTTTCAAGGGAGTCATAGTCGGGGTCGTAGGTCCATCTGGCCTTGAAGTAGATCTTTTCACCGTGACGGATCTCCCAAACATGATCGTAGTTGCCGCTGGAGTCGGTTGCAACTGTCGCAATTGGAATCCACTCTACTGAATCTTGGCTCCAGAAAATGGTAACGTTTGTAAGGGATCGGGAGGGGGTCGTTGCGCCCTTTATCGTGACTGTGTTCCCGAGAAGTAAGGTTGTGGGAATTACTTGCAGAGTTATCTTGCCTGTGAAGGGTTCCTGAGTCTCGTATCTTGCTATGAGTTGCATTGGGCTCTTAACAGTGGCTGGAAGAACAATTGTTGTCCCATCTTCAGTTTGCCATCGACGGAAGACGTATCTGACTTGAGACGCGGTGAGGTTCGTAGGATATATCTTGATCGTCAAAGACGAGTCTGCATTGACCCATTGTCGATTTGTAAAGGGAACTTTGACGGTTGTTTGATTCTCATTTGCTGCAAGAGTCACAGCTACGCCTGAAGGCAATCCTTTAGTCGAAATCTGGATCTCATATTGTCGTCTCCAGTTTGCGCGCAATGTCTTCGGCTTATCAACTGTAGCCACTCCCTCAGAGTTGCTGCTTTCCTGATCACCAGTCCAGCCATAGAACACAAGCCTAGTCTTATTCGAAAGGTCGATAAACGGCTCTATTGAGAACGTGACGGTTGTACCTGCATCGTACCATCCTTCGCCTATTGGTGATCCGTAAGGCGAACTCAGTGACAGGAAAAACTGTGTTCTGTATGTGAGGTACAGATTTGTATTCTGCGTAATTCTTACGAATGTCGGGTTTGATTTTGTCAACCACTTCCACTCGCTGAAGACCCGTCTTGAACCGCGCCCTGTCATTATCTCGTTTTGAGCCTCGACTGCGATATCCCCGATCGGGACCCGTATCTCAATCCTCCCGAGCTCATTCGTCTTGAAAGGAAAGCCGTTGATCTTCACCGTCACATTCTCGATGTCAGAGAACACAGTCAAAGAATAGGGAAAGGGTCCGGGCATCCACTTAGCTTCAATATTCTCAAATGGAGCTTGGTAGAGATCATTTAGGCGCAGAGTGTGTGCCCGCAGAACATGGTCTAGGTCGCGTTCGAAGAGATAGAAGATTGAGTAGTAGTATCTCCCTTGAAGGTCAGTCATCAAGAGCCAAAGCTCACTTACACCAAGGAATCGATTGTAGAGAAGGGGATATAGAGACAAGAGCTCAGTCCGATTGATGTAGAACCCCCCTTTATCATTGATGAACAGCGTTGGGCCAAGGGCAGATACGCCGCTGGGGTTTTTGGCTTCGGGCACGATCGATAGTCTCGGCATTTCTATTGAGGGAGTAGGACGTGTCTGATTCTTGACATGGTCTGCACCATAGAACAAGTATATCTCTAACGAGGTGGCCCCGTACTCATAATATTGTAGTTTGAAGGCCCCGGTGCCATTCCAGAGGTATAGGTATATTACGCTGAAACTGTTCGACGTGACGTTGATGAGAAAGACCACCCAAGCTTTTGTTGCTGTGTCGTACAAGCTGTTCCAAGGAACAACTTTGAGGTGCCTTCCCTTGAGGAAGATGAGCCCTCCTTCGTTCGTGGCTTTGATGTAGTCGCCGCTCTTTGTCTCCGCGTCAACGGAAAACTCAACTATTGGATTTCTGACTGAGGAGAGGGTTTCCTTTTGATAGACAGAAGAATCTGCATATGCCATTGCTCGCCCGCAACACGACAAGGTTGCGAACGTTATTCCTGCAAGCGCTACAAGGATCAAGAATCCTCTTTTGAATCTCAATCTCAAGGTTCTCCGATCAAACGGCGAGTTTGGTTACTCGCCAATCGTATAATGTTTTGAAGCAAGTACACATAAAACAGGCAAGAAGTCTCTATCGCGGTTGTCATTACCGGAGCAAACGAAGGCAAGCCAATCGGATCCTTCCATAGTCTATGTCTGTTGGTCTTGTGACGCGCTCAAGGCTGAGCCGATGCGCCAAAATCCAGATAAGAGCAAGACAGGACCTTCCTGTGTTGCATATGTCTTGTTGGAGAGATCGGCGGAGTGAAGACGTTTTGGAGGGGCGACTGACTGCTTTTCTTCTTCTAGTGAGAAGAAGAATGGAAGCGATCCATTCTTCTCACTAGCATGGATCGCTTCGGAGGCCTTGGGGAAAGTCGCACAGAAGCCTCAGTCAAAAATTATCCTAAGAGAACTCTGGCTGCTGCAGAATTCATCAGAGACTTGGCGCTTATCTGGGTTGATCTCGGAGGATCATACCACTGGTCCTTGGCTGAACAATCGTACTTTTGGCTTGTTGGAAAGAATGAGATGAATCTGGGCATGCAGCAAGTGAACAATACGGTAGCAACCAAGGGAGGATTCTATGCCGGAGTGGAGAGCAGCACTTATGTCAATAGGAAATCGATTACTAAGATCACTGCAGAATGCGTGGAGGTGATGCTCTACGCAATGTCAATAGACATACCGGAGTTCCCTGCCCCCAGATACTCTACAATCTTCGCGGTTGAGGCAATAGCGATGTCACTTGTTCTTTGAGCCAGCAGACGAAAACGACGACAGACACATGAAGTTTTCCTCGATAGCTCGTGAACATCAGATATGCCCGAGATCAAGGGAGAGACGGCTATGTGAAATCTTGCAGTGGACGAAGGCACTTCCATAGCAAGAAAGAGAAACGTATTTGAGCTTTTTCAAGAACTGTTCTGTCGACAACGGGGCTCTTTCGAAGCTTTGACTTCAGCACCCACAGAGTCAAACAGAGCAAAGCGAACGAGAGTATCGAGAGGGTTACTGAGAAAAGGAATGAGGGGGTGACTAGCTCTTGGGGCCGAAGCAGCATGATCTTTCCAGGAGAACTGTATACGCCGCAGACCAGAAACTCGTTCAAAGGGGCAAAGGCGTAGACCCCACCATCGCCCTCTCCGAGACTCAGTGTATCCAACCTTCTGAGATCTAGATCCAACCTAATGACCTTCCCTGGACGTGTGTCCAGTCCGGCGTAGACCGAGCCTAGGTGGACGATGAGGCTCCAGACGTTGTCCTCCCCTTGGGAAAAACGCGCGCTAACGGCCACTTCCTCAAAAGTGGTCAGGTCTACTTTTGCGATTCCTCCTGGTTTCGAGTAGAATCCGGCAAACAGTAGATTTTCCGAAATGGCGATTGGCTGGGAATAGTCTTCTCCAAGTCGAAATCGGAGAGACTGTACCTCTCGGAAGGTCTCGAGATCTATCTTCGCGACGCCTCCAGGCCGCATTGCTATGCCCGCGTAGAGATATCCATCCTTAGTCGCCATTGAGTAGATGTTATTCTCTCCCGAGGCCAGCTCAATGAGATCGACTTGCTTCAAGGTCTTGAGGTCAATCTTGGCGATCTTACCTGGCCACATCCTCAAGCTTGCGTAAAGGAAGCCGTTTGATGACGCCAAGGAACTGACCCAGTTCTGGCCTTCTGGAAGAGTCAGTGTTTCAACCCTGGTAAAGCTGTCTGCGTGGATCTTCACGACTCTTCCGGGTGAGGTGTATAGGCCTGCGTATAGGTGATCTTCGACGACTAGTAGAGAGTAGATGGAGTTCTCATCTTCGGACAACCTCAGGGGGGAGCCTATCTTCTTCATTGTTTTCGTGTCAACTCTGACAATCGTTCCGGGTACCATGTTCATACCGACATAGAGCGTGTTGCCTTTCAAAGCTAAAGATGTCACCTTGTTTTCTCCTGGGGCAAATGAGAGAGAGTTCTCTACTGTCAAACCAATCGCTGCCTCAGAAAACAAAGAGTTGAGAAGTAGAAAGCATGATACTACGGCTGACACGCGAGAGTCTTCAAGAAGAGCGAATTCCGCGCCGAAAGGTGACAGTGTTCTTGACACAGGAATCTTCCTAGCTGCGGCCAGTCTTTTCTTGCGTACTTCCACTCAACTTGGGCCTACTCTCGTGCATCTGATTCCTCGTCGTCAACCTGCTGGAAACTCTTCACAGAGAGCTACTTCGGACTTCATTCGAGCTAACTTAAAGTAGGCGGCCCCCTTCGATGTTTGAGCGGTCCTTGAATGATTCGTAGACTGTCTGTCCGAGACAACGGAAAACTGTATCCGACCTAGCGACCATATGTCCGCTTTCTTTTTTGATATATTCTTATCGCACGCAGCAGATCGATCTTGCGAAATTCAGGCCAGTACACATCGAGAAAGCAAAGCTCACTATATGCGGACTGCCAAAGAAGGAAGCCACTGAGCCTTTCCTCACCTGATGTCCTTATGATTAGATCTGGGTAGGGGTTCGGTAGATGCGCCGTGTATAAGTAGTCACGAAAGCTTTCTTCATTGATATCGTTCGGAGAGATCTTTCCCACATTTAGGTCCTGAGCTATCTTTCTTGCAGCGTCGACTATCTCAGCCCTACCGCCGTACGCTATGGCTATATTCAAGAAGTGCTTGTCGTGGTTCCTTGTGTGATCCTCCATCTTCGCAATCAGCTTCTGCAACGTCTCTGGGAGAAGTTCAGTCCTCCCGATCACCTTCACCCTAACCTGGTTTTCTCGGAGCCTATCGTCATCGTCAAGTCTTTTCGCCTCTTGTTCCAAGACTTCAAAGATGCGTTCAACCTCCTTTCGAGACCTTTGGAAGTTCTCAGTCGAAAAAGCATAGGCCGTTACTGTTTGTATGCCGAGTTCCAAGCACCATTCAAGGAAAACCTCCGCCTTCCTTCCACCCCATAAATGCCCGTCCCACTCAGGAAGTGATTGTCCCACAGCCCATCTCCGATTCCCATCGAGTATCACTCCAATATGTTGAGGCATCTCGCCGCTCATAACTTGGTCAAGAAGCCATTTTTCGTAGATCTTGTAGACCCCGGTTGTCTCCAACAGGCTACGAAGCATCGCTGATTCCTACACTCCTGTGGTAAGTGATGATTTGCATCTACACTGTTCGGCATCATCTAGCTGGGCGATTGACTGCGACATTATCGCCGTTATGGTGGGCATGACTCTAGTAGCAACTTCTCTTACCTCTTCATGACTTACTCGGGCCTGCATTCCGGCCGCCATGTTCGACACAAAGCAAATGGAGGCATAACATAGACCCGCCTCTCTTGCGAGGAAGACCTCCGGAGCTCCAGTCATTCCGACCAAGTCGCATCCTAGTAGTTTGAACATCCTTATCTCTGCAGGAGTCTCAAAGCGCGGCCCTTCCGTACATACCATCACTGAGTCGGTCCAAACATGCGCTATGTGCTTCTTTGACGACTCGATCAAGAGTTTTCTCAGACTCGGGCAATACGGGTCACTGACATCTACATGTACCACCGGTGGCCTGTCGTATAGAGTCGTGGGTCTCGTCTTTGTGAAATCTACGATATCAAGGGGTATTGCTATGTCTCCTGGTTTGTACTTTTCGTTGATGGCGCCTACAGCGTTCGTTGCGATGATTCGTTCGACACCGAGATTCTTCAGTCCAATGGTCAACGCTCGGTAGTTCACCTTGTGGGGAGGGACTTCATGTTTTGGACCATGTCGCGGGATGAAGGCAACTTCATGGCCCTTGACGATGCCTATTGTTATTGGTGGAGGCTTACCGTATTCAGTTTCCACCTCGGTAACCTTTCCTCTGTCCAGCATCTTTTCAAGGCCTGAGCCCCCTATGACAGCTACCTTGACCAATGGTCTTCTTCCTCATAATAAAGTCTCAAAACGTGAGGCATTCCAAGAGACAAGAACGGAAATACCGGGCGAGATCTATACTGCTCCTTTCTCAACGAGAGTTCTGAACTCGTCAAGTGAAAGTTTCTCTCCCCTCCTCAACTTCTCTTCAGCCATACCCTCAACCTTCTTCCGGACTTCTTGTTGTTTCTTGAGCCGTGACATTTGGTCTTCCATAATGATCTTCTGTCTTGACTCCTTTGCCTTTATGTACTCCAAATGAGCCTCGTCCGCCTGTCGCTTGATTTCGGCGTAGTTGAGATGTGCCTCATCAGCTTCCGACTTCAGGTCCGAGGCCTGCTTTACAACTTCAATCATCCTCTCATGGTAGACCTCGCTCTCTTTCGCGATCTCGCTCAATTTTTCATGTGCTTCATTCGCTATAAATCTAGCTGCATTCATCTCCGCCTGGAGCATGATTACCCTGTCTCTTAACTCACGGATCTTGTCGTAAACCACAACTTGAGCGTCAAGTTTCTTGATTTGGGCTATGAGTCTGGCCTCTTCCTTGGCAGATAGCGGATTCGTCTGTATTTTCCACTCCAATTCTTGCATTCTTTTCTTCAAGCCGGAATAGCTTCCTGAGGCTCTTTTCTCAAGGCTAATGATAGTGTTCTTGACCGATTCTGCCTCAGCGCGCTTGGCGTCGAGCTTTCTTCTTGCCTCTTCCCTCTTCTCTTTCAGTTCACGTACCTGCAGGTTTAGTGAGTCTCTCTTTCCCTTCAGTTCTTGAATTTGCTCCTTGAGCCTTTGGAACTGCTCGTTCAGTTCGTCTCTCTTCCGGGCCAGAAGCTTTGCCTCATTGTCCAGTTGATTGCGCTTAGTTCTAGACGAGGTAATCCTCTCGTCGAGATCTTCGACCGTTTCCACGATCTGCGTCATCGCTAGCCCTCAGCCATGCCCAGACACGTGTAAGACGGAGAATCGCTTTTCTTAATTAAGCTTTGGCGAATGACGTTAGCCCGGAAAAGAGCAAGTAAAATTGCCGACACCATTCTCATTATGAAACAGGCTTGAGCTGGAAAATGTTGGCGTATCTGAGACGAATGACTGCGTACGGCTGAGGGAAGAGGAGGGACCCTCTGCTAAAGACGTAAGATCATTCTTGCGTCAACTATGCTAGACCCCTTGTCATAGACCATGACGGGGTTGAGGTCCATCTGATTGATCTGCGGGTTCTCCATAGTTAGATCTGAAGCCTTTAGCAGAATGTCCACTATTGCATCCTCGTCGACTGGAGGCTGGCCTCGGTAGCCCTTCAAGATCGGATAGGCCTTGATCTCACGAATCATCTCCCGAGCATCCTGCTCGGTAATAGGCGCAATCCTGAGAGTCACGTCCTTCAGAATCTCGACAAATACTCCTCCGAGACCAAACATCAGAGTCTGGCCGAACTGGGGGTCCATCAGACCGCCTATGATTACCTCGGTTCCTTGAGGAACCATCTTTTGGACGAGGACGCCCTCAAGCTTCGCCTTCGAACTATGTTTCTTTGCGTTCTCCATTATTCTTATGAACCCGTCTCTGACTTCGGCGGAGTTTCTGATGTCGAGGAGTACTCCCCCTGCTTCAGTCTTGTGCAGGATGTCTTGGGAAACGATCTTGAGCACAATTGGGTACCCTAGCCTTTGGGCAGCATTAGAGGCTTCTTCAGCGCTCTTCGCCAACTCGAACAGAGGAATCGGCATCTGATAGTCTGCGCAAATCGCTTTGGCTTCAGTTTCGAGTAGGTTTGCACGGCCACTCTTTAGCGCCGTCTCAATGATCTCCCTTGTTCTCCTGCCCATCATAACCCCGCCCGTTTGGCAATATGAAAACCGAGCGAGTTGTTATAATCCTAATGAAGAAAGAACATTCGGCTATATTGCTTTTAGCCTTTATATGCGCCGTGAGGGATTGGTCGGTGATAGAACTTTGTGATTCAGCTAAGAGACTGACGAATCGAGATCACGTCTGAAGACATTGAGACATGCAAAACCTTTCAAATGAGAGACTCTGCAATATCGGTTCCTCCTCTAGTATGGACCAGTCCCATTTGCTCATATCTTTTCAATAAGCCCCCGTACGACTCCCTCTGGCCTCTCAAGAATCATTGATAGACGGCACCTTCCCACGGTCTTTCAGCTCTCTGAAGCTCAGGAGAAAGTAAGCTTCATCAAACACAATTCTTTTCCGGTTCATTGAGGAAACCTAGACGCTAGAGCCCATATTTGGGGGTTCTGGCGGTTGGGGCGGCCATGACTCGAACGAGGTGTAGTACCATATCACAATGTCGTCATTTCGTGGAAAGAATTTGTCAGGCCCAGTTTCGCCATGAAGCCAACTCTTGGATTGTTGGTTCCAGCGATACCAGAGCCACGCCACGGTCATGGTATTCGCTACTCCATCTATTGAGACCACAAGCACTCCGATAGGGTAGACGTCGTATTTCACTTTCGCTAACCTGACGGTCACTGATAGTAAAGAGTCGGCCGCAAGACTCAACGTATCTCTATGCTGCTTCCGGTGGATTGAGCCGTTGCCGTAGTCGGAGATCACGCTAAGTCTTACGGTTGTCGATTCAAATCGCTGCAGAGTCCGGCCGTACTGGTACCAGTAGTACAACGTGAGCAGGGATGCCAACAGGCCGCAGCACAAGAAGATGCCAGCTGCAATCTTCCAGAAATGTTTTCTATCTTGTGACATGAAATCTGCCTCCAGCTATCTTCTCTATGGAAGAGTCAAGCGGGCCAACTCCTAGAAAGAAGAGGATGCTATTGCTGAGTTCATGAATCAAGGCGAAGGGGATTCCAGAAATCATCACTGCAACGATCGTTTCGAGACTAGTCTCAAACCAGCTGATAGTCACTGCGCTCAAGAGGTTCGTGGCAAGATCATAGATGAAGGTCAACAGAAATCCTGCCACGGTCATCTCCCACGCCACTGCTCTGCGGTTCATGACATTGACTGAGAAAGGCCTGCCCATCATTCCTCCCACATTGCCAAACAGAGATTCGGCAGCCATGCATCCAAGCTATATGGGCAGGACGAAGCCACGTAGATTGATTGACCCATAGACCGCCCATACCAGAATGGCCACCATTCCGCCGACATACACGCCAAAGTGCAGTCCACTAACGAAGATGATGAGATCCCATCACCTTCACGTTAGGTAGCCAGATGAGGGTGTAGTTGCTAGCTAGGCATGTCGAAACCGAGACAGCAATTACAGAAATCTCGCGGGCGTTCAACGTCTTGGTCAATATGACGAGAATCAGACCGATGAACGCCGAGGCGACCACGAACGATACTACCACAGGCAATCCAAAGAGGCCAATTCAAAGAAACATCCGCGCGCTTGTAGGCTAATTCGCCTGGACTCTCAAAAGACTCTAGAGTCCTATGGTGTTAGCTCCTCACCCTTCGTCAGTATGCGAGTCAGCTCTGCGTAGAGGTCAACAAGTCCTGTGTTATCCTTGGCCGATACCGGAACAGGATCAAATTCGAAGCCTGACGAGACAATCGATCGTGACAAGTCGCGGATCACGATCGAAGCCGTTTCGCCTAGTTTCATCTCGATCGCCGATTCCATGGAATCGAGGCTCTCGGATCTTGATAGTATGTCCTGCAGCTCCTCGGGGACAATGAGGTCCGTTTTTGTCAACGCGTAGACTTGGGGTAGAGCCACCCTGCTGTAGATTGCTGTAGCGATGAACATGTTCGACACGTAGTTTAGGGGATTCCGGCAAAATGGCGCATCAAATAGGTAAAGTATGGCCTTCTCCTCGCTTCCTAAGGCTTGAGATATGAAAGGTCCACTTTCTCGAAAGGCAAACAGCTCCATCTGGCCAGGAGTATCGACCAACAGAAGATCTGTTCCGGTCTCATCTATTTCTTCTTTGATCTCCTCGATGTACTCTCCAATTAGGTCTGTGGCCATGATCAAAGCCCCGTTCGGTCCAAGGCGGTACTGTAGCATCAAGTTCTCTATGTCCACGTAGGTGCGCACGTCCACATCGGCGGTATAAGGGAGGTTTTGAGCTCCCGGATCCGCGTTAAGAACCACCACATTCTGACCGGTCAGTCTCAACCATTCCTGAAGGCTTGCCGTCAACAAAGACTTTCCAGATCCTGCCATTCCGACTACGAAGACAACTTTCAACGCGACATCACCAAGATTTTCCCTCCGGGGTTGGCGAGGCTTTGGAACCCAGATTCCTCCACATCTATTCTTCAGAGTCTAGCCTGAAACTTCATCGCTACGCCAACCATTACCGCGTACAGCTTGACAGAGTGAAAAGTCTTGCGTATTATGCATCCTGAGGCTACTTGGCTATTTGGCCCCTACCAGTCAAGAGGCGCCTCATCTGCGCAATCGCACCTGATACGACTCGGCGACCTTTCACGACATCATGACTTCTGTATGAGAAATCCAGTTCTATCCGAGACTCAGCCCGTCCTTCACCGCCTTGAGGGTGAGACTTAACATAGACTTCAGGATGTCGCCTCATTACGCGATCTATCAGTGGAGCAAGCTCTGACTCGAAGATCCCTCGCACCCAGACAGTCCGCGATATATATCCATCGGTTCCCGTCTTGAGTCTAATCATCGGGGCGACGTGCCTAGAGAAAATCGTACGCATTTCCTTAGGGACTCCCGGAAGACATATGACAAGGGTTTTCCGAACCTTGAGCGCCATTCCCGGAGCCGTACCCACAGGGTTGAGAAGAGGTCTCGCTCCTACTGGAAAAGCAGCCATCTTTGTTCGAAATTTCGTGAGCACAAAGCGTCGAGAGGAAAAGACCTTCTGGTATCTAGCCTTGATTTGGTTCAGAGCCTCCTTGTTGACCTTTAGTGGGAGCCTCACCGCATGAGATAGTCCCTTGATTGTGATGTCGTCGAAAGTAGGACCCAAGCCTCCTGACGTTAATAGCAAATCCGGCCCTCGTGCCAATATGCTTCTTGCCGCTTCTTGGATCTCCCTAATGTCGTCACCGACTGTTGTGACTCTGCTCACGGAGCCGCCGAGGAAGGTTATCTTTCTCGCAAGCCAAGTCGCATTCGTGTTTACAATCTTACCGACTAAAAGTTCATTTCCTACGCAAAGAAGCTCAACGCTACAGGTCATTGCTGGGCATCTCAGCGAGGTGCGGCGCCTATTTCTTCGAAAGCCACCACTTCAGGTAGTCTTTCTGCTTTCGCTTCCGTTCCTCATCCAAACTGTCTCTTCCTTCGAACAGCTTCTCTCTTCCGACCATCAGCTCTTGGGATGTGAAGGTCATCCCACAGCTACGGCACGCATATTGTTTGAGGACGGAATCATAGGATAGGTTCCCGCCGCATTCAAGACAGTAGTTAGGCATTATTGCCATCTGCTACCAAGACTTCTGAGGCAGGTAGTTAAAGGTTCTTAATGGTGCTCCCTTTCTTCGTACTTTCTATTCGAACCCGCAGCTTCGGTTCGAGCGATCTTCTGATCGCATATCCAACTGCTACCCCTACTATTAGGAAACACATGGCCCAAAATGGTACAGCGTTCGGAAAGAGGTCTATGTCGATTGCAGCCTCGTGCACGAGTATTCGGGCCTGCAGAGCCCATTCCAGAGCAGTGACGTAGTCCATCGAGAGATACTGTTTGTCCGCAAGTGCTAGGAGTTCTTCGGCTCTGGTAAGCTTCGAAAGCGCAGCAGGGTTAGTCAACTTGGTTGCTGCCACGGCCTTTACCTCAGCAATCTTAGCGGACGTCTGCATAACGATGCCATCGGCGTGCACTCTGCGCAACGCGTCCTTGTCAAATTGGCTGAAGTTGTAGTCATAGCAGAAGTAACTCATAGCTGAAGCTACGAAGTCATGAGTATCTCCGTACTGATGAGGATGCATGAGACCCAGCATGTGACCCACTTCGTGGATGATGAGCTGGGAGAACCCGATTCCCTTGTTCGGTTGAGGAGGATTCACGATGGCCCCTCGGTCAAATTCACTTGCCTGCGTCAAGGCGGCGACGACCATGTCCTCCTGGGCCAATCCCCAGAACGTCTCCTCAGCTGGAGACCGTTGACTGACATCCCACTTGTAGGTGTAGCCCAAGTAAGACTTGCTGAAAGCGAAAGCGAAGACCGGTATCGTGACCTCTTTTTCATCTCGAGATATGTTTGCAACGTAGTGACCCAGCTTAGTTTGAAGATACTTGTAGAGAGGCCTGAGGTCGACGTAACGAAAGGCCGGGTCCTTAGAGGGTTTGTAAGCCTTCGCCAATTCTCTTGCGAGATCTTGATCATCGGAACAGTTCTGGAAGGCGACAGTAACATCCAGATCGCTGTATGGAACGAGGTCCTTGTAAGATTTCTTTATCAGTTCGGTTCTGACGGTCTTGCGTATCGGGGTTTGATCTCTCTCTTCCTTGGTTCTGTTGTCGAAAACCGTTATAGCGATTCTATACTTCTCGGAGTATGTCGGTGCATATGTGAACTGGGGAACGGCCAGGTTCCAGACTGATTCCCATATGTAGTCGGATAAGTATTGGGTAAGCCAGGCACTTCCGTAAGGGGTGCGTATGTCGATCTCCAGCGCCGTAAGCACTGCCTGAAGAGGTGCGTCGCTTGGTGTGTTGAATGAAGGCCCTGCGCTAAGGTCTAGGAACCAAAACCTATGATGCCCTCCCCACGCTGTCATGAACTCTCTGTTTCTGATCTGGTACTCTAGGTCAAGGTCATAATATTCAACGCTGTAATAGTGGGGCGTGAGTGATTTCTTCAACCAAGGCCGAGCTATCTGGTCATAGGTCACTGAAGGTAATTGCGTCAGATTTGCAATGAAGAATGCGTAGCCGTTAGAGGGAAAGCCTTGGTACATTTCTCGTTTTTCGTACAGCCAGTCTTCGACTCTGTTCGCGTCGTAGAGAACATTATCAGTCTGAGTTCCAAACCATGGATTGAGCATCTTCCTAGAAACCTCGATCTTTCTTAGAAAACCTACCAATTCCTTCTCGAATTGCGGGGTTGCGAAGAGGAATTGGTAGCTAAGCTCGAACACTACTCCCGTGTCCTTCGGCTCTGTTAGAATCTGGTTCACTCGCCTTAATGGAATGTTCTCTTTCCAAAGCAGATAGGTTGTATTGATTGTAGATTGGTTGAAGCCGATGAAGATAATCTTGATGGCTAACGGCACATTTCTAGTAGCGACCACTGAAGGTTTGACCATTGTACCCTGTGTGCCCAAAACCTGTATCATGGCAATTGAGCCCGGACTTGTAAGAGAGATAAGCAGGACAAGAATGAGTATTCGTGTAATTCTCATCATTCGTGCAACTCCTGAAAGCCACGGTCCTAAGCCCTCGGTGCACGATATAAGCCATTGCGCTATGACGATGTCACCAAGAGTAGCTGACTTACTCACAGAGTGCTTTACTGTTTTGCACTTGTAGGGACGTAGTAGTACTCGCCCGCCTCCTTCTGGATTCGATCTGTCTTGCTTGCAAGCTTGTTGACTCGGGGGCGTCCCGTTTCAGGGTCTCTTCGAAATGTTATGTCCATCTCTTGCAGGAACCTGTTCATTCCTTCTCTTAACGGTGAGGGCGACACCGCTATGCCATTGACTCCCGGTCGTCCAGAAAAGATCATCAATCTGTCTGCCATGAAATCCTGAATGGCTATGTCATGTTCGACCACATAGGCGAAAGCCTCATTCTCTTCTACGACTTTACGTATCGTCTTTGCAACGGACAGTCTCTCCTCGACATCGAGGTACGCGCTCGGCTCATCTAGAAGGTATAGTTGCGCTTTCTTCGCCAAGCAAGCGGCCACCGCAACCCGTTGCAGTTCTCCTCCACTCAGATCCTTGACGTCTCTTTCCAGAAAATCTTCGAGACTCAAAGGATAGATTATTTCGTTTCTGAAATAGTCTGTATCGTATCTGTCTTCTGCGATGCTGACCAGAAGCGAGTTTACCAAGCCTTCATATTCCGCCGAGATATATTGTGGCTTGTAGCTAATGGAAAATCCGCTGAGCGCTGGAGCCATCCCCTCGTCAGGCTTCTCCAGTCCGGCAAGAAGCTTGATGAACGTAGTTTTGCCGATTCCGTTCGGGCCCACTATGCCCACTACTTCTCCTCGCTTGATGTCACCATGTTCGATCCTCAGGGAGAATCCTCGAAAGCGTTTCTCCATGGTGTCCCATTCAATTTGCCATGAGTCGGCAGGGGGAGCTTCTCTTGGAGGCTTGATGTGAAATCTGATGGCTTCAGCTCTGAACCTCATGTTCTCGTCTGGGATGAACCCGTCAAGGAATATGTTCACACCGACTCGCACGCCGTGGTTGTGAGAAACAATTCCATAGACTCCGGGTTCTCCGTACAGAACGCAGATTTGGTCTGATAGATAATCGAGCATCGCAAGATCATGTTCAGCCAGGATGACAATTCTTCTCTCGTCGATGAGCGATCTGATGATCTTCGCAGCTCTCATTCTCTGACCAATGTCGAGATGGCTGGATGGCTCGTCGAACACGTAGACATCAGAGTCCCTGCAGACAGCGGCAACTATTGCGACAGCCTGAAGTTCTCCTCCGCTTAGTACACCTATTTGTCGGTCAAGTATACTAGTGATCTGAAGTTCGCGAGAAACCTCTTTCAAGACTTTCCTGTCGTCAACCTTCTGCAGGATTGAGGCAACCTTTCCTTTGATCCTTTGTGATATGACGTCGACATACTGAGGCTTGTGAACGACTCTTAGGCTACCTGTGCTGAGACGCTCAAAGTAGTCTTGGAGAACAGAACCTCGATAGTGCTTCGTGATTTGCGGCCAGTCAGGCGGTGAATCAAACTTCCCTAGGTTGGGCGTTAGCCCTCCTGAAAGAATCCTTAAGACTGTAGACTTGCCAGTGCCGTTTCTGCCTATCAGACCTGTTATGATCCCTCTCTGTGGGATGGGGAGCCGATACAGCTTGAACATGTTCGCCCCATATCTGTAGCTACACTCGCCTTCGAGTTCTTCAGGCAAGTTGACTACCGTGATGCAGTCAAAAGGGCACTTCCTCACGCAGATTCCGCAGCCCGTGCAGAGGGACTCTACGATAATGGGCTTATCTAGTTCCTGTTCGAATCGAATAGCTTCGATTCTCGAACGCACGAGCGGACAGAATCTCAGGCATGGCCGGCCGCATTCTTTGGGTTTACATCTATCTCTGTCGATAACTGCAACACGGGCCATTACCAATCACTCAGATACAGAGTGAAAAAATGATAACAATTCTCTCGGTGGGCATGCTAAGAAGATAGAGAACGGAGGAGACTACCACTCTTCCTCCTCAAGCCCTTCCTCTTCGCCCCACTCCTCTTCTTCCTCAGATGGTTCTTCTTCCGGCAATGGTTGATCCTCCCAGAATTTCGGGCTGAGTCTTGCGTATGGCATGGTTGATTTAAGGCTTTTGGCGATAGGAAAGGACAAATGTTTCTTGAAAAGAGAGCGATAGGGATAGAGCGCAGCTTCAGGTTTCCAGAGGCAACACTTTGGCTTTGAGCTGGGCCTTGGGCTCATCCATCCTTTCTCTCACGTACGCCCAACACATAACTGGCGTGTTGTGGGTTGCACCGACACTTCCCTTTCTGTCTACGGCGGTCAGTCCCATCGACATACGGATCTTGCGGTTGACTAGCCTTATTGCACGATCAGTCGCGCTTTGGGCTTTCAATCGGTCTCTCATGTAGTCGCAAACAGTTTTTGCGAGAACCAATCTCATAGCTACTTCGCCAGTTCCGGTCGCCTAAGCCGCTCCGGAAGAATTATCTGCACATGTTCCACTTCCGATGAGAGGAGTGTCTCCGATCCTACCAAGAAACTTCAGGATCATTCCCCCGGTAGATGTCGCCGCTGCAGAATCGCCGGAACGGTCAAGCGCGACGGCGCCCACGGTTCCAATCGACAGAAACTCAGGCCGGCTTTTTACCAGCTCCACGATCTTCCCATAACGAGGAGTCTCTCCTCTGAGAGAGCGCTCCTTGGCTTCTCGCCATCGCTTCATCGCTCCCTCAGTTCGAGGATCTCTCCGGTCAACTCCGAGAAGATCGGCAAGTTTTTCCGCGCCCCATGCGCCTAGGAGAACATGATCAGTTCTTTCCATGGCCTGTCTTGCCAAGCTCACAGGATGCTTGATGTCTTTGACGAAGGTCACGACTCCTGCTCTTAGATATCGACCTTCCATAATTGAGGCATCCATCTCAATTTCGCCTGTCAAAGTTATTGTCGAGCCGTATCCCGCGTTGAACACAGGATTATCCTCCATAGAGTTCACAGCTGCCTCAACCGCATCTAATGCTGCGCCCCCTGACATCAGAATCTTGAAAACCGCCCTTGTCGCCGAGGCAACGCCTTCGAGTCCCGGCTTGATCCGATCCTCCGTCCAAGCTCCTGCGCCGCCATGCACTACCAAGACAATTGGCATTCAACGACCCTTCCGATACTGGCGGCAAATGAGCTGCCCTATTCACCTTAAAGCTTGGGGTTGCTTTCACTCTACCTAAGAACTGCGAGGGTGCGCGACAATCACGAGGATCAAAACATCGGATTGGATGAAGACGTATGGAATCTGTGAGCGTGATTTCTATTGACAAATGATAAGCTGATACATTAGTTGCTTAGTTGTAGAGAGGTGAATCCCGTTTGATATCGAG
>CAYQCQ010000003.1:0-39425 GCA_964416035.1 uncultured Candidatus Bathyarchaeia archaeon
TCTGCCCTGGCTTCATCGTCTTTATCATGTCCCAGTGTATCGCGCTCTTGTTAACGCCTCCGCAATCCTTGTATGCGTTACCCAGCGCAAGGTGAATCGTGTCGCCGATCTTCTCGTCGAAAAGAATATTCTTTGTGAATTTCCTGATTCCTTTGTTAGTTCCTATTCCGAGTTCTCCTATCCTCCTAGATCCTTGATCTGTCTCGATGATGCTCTTCAGTGTCTCTTGGTTAGTTTCAGCTGAGTAGCCCACCACTTCGCCCTTGGAGAACTTGAGTTGAATTCCCTTGATCTCTCTACCGTACCGAATGCCCGGCAAATCAAACCAGATCTCCCCTTCCGCGGAGTCGTCAACCGGAGCAGTGTAGACTTCGCCACCCGGAACGTTATGAGTAGCGTCACCTACAACAGCGTTTCTCCCCTTGATCGACATGGTGAGACTCGTTTTTTCTCCGACTATCTGAACCTTGTCGGCAGCATCCAAGACTTTCTTCAGCCGCTCCATCTGCGCCCTCTGCTTAGTCCAATCAATCAGTATGGCTGAATAGACGAAGTCCTCATACTCCTTCAGAGACATGTCAGCGTCTTGAGCGAATCCCGGTGTAGGTGCTTGCGTGAGGCACCATCTCTTGGTAAGCCTCTCATCCAGTATCTTCCTAGTCGTCTTGTCCCTTCTCGTCAGCTTCTTGGGATCCACGTTTCCTAGCGTACGTGTGTTAATGTCTGACCTGATCGAAACGACGACATCTGACGCCTTAGTCAATTCATACAGATGATTTGGAAAGATGTCCAAGAACTCCTCAGGCGTGACCTCATAATACGCTCGGGTCACTTCCGATGGAGTCATTGCAATTAAGGGACTACCTCCTAGCCTCGCTGCCTCTTTGTAAATATTAGAGGCCAAATCCAATCCGTAGTCAGAGGCCATTATCAGAACTTGGTCTCCCTTCTTGACTCCCGTCGAGTACGTGACAATAAGCTTCGCATGCTCCGTTACTCTAGAATCCATCATCCTTCACTGCACTACGTAGTGTAACCATCTAAGAAAAGCCTTCTGATTATCATTCGAGTGAAGAAACAATCTGCCCCTACACCATAATGAGGAAAGGTACTATCCACTAAGCAAAGTATTCAAGTGTGATAGAACAACCGTATCAAGTGAAGAGGATCGCCGCGAATACTGACGCAGTCAGCGATAATACTGTTATTAGAGTATTCAACGAAGGCCCTGCTGTGTCTTTGAACGGATCTCCGACCATGTCTCCTGTCACAGCTGCTTTGTGAGCTTCGGAACCCTTACCTCCGAGATTTCCTGCTTCCACGTACTTCTTTGCATTGTCCCACATCCCGCCTGCATTTGACATGAAGAGTGCGTATAGTAAACCACTGAGTATGCTGCCGACCAAGAAGCCTCCAAGCCCTTCCTTGCCCAACAAGAAGCCTGTTGCGATCGTCACTGCAATCGATAAGATGCTGGGCGGCAGGAGTTCTCTTATTGCCCCTTTCGCAGCTATGTCAACGCACTTTGCATAGTCAGGTTTTACGCCGGGCCTGCCTTCTAGAAGACCTGGAATTTCCTTGAACTGTCTTCGAACCTCTGAAATCATCAAATCTGCGTTTCGGCTAACACTCAAAATGACTAAGCCTGAGAAGACGGGTGGGATTATCATGCCAAGAAAGAGGCCGACGAGCACTCGAGGGTTCATGATATCAATAGTCTTCAAGCCAACTGTTTCGGCGTAGACTCCGAGCAAGGCAAGAACTGTCAAAGCGGCGGCACCAATGGCAAAGCCCTTGGTGATCGCCTTCGTCGTGTTGCCTACCGCGTCAAGTTGATCTGCTATCTCTATCGTAGTTTCCTCAAGACCGCTCTGCTCCGCAACTCCTTTCGCGTTATCCACGATTGGGCCATACGCGTCTGCGGAGACTATCATGCCGACGATTGACAGCATGCCAACGGCTGAGATTGAGATGCCGTATATTCCACCGAGGTACCAAGCCACCAATGTCGTCGCGCAGATGCCAATGATTGAAGGAGCCACGCTTAGCTGACCATAAGAGAAACCTGTCAAGATGTTAATCGCTGCGCCACTCTTGGCTGCCTTGGCGGTATTGATCGCAAATCTCTGGTCTATTGAAGTGAACCAATCAGTAGTCTTACCGATAACGAAGCCTGCAAACACACCAGCTGCAGCTGCAATGAGGTAGTTCCAACTGGTATTCAAGTAGATCGTTACGAGTGCGGCAAACAGAGCGAACACTCCTCCAGTGAAGAATGTTCCCAGGTCGAAGGCCCCCCCTGGATCCTTACCCTTCCTTATCCTGATAAGTGATCGTACAAACAATGTCCCAGCTATTGATGCGATAATACCCATCGCCGCAAAATAGATGGGGAGCAAAATATACTCGACACTCAGTGTCACGCCCAATATCATTGTGGCTACAATACAGCCCACATAAGAGTCGAAGAGATCTGCACCCATACCGGCAACATCTCCAACATTGTCCCCTACATTATCTGCAATCACTGCAGGGTTCCTCGGATCATCTTCAGGTATTCCAAGCTCTACTTTACCGACGAGGTCAGCGGCTATGTCTGCTGTCTTAGTGTATATTCCTCCCCCTGCTTTGGCGAATAACGCCAAGCTACTTGCTCCAAAGCTGAATCCTAGAACTATCTTGGGATCGTTGAATGCGTAATACATGGTATTCACTCCGAGAAGACCCAATCCCACGACTCCGAGACCCATGAGAGATCCTGCGGAGATGGCTACACTGAAGGCGCTTGCCAGGCCAGATCTTGCCGCTTGAGCGGTTCGAGTATTAGCGAGAGTTGCCCCCAACATTCCTATGTAACCTGAGAAGGCAGATGTGACTGCTCCAGCAACGTACGCCACCGTTAGTCTGATATCGATTTGCCCGGTCCGAAAGTTGAAACTACCTAGGGCAAGTATCGTTGCCATTACTCCGACAAACACTGCAAGGTAAATGTTCTGTCTCTTGAGGTAGGCAATGGCGCCGAGCCTGATGGCCTCGGATATGTCTTGCATCTTCTCTGTACCCGGATCTGAGTTGCGGACATGACGATACAAAACTGCCATGGCGGCTATCGCCAGAATAGGTGGAACCAACGCAAGTAGAATGTTTAGCTGTCCAGTGGATGATTCCATACATCTTCACGCCCTATGGAACTCTGCACGTTCAGCTTCCTGACCATCGTCTCTCTATACTCGAACGATTTCGGTTGCCGTCTAGTTGAAGTTGCCTATATAAGTGACATCAGTATTGGCTTTGCGATTGCGCTTCATGTCTTCTCTTGCTACCCAGCCGGATACCTAAAAGCCTTAAGAGCTTCTGTCAAAGCTACAGTGCGCCTCCGGAGACGGTCGGAATGGCCGAAATCATGTGGCATGCCAAGTCAATCGATGAAACTTTGAACGAACTGAACAGTAGCAGGAGCGGTTTGAGCGATCAAGAGGCCAAGACTCGTCTTCAAAAATATGGATTAAACGAACTCAAAGAAAGGAAACGTCGAACACCCCTTCAAATGTTTCTCAGCGAATTCAAAGACATATTCATCCTACTCCTCATAGCAGCAACCATCTTTTCCGTGATAATCGGCTACTACGAGCTACAGCAACCTGCTCCACCTGGTGAGACGCCTAAAGAGACTCTCGAAACATATGCGGACGCAATTGTCATAGGGGCCATAGTGATTCTGGTTGCAATAGCTGGTTTTGTACAAGAATACAGAGCTGAGAAAGCCTTAGACGCCTTGAGGAAACTCGCAGCACCCAAAGCCCGCGTAATACGCGAAGACAAGGAAATGATCATTCCTGCACGGGAAGTTGTGCCGGGTGACATTGTGGTTCTAGAATCCGGAGACCACGTGCCCGCAGATGCAAGACTAATAGATAGCATAGAATTGAAGACAAATGAGGCTGTTCTAACGGGAGAATCCACACCAGTAAACAAACACGCTTCGGCCACATTGCCCACTGACACACACGTCAATGACAGACGAAACATGACCTTCACGGCAACCCATACAGTCTACGGCCGTGGCAAGGCAGTTGTTACTGCCACAGGAATGAGAACAGAATTCGGGAAAATCGCCGAACTAGTTCAAGAAGCTGAAGAAGAGCAAACACCACTGCAGAGAAAGCTTGACAGCTTCGCAAAGAAAATCGCCAAAGTCGTCGTAGCAGTATGTGTCGCAATCTTTGCCTTGGAAGCTTTCGAAGTAATCTCTGTGATTCTGCACGGCAAAGGAGTCATGGAGTTGGAGGGGTTCATTCAGGCTTTCATGTCTTCAATCTCCCTTGCAATATCCGCAGTGCCAGAAGGCCTGCCCGCAATAGTGACAATAAGCCTCGCTCTAGGCGCGAGAGAATTCGCCAAGAGAAACGCGATAATAAGGAAACTTTCCGCAGCGGAAGGTCTAGGCGCCGTGACAGTTATCTGTTCAGACAAGACGGGAACCCTAACTAAAGGAGAAATGACTGTCCGCAGGCTCTACGTGGACAACAGGCTTGTTGAGATTTCAGGTGTCGGCTATGAACCTGAAGGTGAGTTTCAACAAGACAACAAGCCCATCAACCCTGCAAAAGACGAAGCTGTCTCTACGCTGCTTAGAATCGGTTCTCTCTGCAGCAACGCTCAGCTTGAGCAGAACGAAAACAAGGCATGGATGATTATAGGCGATCCGACGGAAGGGGCATTGATCGTTGCAGCTGCAAAGGCTGGTTTCTCTCAAAGAGCCCTGGTGAAGCAATATCCACGCATAGGTGAAGTGCCATTCACATCTGAAAGGAAGCGTATGGCCACCATTCACATGACACCTGAGGAGAGAAAAGCTGCCTTCATGAAAGGTGCTCCTGAAACAGTTCTGGAAAGATGCAGTCGCGTTCTCGAAAATGGCGAAGAGCACAACCTCACAGAGACAAAACGAAAGAAGATTCTAGAAATAAACGAGAACATGGCGGGTTCCGCCTTACGTGTTTTAGGCATGGCCTATAGATGGCTCCCGGATGAACTCAATGACTTCGATGAAAACGTCGAGGAAGACTTGGTCTTCGTAGGCCTAGAGGGTATGATTGATCCGCCACGAGAGGAAGCAATCCAAGCAAACAAGAAGTGCGAAGCAGCTGGAATAGACACTGTAATGATAACTGGCGATCATAAACTCACTGCTGTGGCGATTGCAAAAGAAATCGGAATAATGAAGAAAGAGAGCCTTGTCCTCACGGGCATTGAGCTGGATGCCATGAGTAACATAGACTTTGAGAAGATCGTAGAGAAGGTGACGGTCTACGCCAGGGTGTCCCCTCAACATAAACTGAGAATCGTGAAAGCATTGAAAGCCAAGGGACACATTGTGGCGATGACAGGGGACGGCGTGAACGACGCGCCGGCAGTGAAGGCTGCGGATATAGGAGTTTCGATGGGTATAACTGGAACTGACGTGACACGTGAAGCTTCAGATCTAGTGCTCACGGACGACAACTTCGCGACGATGGTTAAGGCAGTTGAACAAGGAAGAGTGATCTACGACAATATCCGCAAGTACGCCAGATTCCTCATATCATGCAACTTCGACGAGTTGCTCGTCATAGGTTCCTTCGCAATACTGGGAGGAATATTCAGTCCTGAGATGTTTCCGTTGCCTTTGCTTCCAGCGATGATCCTGTGGATAAATCTGGTAACAGACGGCGCACCTGCAGTAGCCCTGGCCACAGATCCTCCAGACGAAGACGTAATGGAGCGGAAACCTCGGAAGCCAGATGAAAGCATTCTGCATGGGATGGGCGCATTCATACTGGCATCTTTCATATTGCAGGCTGTTGGAACGATTCTGGTCTTCTGTCTTGAGTATTATGTATGGCCGGCTCATGGATTCGGAACAGAAGAAACTCTACGCGAAGCGAGAACCACCGCCTTCGTTCAAGCTGCCATGTTCGAGCTGTTCGTTGTCTGGAACTGCCGATCCGAAACTCGGAGCGTGTGGCGAATGGGGCGCGACAGCTTCAAGAACAGATTCTTCGTGATAGCTGAAATCGTCTCTATCGTTGCTACCCTCGGCATAACGTACATTCCTACAGCAGCCAGAATGTTTGGGTTGTCTCCGCTTAGTCTTACAGATCTGGCCTATGTAATTGGCGTGGCTAGCTGGGGGCTGTTCGTGCTACCAGAGGTATTCATGCGAAGAAAACTGTGGAAATGGCAATAGCATGACTGCCCTGCGCTCCCACATGCTCGCCGATGAGTCTCTCTCAAATTCATGAACAACACGAAAAAAGTCGCTCAAAGCTCTCTACTTCAAGCTGAGACTCAGACAGCACTCTTCTAGCTATGACTGTACGATTCTGTCCGGCCCTCAAGTGCTACTTTATGTATTGGAAACTGGTGATGATTGAAGAGTTCACATCGCACTTTGGAGAAGTCGGGCATGACCATAACAATAGGAAGAATCTTCGCTCCAGCTTCAATACTCACTTGCGCATGCATGATCTCTATACTGTTTATAGAACTCTACGGAGTAATGCCGGAGGCCCCAGCGATAGCCAATCCAAGATTCAAGTATTGGACGCGTGACCCCGTCTGGAATTTTACGAAGCCCTTGATGTGGGAGGTGTCTCTACTACTTGGTCCGAAAGATCGTGGCTTCATAAGACGTGATGTGGTTGACGGTATGATTTGCTTGGGGATGCATGTCTATCAGGATGGTGCCAATGATGCTCATGATTGGGCTACGGTTCATGTGAGACAGAACCTCCGAGGCAAAGCCGTAAAGCAGCTGTTCCAAGGAACATCAGAGATTTGGGTGTATCCGACTTTTAGGCACCAGCGCTATCGAGATTCTGGCCACCCGGAGAATGTCTTTGGAGTAGAAATAAACAACGGAACGAATTTGCTATGGATCATCTTTTCGGAGGAACCCGATCAGGTCTATCAGATCCAGCGGCATCTAATTGTGATCATTAACACCCCCCTGAACACCTGGTCGCATCGTGAAGTCCGGATAGGGAACTATTACTCTGATGCAGGTTGGACGCTGCCTTCGGAAGTCGCTTTGATCTTCTTGGTTGGAGCGACAAAAGGCACCCCGGGAGAATACGCAGGCTTCTTCCAAGAGATCAAAGTGGTCTCGAAGGGGCTCAGCCAATCGTAAAGCCACAGAGCCTTTGCTGATTGCTCCATATCACTGTCGCAGTAAGTTAAGACGATGATATTGATCATTCTGATCCATATGTACTCCAGATGATTCTGCACGGTGAGATACCGATGCTCAATGTTTGCTCTTGCTCTTGCATGTTCACCCATAGGATTTCTAGCTCTGCACGTGATCTTGCAGCTTCAAGAACCACTCTTTTTCAGTTACATCCAAACTAATGATGCAACTAGGGATTTGAGTTGATGGAGCCGACCATCGCTGATGTCCTAGATGCTCGGCGCGCAGTGGCCAAGCATCTTAAGGCGACCCCGTTCTTCAAGTCCAATCCCCTTTCAAAGCGACTTGGTTTCGAGGCATATGTCAAATGCGAAAACCTGCAGCCGATCGGAGCCTTCAAAGTGAGAGGGGGGATTAACCTCATCTCTAAGCTCTCTGACGATGAAAAGAGACATGGGGTGATTACTGCATCGACAGGAAACCACGGACTGTCAATAGCCTACGCATCAGCCCTTTTTGGAGTGGAGGCAATCATAGGCGCGCCCATTGGTTCCAACCCCTTCAAGATACAGGCGATCAGAGATCTCGGCGCACGCGTTGAACTTCACGGCAAGGACTTTGATGAGGCAAGGCTCTGGGTTGAAGGCCAGGCTCGCGAGAAGGGATATAGGTATATCCACTCTGCGAACGAGCCTTTGCTGATAGCCGGCGTCGGAACATTATACCTTGAGATTCTTGAAGAGCTTCCGGATGTGGATGTGATCTTCGTTCCGGTTGGTGGTGGCAGCGGTGCCTCGGCAGCATGTATCGTAGCGAAGACTGTCAACCCTTCGATCAGAGTGATTGGAGTTCAATCGGAGGGAGCCCCTGCTGTCTACGAGTCGTGGAAGAGTGGAAAGATGGTTGAGAAAGAGAAGATTGAAACGTTCGCCGATGGCTTGGCAACCAGAGTGCCCTTCGAGCTGACGATGAGGATAATGCGCAGGCTCATCGACGAGATCATACTTGTAAGCGAGGACAATCTCAAGCGCGCCATACTTCTCCTCTTGGAGACAACTCATCAAGTGGCAGAAGGAGCTGGAGCTGCATCTACGGCTGGAGCGATCAAAATGCATCAAGACGTAAAGGGAAAGAAGGTCGCGCTTGTACTATCAGGAGGAAATCTGACATTGGAAATGTTGCGAACCATAATCCAGGCCGACAGGGATTCGTGTCGATCCGCTAGATGAAAGGTTTAAGGATATTAGGGGATGACCTTCAAAAAAGGGCATCATCGGTAGTTGATATGGCCCAGGTGAGAATGAGAGGATTCAAGGAGACGACGAAGGCCGAACAGGCTCTCAAGACATTCCTAGATCATTTGAGCCCTAGACCGTTGGAGTCCGAGCAAGTGCCGCTCGACGAGGCGCTGGGCCGAGTCCTCGCGAAAGACGTAATATCAAACATTAACATTCCACCCTTTGATAGAGCGGCGATGGATGGATACGCTGTAGTCGCTGAAGACACCTTTGGATCCTCGCAAACGAACCCAGCTTTGCTAAGAGTTGTAGGCAAGACAGTCATGGGTATTTCTCCGACACTCAAGATCAAAAGAGAAGAGGCAGCTGAGATCACCACTGGAGCAGTGCTCCCGGCAGGTGCAGACGCCGTTGTAATGCTTGAGTATGTAAGGAGGCTTGATTCAGGGCAGATCGAAGTCTTAGGGCCAGTGACTCCAAGCGAGAATGTTTCAAGAGCCGGAGAGGATGTCCAACAGGGCGATATTGTACTCAGACAAGGAACTCGTCTAGTGCCTGCGGACATAGGAATGCTTGCAGCCCTGATGTTGAATGAAGTGGAAGTGGTTCGTAGGCCAAGAGTCGCGATACTATGCACTGGCAGCGAACTCGTCGAGCTCGGCGACCTGCCTCAACAAGGTAAGATCGTAAACACCAACCGATTTGTTCTCTCCGGGCTAGTCCTTGAGCTGGGCGGGACAGTAGCCTACTTGGGAATAGCAGAAGACTCAGTCGAGGATATCAGCCGTCTGATGAGGAAGGGCTTGGCTGAGGCGGACATGGTGCTTGTAACAGGAGGAACCTCTGTTGGTGAAACAGATTTTGTTCCTGAAGCGATGCATGTACTTGGTGAGCCCGGCATGCTTATTCATGGTGTCTCGATGCGCCCGGGTATGCCGACGGGTTTGGCGATCGTCAATGGCAAGGCTGTAGTCTCATTGTCTGGACAGCCTGTCGCAGCGATAATCGGCTTCAAGACGTTTGTACGTCCTGTAATGCTGCGTTTGCTCGGTACGGAGGAGGAGCCACCCGTCTCAGTCAAGGCGAAGGTCTCAAGGAGAGTCGCCTCAACCCTGGGAATGAAGACTTTCCTTCGAGTAACCCTCGTGGAGGCCGATGGCCGGTATGTTGCAGATCCCATAGCCACATCTGGGTCCGGACTCCTGTCAAGCATGACTCAAGCAAATGGCATCGTCGTAATTCCTGAAGATAAGGAAGGAATAGAAGAAGGCGAGGAAGTCACGGTCGAGCTGTTTCGCCCAATCGAGAGGAGAAGACGTGGCTGAACGAAAAGTTTTCCGAACTCTCCTCAGCCTAGAAGACGCGAAGAAGAGACTCTTTGAACACTTCCCTCCTCACCCTCTCGCTGTTGAGGAAGTCATCGTTCGGCAGGCTCTCGGCCGAACTATTGCAGAAGATGTCCAATGCCCGATAGATGTCCCAAGCTTCGATCGGGCTTCGATGGACGGCTTCGCGGTCAGGGCTAGTGATACGTTTGGCGCCGAGGAGAGGCGACCTGTCATGCTGAAAATTGTTGGGACGATTGAAGCAGGATGTGATCCGCAGATTGAGATCAACATCGGCGAAGCAGCTGAGATATCGACCGGGGCTCCAATTCCAAGAGGCGCCAACGCGGTTGTGATGGTAGAGTATACTCAGCTCATAGATGATCGACTGGCCATCTTTAGGGCCGTCAATCCCGGCGAGAACATAATGGCTGCAGGAACCGATTTGATGGCGGGAGAGCTTGCCCTTCGAAGAGGACAGAGATTGACTCCTAGGGAAATGGGTATACTGTCGGCCATAGGGTTCAAGAGTGTTAAGGTGTGCAGGCGTCCTCGGGTCGCCGTCATATCCACTGGAAACGAACTGGTTCCCGCTGGCGGCCGATTGACATATGGCAAGATTTACGACATCAACGCGACTGTGATCGCCGGCGCAGTCGAAGAGTGTGGAGGCGAAGTAGCCTTCGAGGGAGTGGCCAAGGACACAATGAAGGATCTGAAGGAGAAGATAGGCAAAGGACTTCAATGCGCAGATATCGTCATAGCCTCTGGCAGTACATCGGCTGGCGCGGGAGATCTTCTTTACAGAATATTGAACTCCTTCGGTCAGCCCGGAATAGTAGTTCATGGTCTCTCTGTGAAGCCGGGAAAGCCTACGGTCATCGCGGTCGCGAATGAAAAACCCATATTCGGCCTACCGGGATACCCCACCTCAGCTCTCACAATCTTCACTCTTCTAGTTCGACCAGTCATTAGTAGAATGTCCGGCATCCACGAAGATCAGCAGGCAAAGCCACTATTGGCGAAATGCGCATCAAGGATCTTTTCGGCAAGAGGTAGACACGAATTCCTTCCAGTACATGTGATCGGAGACGAGTCTGGCGGCTTTCTTGCGTATCCCACAACAGAAGGATCCGGCGCGATAACATCCTTGGCTATGGCTGATGGCTTCATCGAGATGCCTGACGAAGTTCAGTTTCTCGATGAAGGCGAGAAAGTTGACGTGAAGCTTTTCGGCCCAACTTTAAGGTTAGCTGATCTAGTGATAATAGGAAGCCACTGTATCGGGCTTGATATCCTTCTAGAATGCATGAGGAAGACTAGTCCAGGCTTCCAAGCCAAGACAATCAATGTTGGATCTATTGGAGGCCTCAACGCGATAAAACGTGGAGAGGCTGATGTGGCGGGAATTCATCTGCTTGATGAGGACTCAGGAGACTACAACTTACCTTACCTCAAGCGATACGGGCTATCCAGCGAAGCTGTCATGGTCAAAGGATACGTCAGACAGCAAGGCTTGGTAGTGGCCAAAGGAAACCCGAAGGGCCTACGTGGAATAGAGGATCTACTGATGAGCAATATTACCTTCATGAACAGAAACCGAGGGTCTGGAACGAGAATCCTGTTTGATCTACGCCTTAAAGGAATTGCTGATGGGCAGAAGGCAACGACTGAAGAGTTAACATCTAGAATAAAAGGATACGAGAGCGAAGCTAAATCACATACGGCAGTTGCGATGGCTGTGTTGCATGGCAAAGTGGACGCAGGCCTAGCGATAAAGACAGTGGCGCTGATGCACGGCTTGGGTTTTATTCCTATTGCAGAGGAACACTACGACTTCTTGGTTTTGAGGAGACGTTTGGAGAAGGATGCAGTGAAGAAGGTGCTTGATGCACTCAGATCAGACGAATTCAGAACTGAACTGCAGAGACGGGCTCCTGGCCTTGTTCCTTCAGAGGAGACTGGCCAGTTAGCTAAATGACTCACTTTGCATACTCGCGTGTTTGTGCGCCCCGCCATTTGGCGGTTTGACAGGAATGCTTGCTTCATCAGTCAGCATGAGAACAAAAGAAATGTCGCGTCCGTGGCTCAGATTTTCAATGAGTTTCTGTCTCGCTGGACTCGCCCGAAAAGTGAGGCATCAAATGCTTGACAGCTCAGACAGCGGCCAAGACCGACAATCCTAACGTATCGAATTTTCTGTCCGGTGAGAATATCATAGTAGCTATGTCTCTTGGCCCGTCGATGACACGGATCACGGTTGGAACATAAATGATAATTGGCCAAGAAAAGGTGCGGGGGGAGGGACTCTCCTGAGCTCGTCGCTCAATTTGAACCTTTTCGTCAAGAGATTGCTCTTGATCTCGAACCCCTTCGGGACAGGATCCTCATTCCTGCGCCTTTGACCTGGCTTGGCAACCCCCGCACAGCCATCTAGCTACCGCCAAGAGACACATTAATCTTCTCTTAGAGATCTAGTGAAGCCACTGATGATGACAATCGGCAGCGTTATGGATAGAGCAAACATAATTAGCTGCGAGTCGGGTTCATTCTATTTCATAGGACCGGGTGTACTTGGACAAGGCGGTTGTCTATTGTCGGGCACTTAACAGGATTGCAGTCGTTCTAGGCTCAGCCAAGAATCTTTCCTCTGTCCTCAACCTGATCACCAAGAGCGCTGTGGACGTGCTGAATCTGAAGGCATGTTCCTTAGGACTTTGGGATAAGAAGACAAGCAGACTTGAAACGGTGGCAGCTCACGGCCTAGATGAGGAACGCGATGTTAGGAGCATCCCGATTGACCAAGAAGCACTCAAAGGCCAGCCGGTGGTCGTTGCGGATCTCTCCAAGTGGCTGTCCCCAGAAGAAACGAAACGAAAAGGAATCGCCTCGATGCTCTGTGTGCCGATTCAAGCCAGAGAGGATAAGCTCGGGGTGGTCTGCGTCCACTCAGCCAAGAAGCACAAGTTCTCAAAGACGGAAATGGAATTCCTGAAGTCACTGGGCAACCTTGGTGCAGTAGCTATAGAGAATATTCGACTTTACGAACGTCTCCAGAGACGTTTGGCGGAAACCGCGACCCTGGTCGAAATATCGAAGATCTTGACATCCAGCCTCAAACCCCAAGAAGTTTTCAACACGATCGCGAAGACTGCAACGGAAGCCATGAAGATGAAGGGATGTATAGTTAGGCTGATGGATGAGAAACATGAGAAGATTGAAGCCGTGGCATCCTATGGTCTCAGTGAAGATTTCCTTAGGAAGGGCCCTGTTCACGTCGATAAGGGGCTGGATGATGTCAGAACAGGAAAGCCGGCAATCGTCAGAGATGTTCTGAAAGATTTGAAGCTGGAGTATCCAGAGGAAGCAGTTAGGGAAGGCATCCGGTGCGGGCTCGCGGTTCCCCTATTGGTCAAAGAAAGGATAATTGGTTCAATCAGAGTATTCGGGTCGTCTCCACACGAGTTTAGTGAAGAGGAGGTTAGGTTCTTAGAGGCTTTGGCTAGCCAAGCTGCGATAGCAATAGAGAATGCGAGACTCTACCGTATCTGTCTCAGCAACTGGCAGGATCTAGTTCAAGAGATCTGGGAGAAGTCTGATGTTTGGGGGCACACCAGAGGAGAAACTCAGCCTGGTTAACCCTCTCCAATTTGTCGCTTCCACTCATCTGGCGGCGTCGACTTAAAGAGATTCAGTCATTATCTCGGACCACACAATTTCTACTGCCTTCGGAATCGCGTTACGTACTGCATCACTCAGGCCCTGCCTGCACCTTGCGGTGTCCGCAACTTCGATGCCTATGATCACGAACTCTTTCGGAAAGGTTTCTGGTTGAGCAAGTTTTCCTACCCTAAGTAGGTCGACCAAGTTGATTTCGTGAAGCGACCTGACATTGCATCTACCAGGCTGAACGGTGTCCAGTGACAACTTGTGGATAGTGCCAGGCCCCCTTCCCCCAACAGCGGCATCAACCAGTATCACCTTGTCTGCCCCTGCGATCGACTCCAAGACGGATGGCCCGGTAGACTCAGCCTCAATGACTTCGACATTGTCAGGTAGCTTGACTTTCAATAGCTCACGTGCTACATGAAGTCCTATCGCGTCATCAGAAGCAAGAGGGTTTCCAATTCCAATAACCCTCACCTTCAACTACGTCCACCTTCGAGCAAATTGGGATGAGTCCCAGCTTCTTGCCTCATGGTGATCTATTGGGTTCATTCACCAATCAGCCTAGGCTTAAATACGTTCCATTATACTCTCGGTTCCGATCGGCAAGAGAAAGCAGTTGAGGGCCTAAAGAGGTTCAAGAATGGTGAAGCCGCGAATCCTTGCGAAAGTAGAACTTGGCCATTTTCTTGACGGATTGAGAAAGAATTTCCGGGTGATCGGACCAACGAGAAAAAAGTCGGAACATATCCTGAGTGACATTCACAGTTTAGAGGACATGGACCTCAAATATGTTACTACCATCCTTCCGCCTAGGAAGCTGTTCCTTCCGCCAGTAGAGAACCTATATTCCTTTAACTCAACGGGAGAAGCGACCCCGACGGACACTCAAACGCAGAGAATGTTGATCTTCGGAATACATTCATGTGACCTGAATGGCCTGTTGTTGCTCGACCGAGTTTTCGGGGAGGACTATCCCTATCCGAGATATCTTGAGAGAAGACGGAACTCAGTCATTGTGGCAATGACTTGCACCAGTGTCGGGGAGACCTGCTTCTGTGACTCAATGGGAACCGGGCCCGAACCAAAAGCAGGATACGACATTCTTCTCACCGATTTGGGAGAGCGATTCCTGGTGGAGGCCGGAACAGCCGAGGGAGACAGGCTCACCAAACTGATGCGAGGGAAAGAAGCTGAGAGGTCGGACTTGGAGTTGAAGAAGAAGATCCTAGTGGAAGTCAAGGCGAAATTCAAGAAGAGAATAAACACAGATGGACTCGCGGAGATCTTCGAGAAGAAGCTTGACCACCCACTATGGAAAGAGCTTGCCGACAAGGACTTAGCCTGCGCCCAATGCGTCATGTCCTGCCCGACCTGCTTCTGCCTAGACATCAGAGACCAATGGAGCAGTGTTCCAGGGCAGACCGTCAGATGTGTCGAATGGGACGCTTGCTTTCTGCTAGAGTTCGCAGAGGTTGCGCTCGGAGGCAACTTCAGAAAGGAAAGAAGCGCAAGGCTCAGGCAGTTCATGGGACACAACCTAAGCTGGGGAGGAGCCGCCCAGTACGGCCCCGTCAACGGACAGCACAAGTGCGTTGGATGCGGTAGATGCATCCGTGTTTGCCCAGTCGGCATCGACATAACGGAAGTAGCAAAGGAGATTAGGGGAAGCTAGGTTGAAGGATCCATACCTGCCTAGCACCGCTGAGATAGTCAATGTGAAGAGGCAGTCCAATGACACTAAGACCTACACGGCCCGCTTTGTCAACGAGGCGAGGCAGACGGAATTCAGACCCGAGCCAGGCCAGTTCATAATGATCTCGGTGCCGGGGCTTGGTGAAGCGCCATTCTCTCTCAGCTCAGGACCCGAAAGGAACGGCTGCTTTGATACGACGATAAGGGCAGTGGGCAATCTCACAGGGATCCTAGATCGATGTGTCGTGGGGACGAAGATTGGAGTGAGAGGCCCCTACGGAAAAGCATGGCCTCTCGAGAAAGCGAAGGGGCGAGATGTGCTTGTCATCGCAGGCGGCATTGGGCTGGCGCCTTTGAGGCCGGTAATCAAAACTGTTGGGAAAAATCGAGACATGTATGGAGCCTTGGAGGTTCTCTACGGGGCTAGAACTCCTGCCGACGAGATGTTTGTGGATGAGTATGAGGATTGGAAACGAATCAAAGACACTACGTTATCTCTCACGGTCGACTCGGTTCCGAAGGGAGTCACGTGGTCTCATAAAGTAGGCGTAGTTACAGCGCTGTTCGACGAGATGAGGATTTCTGCAGAGGACTCGATAGTGATGACTTGTGGTCCAGAAATAATGATGAGATTCGTGGCTCGTGGACTTCTTGCAAGGAACTTTCGAAGAGACACGATCTACGTCTCGCTTGAAAGGAGGATGAAGTGCGGCATGGGGCATTGCGGCCACTGTCAGATAGGGTCGAAATTCGTGTGCAAAGATGGACCCGTCTTCAGCTATTCGGAACTGGAAGGGTTGCCGGATCTGACATTGTAGAGGGTGTAGACTCGTGACTGACAAGCTCAAGATAGCTGTCTTCAAGATGACCGGATGCGCTGGCTGCCAAATGGAGCTTCTCCGACTCGAAGAGGAATTACCATTTGTTCTCGAGATTGCAGACATAAGATACTTCGTTATGGCCAAACGAGAAAACCTTGAAGGCCCCTACGACGTGAGCTTCGTGGAGGGATCAATCTCAACTCCAAGAGAACTGGAAGAACTCAGGGGTTTGCGGGAACGATCCAAGATTGTCGTTGCGTTCGGCGACTGTGCGTGTCACGGATGCGTGCCATCTATACTCAACTGGGTTCCACCAGATGTAGCGGGAAAAACCGTCTACGAGAATTTTAAGGCGATTCATTCAAAGAAAGAGTCATACCAAAAGATTTGCCCACTCGATGAGTTTGTTCGCATAGACATCCATTTGAGAGGCTGCCCGCCTCACAAGAACATGATACTCGAGGTTCTTCGAAGCATCGCGCTAGGCGCAAAGCCGTTCCTCAGACGCCACCCCGTATGTGTCGAATGCAAGCTAAGAGAAAACGTCTGCATCCTGACCTTTGAGAAAAGGCCGTGCATGGGGCCTGTGACGGCAGCAGGATGCGGAGCAATATGTCCGACGGCAAATAGAGAATGTGAAGGGTGTTACGGGCCGATGTCGGATGCTAATGCTCCTTCACTGGCCCAACAGTTTCTCAAGATAGGGTTGACGAGAGACGACATCACTCGAAAGTTCCGGAAATATGCAGGAATCACACAGGCGTTTGCAGGAGAGGCGGGCAAGCAATGAGGAAAGACAGAGAGATTCAAGTGGGATATATCGCTAGAGTTGAAGGGCAGGGATCACTCGAAATCAGAGTTTCATCCGGAAACATAGAGGAGTTGCGGCTCGACATATTTGAACCACCGAAATTCTTTGAGGCTTTCCTGATTGGCAGGCATTGCAGCGAGGTTCATGAGCTTACGTCTAGGATATGTGGCATATGCTCAGTATCCCACCAGATCACCGCCCTACGTGCAATCGAGAACGCGCTGGGCATACATGTCAGCGAACAGACGAGGGATCTGAGGAAACTCATGAATTACGGATCCCACATTCAAAGCCACATCCTCAACCTCTACTTTCTGGCAGCTCCTGACTACCTCGGCTACGAAAGTCTCTTTTCAATGGTGAAGGAACATCTCACAATCGTCAAGCGAGCCCTGAAATTGAAGAAGGTGGGGAACGACCTCGTCGAACTTGTGGGTGCTAGAGCAATCCATCCCACATCGGCCGTAGTCAACGGATTCACAAAGATTCCTAGCAAAGAGGGCATGGAGTCGATGCGCAAGAGACTGGTCGACGCGAAGCAAGATGCCTACGACACGGTTGAGTTCTTCTCCTCGTTGAAGATACCGGAGTTCATTAGAAAGTCAGAGCATGTGGCGCTCTCCAAGTCTGAAGAGTTCGCGATTAACGAAGGCTTACTCGTATCGACTGAAGGCATGAGAATCGAGGAGGACAAGTATCGCGAATACATCAGGGAGTCTCAGGTGGATTACTCTTGGGCGAAGCATTCGCAAGTGGTTGGAAGAGGCTCGTTCTTGGTTGGCCCTTTGGCGAGGGTGAACTTGAACTTTGATAGGCTGTCGGATGATGCGAGAAAGCTAGCCAAGGAAATTGGGTTCGAGGTGCCGAACTTCAACCCATTTATGTCACATATAGCTAGGGCTCTAGAGGTCGTCAACGCAATCGATGATTGCATAAAGATAATTGACAGGATTCCGCTCAGAGAGGAGGACAGATCATATGAGGTTAGATCGGGAACTGGCTTTGCACTCACGGAGGCCCCTCGCGGCATACTTTACCACAGCTACGAAGTCAGAGATGACGGAAGCGTCAAGAAGGCGGACATAGTCACCCCTACGGCTCACAATGCGAGAAATATAGAGAATGACCTTCGGGAACTTGTGCCGGCCATGGTCGACCTAACTGATGAAGAGGCAACGCTCAGATGTGAGATGTTAGTCAGGGCCTATGATCCTTGCATCTCCTGCTCGGTGCACTATGTGAACCTTAACAGATTTAGGGCATAGTAGGTCAAGTCGATCATTGACACTTCGACTGACAAAGGGCTAGCATTCTGCGGGAGTGTGATAGACATCCTTGTGTGTCATGCTGTTAGGACAAACGAATATTAAAGACGTTTAGAGCTAGTCGCGTCAAAGGGAAACGCTATGTTGGAAAGAGTTCCGACAGGGATCACTGGACTCGATCCTCTTATTGAGGGAGGGATTCCGAAGGGCATTCTACTCTTACTGGCGGGAGCTCCAGGCACGGGGAAGACTTCGATGTCCTGCCGGTTCTTAGAAAACGGAGCATCCGTCTACAATGAGAAGGGCCTTTACGTGTCTCTGCTTGAGTCAAAGGAGACTCTGATGACTCACCTCTCACATCATTTCGGGCCGCTTTTTTCAGATCTCGAGAAGAGTGGAATGATCAAGATCCTTACTTTTCCTTCCATGAAAAGCGAGGGAGTGCCTGCAATGATGGATGCGATAATGACGACAATCAAGGATGAGGGGGTGAAGAGACTTGTCATTGACTCGGTCACGGCGCTCTCCCAAACGTTCGCTGACGAACGCGAGTCTCGCATCTTCACCCACACAGTCCTCACCAAGCTGATTCCGAGCTATGGATGCACCACTCTGGTCACAAAGGAGATACCGTCAGATGGATCGAAAATAGGTGAATCCGCTGAGGATTTCGTAGCAGACGGTGTCTTCATCCTCAGAAGGCTTGTATATCAAGGAAGAACCCTGCGAAAACTCGAGATCGCCAAACTCCGAGGAACTAGGGTAGGCTCGCCCACTCATCCATTTACATTGGAAGGTGGCTTCACAGTATTTCCGCCGTTCACTCAGGGGGCATTGGGCCGGTTAGTAAGCTTGAGACGGATCCCAGATTCTGACAATTATTTCTCAACTGGAAATGCTTCGCTGGACAGAATATTGGGAAGAGGATATCCGAGAGGAACCATGACGCTTCTCGAAGTGGGCGAAGCGATTCCGTTGTCAGTTTTCGGCGTCATATCGTATCCGATAGTTGGCAATTTTCTGAACGATAGGTCGCCCCTTGTCGGAATACAGTCCTTGGGAGCAGACCCCGCACGCACCTATGAAAGATGGAAAGCTGTTGCAGGAGAAAACGCTGCATACGGTAGATCTGTAGAGAAGGGGAAAAGGGGCATGGAACAGGAGAAGCCATACCTAGCGACTTTGAACAGCGAGAAGCCTGAGGATAATGTGAGGAGGTACCTGCAGGTCGGAGACAAGCTAAGGGAACAAACAGGAAAGCCTGTGATGTGGTGGGTCGCCTTGGATCATTTTGTCGACATGTTCGGACCTGGGCATGCGGACAAAGCGCTGAGTGAGTTGTCAACGAATGTAATTCACCACAGAGAGCTTGCCGTAGTACTTGCAAAACCTGGACTGGAGAACATTGTGAGAACCGTTTCCAATGTTGCGGCGACTCATCTTCGCCTGTTCGACAGAGACGGAAGTGTGCTAATGTATGGGGTGAAGCCTAGGACTTCTCTGTACGCTGTGACCGTTGATGCTGAGAAAGGGTTAGAATCCACCTCATTCATCCCTATAGTATAGTCCGAACGTGGAGCACTTGCAGGTACACTTGGCAGAGAACACTGGTTCGCAACGGGCTATGTTGAGATCCCTTCCCTCCTACATTCTTTCAAGAACGGATTGCCTAATCAGCTCACGAGGACTGTTCGGCCGAGGCCGTTTCTCCACGCATGCGTAACCAAGCCATCACAAGGCCTTGGAGCTTCCAAGCGATTTCCTGAAAGAACCTAAGAGAAGCAGAAAAGCAATCGAGCATAGGAACAAGAGACTACTGTGTCTTGTCGAAGCATCAAATCCAGCCCGAAAAGAGATATATGGTCTCCTACCCAAGACGCGCAAACTTAGCAGGATGATCCGTTGTGCAGCTACGGAGACGTAACAGTCAATCTCTGCTCGCACTCGCTATTTTGGCTGTGCTCATTGTACCATTCATTGTCGTTAACGCAAGAGTCGCTACTGCTACTGTCGGCGCAGCCCAGCCTCAATCTGCGACTAAGGATGCGCAGAAGATCACCGCCATCCTGATAGAGTTTCCGGATGTCAGACACAGCGTAAGCCGCAGTTCGGTACAAGAACGACTCACGGAACTCGACACATTCTATCGTGAGGTCTCGTACGGCCTAGCTTGGATCAAGGCAGACGTAACTGAGAAATGGTATGAGGTGCCCACTCCATTAAGCAAGTTGGACATTCAGAAATGGTCTTTCAATAAGGATGACATGACAGATTTCAGGAGGAAAGCGATAACAGCGGCTGATCCAGATGTCAACTACCGGAACTATGATTATGTCATAATTGTGGCCGCAGGTAAGGTGTGGGCCAATGCTGCCCAATCTCAATCCGTCTCGACCGACGACGGCGTCGGCACATTGGATATCATCGTCCTTAATGAGGAGTCACAGATGGGTACATATGCTCATGAGCTCGGGCACCTTGCTCCCTCAAACTATAGGCCTTGGGGTGGCAAAGGATTGCCTGATCTTTACAGCTATGAGGCATCTGAGAAAGGTGAGCCCTCTTCTATCTTTGTAGGCGCATGGTGCATTATGAGTGCTAGTAGGCCGCCCAGGCATTTCTGCGCATGGAACAAAATTATGTTAGGATGGATAACTCCGGAAGCCGTCAGACCGTCGGCCACACAAGTTTTTCTCTTTACGATACAACCACTTGAGAAAGATTCTGGCATCCGCGCTGTAATGATCTCCTTGAAGTATGAGACTTACTACGTGATTGAGGTTAGAGTGAGAACGGGTTTCGATCGCAGTCTACCTGACGAAGGAGTACTCGTCTACTATGTAGATGAATCCAAGAAAAGCGGATACGGGGTTGTTCGAGTCATAGATCGGAATCCGTTTACAAAGACTCTTGATGACGCAGCCTTCAATGTCGGAGACAAGTTCGAAGATGATGAGAACAGCGTGTATGTTGTCATAGCCCGTATGGAAGGCCTCGCCTTCACCGTAGCCATCTCGGGAAGCAGAATACTAGCCTTGAAAGACACTGACGGCGACGGATTGATGGATTATATTGAGGAGAGATTGGGCACAGACCCAAAGAATCCTGATACAGACGGAGATGGCCTGTTGGACGGAGAGGAGGTCAACAAGTATGGAGCAAACCCGCTAAAGGCTGACACAGATGGCGACGGGTTGACTGATGGTGATGAAGTGAAGAAGTATGAAACCGATCCACTGAAGCTAGACACCGATGGGGATGGATTGACTGATGGCGAGGAAGTTCTCAAGTACGGAACGAATCCATTGAAGAATGACACTGACGGCGACAAGTTGACCGACGGTGACGAAGTCAACAAATATCACACAAGCCCGGTGAAAGCCGATACGGATGGAGATGGACTAACGGATGGTGAGGAGGTTCTCAAGTACGGAACGGATCCCTTGAGCCCGGACACGGATGGTGATGGCTTGCTTGATGGCGAGGAAGTTCCCAAAGGAGCTGACCCCCTCAGGATCGACACGGATGGAGACCTCTGGAATGACCGTATAGACATGGCCCCGACAAACCCTCTCATACCAAACCTTCTGCTCGTTTTGATTGCAGCCGGAACAGTCGCAAGTTTCTTGGGAGTTATGATTACTCGAAGACCTCGCAAGCCCGCTGGAGCTGCTGCGCGTCAAGGCTTTGGTAGCGCGTGTTGAGGCCAGCGAGCAAGCCCGAAGAGTGGAAAGAAGCAGGATAGCGGAGTTGGCCGAGGCCAATAGGAAACTACTTCAACAGGTGAGGCGGTTGACCAGTATGCCGGTTTACTGCTACCAATGTGGCGGGGCTCTGGTAGCAACTGCTAATCCCAACATCAATCTGTGCCCGGTCTGTGGCCTCGCTTGGTTTGTCACCGCGCAACCCTATGCTCCGACTGTGGCACAGCCAAGTCCAGAATGGTCGGCACGCGTAGCAGAGGCGGCTCAAGAAGACTACTCCCATCCCGGAACCTTCCATGCTGGTCGCTCTTGGCATGGAATCTTCATTCATGAGAGCTGCGGTTTCTGTGGACAACAGCTCCAACTGACCATTGACCGAATATCCTTTACTGCCCATACTGTGGAAGATATCAACCACATGTTCACAAGTGACCTGAGACGCTCGTTTGAGAGATAGGTCATGCAGATAGTTCTTTCCTTCTTCTCTGAGTTCACAATCTTCATGGCACTAATTATCCTAGGTTTAATCATCATACTTCTGCTGAAAGCAGTAGTACAGTTGATAATACCCATGGTTGCGGCAGCAGTTGTATGGTTTCTAACACACAATCTCATCTATGCTGGAATTGCTTTCTTGGCCTTCGCAGTATTGCAACTGATCATCAAGAGAAAGTAGAGAGATTGCTTCAAACTTTCTCTCACTCATTGTCCCATAGAGGAGTTTCAGAAAACCTGTTCTCGATCCGTTCTGTCAGAGCTAGTTTTCATCTCATTCCTACATGAGAAAGTGGAAGGGATATGGACTCGAACTTGAATTGAATGAAGCATGGAGCCCCGGGCGGGAGTTGAACCCGCGACCTTCGCCTTATTGTTGTAGGGTTACCAAGGCGGCGCTTTCGGCATTCCTTGTTCTACCAGACTGAGCCACCGGGGCTGAGAGTTTGCAGAATGGATGACGCTATTTAACCTTTGCAGACTGCTCGTTCAGAGATTCTCAGAGAATAGGTCAGATCCGCAGTCAGTAGGTAGTGAGCATAGACTGGCGGCGATTATTATAAGTACGCAGCTAGATCTTCAACAATTTCTTCCGAATGACGAGCCAATCATGAGCGGAGGACTTCCTGGTCATGGTGGATTCTCGGAAAGGCTTAAGTGCCAACCTTAGAGATAACATAGAGTTCAACAGCTAAAGTCACAGGAGGAAAATTGTTGGTTAAGAAATGCCCGGAATGCGGAGCTGACAACAGGGATGACGCTATCTACTGCTCAAGTTGCGGAATCCAAATAGCAGTTCCACCGCCGGTTCTCACAGTTCTTCCAGTGGCGAGGCCTGCACCACCGCCACGTATGCTGCCTCCGGTAATGGCCCCTCCACTCCCAGCGGTTCTCCCGTTACCTCCGCCGCCAAGGCCGATCTGGGGCACCCTGATTACGCTTGCTGCGGGAATATTGGCTATGGTGGGTGTAATAGCAGGGTGGGTGTATCCGCCGTCGTCTGACCTGGCGGTGTACCTTGTCAAGCTCGTACTGCCGACATTGGCATGGATTGATCTGATGAAAATAGCTACCATCATAGCTGTCATACTCTCGTTCTCACTGTTCCTTGCAGGATTCCTCATGTATAACGGCTATGGGACGTTTGGTGGCATCATAGGCTTCCTATGCGCCATCCTTAGTATAGCCATAGGCGGCGGGTTCCTGGCTGGATTCACCTTAGGAATCATAGGGGCATTCCTAGCAATAATGAGAAAGTAGCCGGAGCTACTTTCCTCCCTCTTTTCGATGTTTCAGAACCAGCAGTGGCGATGCATTTCACCGAGAAAGCGATGGCACTTGCGACCGTAGAATCCTTCCTTGAAAGCTAGATTAAATATAGGTGACATTCATACGTTAATCTTTGGCGAAGAGTAATGGTCAAGAGATGCCTTGAATGTGGATATGACAACAGCGAGTTGGCTGAAGTCTGCGTGGGATGCGGATCACCGCTTGTCGAGGTTGCAACTGAAAAACCTCGACCCAGCCCTATTGCTGTGGATATCCCACCAGGGTCAGGCGCCGTAAGAGCTCCTGTAGGCTTTCTCAAGATTCGAGGCCCTCCGCGACCGAAGGTAAGCTTCGTCCTGTGCCTAGTTGCGGCAGTATTGGTGACAGTGAACGCAGTGCTAGCTGGTTTAGTGGGAGTCTCCGTGCCGATTCCCGTATGGATAGTTCCTCTAACCTTCTCAAATATTCAGGCAGATTTTGTGGGATTGTTAATCGGTTTAGGCATGTTGATTAGTTCTTTCCTCATCTTGGCCAGAAGAGAAGTTTACGGCAGCGCTACCATCATCGTTCTCAGCCTTCTGAGTCTCTTAGTAGGAGGAGGCTTCATAGTAGGCTTTCTTCTTGGATTAGTCGGCGCATTCATCGGCCTGTTCAGAAGATAGGGGAACCTACGAAATTCTTATCTTGTCTGACAAGGCTAGCATGTGGATGGTGTTTGTATGCCTTGGGTTTACGACCTGACCTATGGCTGGGTTTGGGTTGCCGAGACAGCTTACCCGTACTACACACAGGTTCCCTACTACCAAATGTACACTTCCTACCATTATTGGACTCCTCTACCACAACCGCCGAAACTCTGTAGGTATTGCGGAGAATCGCTGGTCTGGGTGCCCACGTATCAACGCTGGTGGTGCACTAAATGCCTCAAGTACCGTTAAGGTAAGCTGGACTCATGGCTTTGAGCTGATTCTGCAACTGAACGCACCAAACTAGACCGCGCATGAACTCATAATTGCATATGCTATCCATACGTGTTGAATGTCGCATATAGTGCGTTCGCTCGTACTACACGATGACAGTTTCGCAAAGCATTACAAAATGGCCTATTCGTCGTCTGGAGAATATCTGCCGTTTGTCGCAAGCATCTTGAAGAGGGGCAGATCCTCCAGTATGATTTCTTTGAAGAACTTCACATTGGGATTCTTCAGACATCGGTCCTTACTATTCGTGAAGCCTCCCTCTTGATTGTAGCATACTGATAGCATGCTGGTGTGGCATAGACTGTAGTATAAGATTTGCTCTGGACTATGGTATGGACCGCAGTATAGGCCTTGCCATTGGCCGTAGTGCAGACCGTAGTACAGACTGTGGTATACTCGCTGCAGATCGTAGTATAAGAATGGCTAGCCTCAGATGAGGAGTTTCTCCCCTCGCTCTATCCACTCTTGAATCTCCTCTATGCTTCTTCTCTCAAGATCTTTGATGAAGGGATATGCCTCACGGAATCGTTCGATTCTTAGTCGTTTGCCGTTTCTGCGAAGGAAAGACTTTGCTGCAGCATATGCGGTCCTGTGGTTCCCACTGGCGAAAGGATGGTATAGCACTAGCTCCTTCATCAGAAGCGCTGCTTGATACGTCAGCCCTTTCTCTTCTTCCCGTACGACCTTGTCCAAGATAGCTTGAATCCCCTCCCGAGCCCCCAAAAGCTTGTGAGGATGCTTATCATCCGACAGATCCAAGGCCAGCATGTTGAGACAGGTGATGTCTTCCACGGAAGGATACCAAACCATGAATCAATGTTGCCGATAGCAAGTACCTAAGACCTTCGCTCTCGCGATAGAAGATAGCGCATCCCTCTTCCCTCAAGACCTCCTTGTTTGCTCTGGAAACCACCAATCGATAGCCTCGTTGTTCACGGAGAATCTGCAGAGGTAAGTAAGGAGCATGCTCCTTGGAAGATGAACGGAAAACGCGTCTCTATGCCCAGACAGGGGAGGTAAAGAGGTTCGACCGGAGTCCTATCGACGCTGATGGTGCACCAAATGCCTCAAGTACCGTTAAGGTAAGCTGAACTCATGGCTTTGAGCTGATTTCGCAACAAACGGCGTCATATGAGCGCGTATCTAAGCTCGTACGGCCAAATGCTATTTATATGCGCAGAGAGGGACAGTTAGTTGACTGAGCTTACGTGGTGAACCTATGTCTGTAAGACCACCTGAAGTTTGGGCAGCACACGAGTATGCGGTCATAGGATCGATCTTCTTCTTCCTATTCACTGTTCTACCTCTTCTTGCGATATCTCTGTTCTTAATCGCTGACTCATCTCTCATCCTTTCATACATTGCCTTTTGGACAGGTATAGTGATCTCTTCGGCGTGGATGCTTCCGATCATGATGGGGGCCGGGATTTTCGCAATCGTAATAATCCTGGTCTTCATCGGCGCATATCTAACAACTGTCAAGAGAATCGACGATGGCCTCTACGAGGCAGCGAAAACTCCTTGCCTAATCATGGGAATCTTGGGTCTCCTCATTGGCCTTATCGTACCAGGGATCTTCTACATGCTAGCATACACCAAGCTCGGCGAAGTCATACTCAGATATGGCCCAGTCGCGTCGAGAACTGTACTGACTCCCGCCGGAGTAGCGACAACTTAGACATTTTTCACTTGGCCTTCAAATCTCCTAGACAGAGCTGTCTACACTGTGTAGTCTACTCTCCAGACCGATGTTGCGATGTCGGCCGATTCATCACAATCAGCACAGATGGCGAGTTGCCGGAGAAAACATCTTTCTAGGATGCGAAGGTGTATCTTGTTCCAAACAATCCTGCAACCAGCATCTTCATTCCAGATATGAGCATACTTCCATTTCAGCACTAACCATCAACCGTCGATTCGACCACTTCATAGTCCAATCGCATATCCAACCAGCATGGCATCCTAGGAGCGTTCCCGGACCGCATTCATCTTTTTCCCTCTGGAGCAGGCCAACATCAAGTGAAATGTGTCGATCCAATTACCAGAGTTTCGGCTTCAAACTGAGACCGCTTACTTCTTTGTACCAAGAGGTCTGACAGTTCTACTCAATGGGAGTTCGGTTCAATAATTCGCATCTAGGTAGATGGTGTGACCCAAGGTGTTCATATCTCAACTGCATATTTGTGAGAGGTTCAAGGTTAGATTGCTCAGAATGAAGATCGTGCGGATAGTTCTGCTCTAAGGATGTCGAGAAAAAGGACTGTGCTCACTGGTGATGAGCCCTACTTGAATGCTATCCGCTAGGTGAAGCACGAGTGAAAAAGAATTCTTGTGAAAATGGGTGTATTTCTACTTCTTCAGGATAGCCATCAATCCGCCGAGCAGACCGAGGACCGTGCCAAACATGAACCCCCCGAGAACGACGATGCTCAAGACCGAGAACACTATTGCGAGTATGCCGCCCATACTCTCGAATCCAGGTTGGTAGATGAGCACTGAACTCATAATGACAAAGAGTCCGAACACCACGCCCACCCCCAGCGCCGCCCATACGGGCATACCAGCGAACCAAGGTGGGACCGGTGTACCCCAAATGTAGGCAGATATGTAGGAGAGTCCTAGTGAGCCGAGAACTATTAGAAAGCCGCCAATAATTGTCATAACAAATCCTATGCTTGCCCTCGCAGCCAACTCCGCAGCCGCAGGTCTGGCTCCCAGAATACCCGGCCTTGCCCCACTCAGCCTTGTGCCACAGCTGGAGCAGAAGATGGCGTTCTCGTCGTTGTCGGCGTTGCATCGAAGACATTTCTTTACCATTAACTTTCCTCCAAGCCATCTGAGAAGGTACTAAGTGGATTCGGTCTGTTCTTAAGCCTTTTCCACGATTCTGCATAAAGTGAGCCCATATCTTCAGCCATTTCGAATCTTACATGATGCTATTCTGGGTAATCGGGGGGATTTAGGTCTGAAACGCTATTAGGAACCGCGTCTGAGACATGGATTGTTTTTGGTAGAGGTGGGATCGAAATGGGAGTAAAGTGCATTGGAGAGAGGTATAGGTGTTCAGTTTGCGGCAACGAGGTGACGGTTGTCAAAGTGGGCGGAGGCACTTTGGTTTGCTGTGGCAAGCCTATGCTGCTTGTAACAGCGAATTGAGGACTTTCTCTCTACCTCTCCTTTCTGTTGAAGAAAGCTTAATGCCCTTCTGATGAGACCATGATGTTGTGATGGACTTGTTGTCAGGAGTAACTTGCGAAAGGTGCGGAAATCCAATAGAGGCTTGTAGCTGCTGCTGTCCCTACTGCGGCGAAAGCACGCTCTGCACCTGCTGCACAGGATACAACGTGGCGACCGGAGGCTAGAGGCCGCTCATCTGGAGGGAAATCTTGACCAGAGAGAATGAGCTCACATGGCTGATCGGCGGGCCTCAAGGGAGCGGTGTCGACTCAGCAGCAAATATCTATGCGAGAGCCTGCTCCTACGCTGGATATTTCATCTTTGGAAAAAGAGAATACCATTCCAACATCAAGGGGATGCACAGCTACTTTCATGTGAGATCAGCCGCTCAGCCTGTGAGATCTCATAGTGAGAGGGTAGACCTTCTCGCGTCATTGGACGCTGAGACGGTGCTACGGCATGCTCGGAACGTAGTGCCGACTGGAGGCATCATATTCGACTCTCAAACCAAGGATACAAGGGCATCTGCAGTTCCGACATTGGAGACTGAAGTGAAGGAAGATCTTGACTCATATCTGTCCTCGAAGGGGTTCGAGAGTTCAGTGTCCGGGATTCTTCAAGAAGCCGAGAGTAGAGGCGTGAGAGTTTACGCCGTGCCTTACATGGACCTTCTGAAAGATACAGCAGCAGAGATTAAGGAGCCCAAGCTCAGTAGGATGATTAGGATGATCAACGTTCTTTCAATAGGCGCATCCTTCGGCCTTCTTGACTTTGACTTAGAGCTTGCCTCGAAAGCTATCAGATCTGTTTTCTTTGACAAGCCCAAGGTTGCCGAGCAGAACGTGTTGGCCTGCAAGAGAGCGTACGATAAGGCTAGATCTGAATTCGGAGATGGCTTTGGCCGGAAACTCACGAGATTTCAGGTTGAGGAGGAACGTGTCATTCTCCAAGCTACGCAGGCGATAGCCCTCGGAAAGCTTCTGGGCGGATGTAGAATTCAGACCTACTATCCAATTACACCAGCAGCTGATGAGAGCGAGTATTTGGAGGCAAACGAGATTTTCGGCCGTGAAGTGGACAAGAGTTCGATCTTGGTTATGCAGACTGAAGACGAAATAGCTGCCATCAACATGGCTTCGGGTGCGGCTCTCACGGGAGCTAGGGTAGCCACAGCGACTTCTGGACCAGGTTTCTCACTGATGGTTGAGGGATTGGGTTGGGCAGGAAATAACGAGGTCCCGGTGGTGGTTACATACTACCAGCGGGGTGCGCCTTCTACCGGACTGCCTACACGCCACGGGCAAGATGATCTACGTTTTGCTCTGCATGCGGGCCACGGAGAATTCGCTCGCATCGTGCTTGCTTCAGGCGATATTGAAGAATCGTTCTACGACGCGGCGAGAGCTTTCAACTATGCCGAACGATTCCAGATGCCTGTGATCCACTTAGTGGATAAGGCTCTGGCAAACAGCAGCATCACCTGCACAACACCAAAAACGTCGAGTCTTAGAATAGAGAGAGGTGCTCTGTTGACAGAGGCGGAGACAGACTCCGTCTTGTCAAGCGGACAGACATACAAGAGATTCGCCTTCACAGATTCAGGAATCTCTCCCCGAGTTCCGCTTGGAACAAAGGGTGTGGTATTCTGGAACACGGGTGACGAACATAACGAGTTGGGACACATCAGTGAGAATCCTACAACCAGAACACAGATGATGGAGAAGAGGATGAGAAAACTTGAGCTGGTTGATCGGGAAATCCCACTGGAGGAAAAATGCAATCTCTTTAGAAGAGCTGATTCGAAGCTCATTGTTTTCAGTTGGGGGTCGACGAAAGGACCAATTCTTGATGCGATCGACAAACTCTCAGAGGCTGGAATAGCGATTGACTTCCTTCAAGTACGGCTCATCAACCCTCTGCCTTCCGACTACATCCTAGATGTGCTACGAGATTATGAGAGTAGGGTCGCCGTTGAGATGAACTATTCAGGGCAGCTGGCTGGAATAATAAGAGAGCAGACCGGGATCATGGCGACGCACTACGTTTTGAAGTACAATGGTCGCCCCATGTCCCAAGACGAGTTGGAGTTGGCGCTTCAACGGGTGGCAAGAGGGGAAGCTCAGAGGAGGGAGGTCTTGACAGGTGGCATCTGACATTTCTGCCTACCGGACAGAAGTTAACATTGACTGGTGCGCCGGTTGTGGGAATTTCGGAATCCTAGTAGCTCTTCAGCTGGCTCTCAGTGAACTCAAGTTATCTCCCAGCAAGGTAGCTATTTTCTCAGGGATAGGTTGCTCAGGGAAGACTCCGCATTTTGTTAACGCTTACGGGATTCACACGCTTCATGGACGTACTTTGCCTTTCGCTGTCGGAGCGAAACTGGCTAACCCAGGCTTGGAGGTGATTGCTGTTGGCGGGGATGGTGACGGTCTGGGGATAGGTGCGGGCCACTTTGTCAACACAGGCAGAAGAAACCTAGACATTACGTATCTCATTCACGATAACCAAGTCTACGGCCTTACTAAGGGACAGGCGTCCCCCACACTTAGGTTGGGCGCTCAGACGAAATCGCTGCCGAAGCCTAACATCAATCAAGGAGTGAACCCGATCGCTCTCGGTCTGGCAGTTGGATGCACATTCATCGCTAGAGGCTACGGTTACGATGTGGTCGACCTGAAAGAGATCATCAAGAAAGCAATTGTGCACAGAGGCTTTGCTTTCGTCGACATACTGCAGCCATGCCCTACATACAACGATATCAATACAAAAGAGTGGTATGCAGGAGAAGACAGGATCGATCCGTCGACTGGCAAGCCTCTCTCAAGGTTGTACAAGCTTGAGGAAACAGGTTACGATCCGGTTGTTCGTTCCCGTGAGGAGGAAATGCCTAAGACTCAAAGCGCACTCGCTAAATCAGCCGAGTGGGCAGACAAGATTCCCATAGGCGTTTTCTATCAGAACCAGCTCGTCTCAACCTATGAGGACCGGATAACACAGAGGATACCGCATTACCGAGAGAACTCGCCAGCTCAGCAGAAAATCGCTGGTCCCAAAGGAGAATCTGCCAGTGATATCTCGACACTCCTTGACCAATTTAGAGTGACATAGGTATTCAACTGAACATCTGGGTCTGTCACTGGCTCCTTGATATTCTCTAGTTGCGACGTATAGACATCTCGGATTTGCAGTGATTTGTGCAGCTTCGATTTTGACAGATGCGCTTTGGCAAACAGTAACGAGGATTCTGAGCCCGCCAGACAGTTAAAAACATATTCAGTTTGCCTGAAATATTCTAGCCGAGGCGGTTAACTATGATTCAATTCCAATGTGCGAAATGTGACGCCAAGTTCTGTCGAACTGAAGGGCTCGTGGAAGATGCCTTACCACTTTTCTGTCCGATGAAGAATGCCAGAGACACGATCCGAGAGGCCGTACGTCGATACGATAGAAGTGATCTGAGAGAACTCTATCTTGCGGCCACCATAGGCGAGAAAGAAGCCTATGAACGTGTTCGAGGCGTGACTATGGCTGTGAGACCTAGAATCAGAGAGATAGCAGAGTTCGCGAAAAGGATCAAGGCGAAGAGTATCGGCGTGGCATTCTGCGTTGGCTTGAGTGACGAAGCCCAGAGGACGGTCGAGATCCTAGAAAGCCATGGGCTGCTAATTCACTCTGTCTGCTGCAAATGCGGTGCAGTTGACAAGACTAAGCTTGGCGTGCCGAAGGAGTACAAGATCTCTGATCCCGAGAAATTTGAAGCTGGATGTAACCCGATGGTCCAAGCTGAGGTCTTGAATAGAGCTGGAACGGGTTTCAATGTCATCGTTGGGCTGTGTGTGGGTCATGATATGCTATTCACAATGGCGTCGAAGGTTCCTGTCACAACTCTGATTGCTAAGGACCGCGTTACAGGGCATAATCCGCTGGCGAGCCTCTATGTTCGATATCATAGGGGACTCGTGTAGGTTGAGGATGTAGGCTTGGGCTTCGAATGTCGAGCCCGAGCATGGATGTTATTGCTTGTCCATCAGTTGTGTATGATGCTTGTGCCCGGACCTGTCAATTGCTCGTCTTTCCTATGGCTTGTGCGACATCTCCGAGTCCGAGTTTCTGGAGCGTGGTCCTTTGGGGTACGCCGTTGCGATCCCAGCCGCGGCTGCTGTAATACTCATCCAAGAGGCGATCGTATCCTTGAAGGTCAAGCGTCACCCCTTTCTGGGCGCCCTTCTGCGGGGCCTCCTCGAACCATCTGGCAGGGGGGTAGTCCATCGACCGACTCCATTTTGAGCCGTACTCTCTCACCCAGAACGCTCTGACGAGAGAGTAGATTCTGTCCCCGAGAGCATAGATATCGTCTAGGCTGATCTTCACGCCCGTTGATGCTTCAAGGAACTTGGGGTACCATTCTAGTTCGAAGCCCAGTTCAATCCACGGAAATCTGCAGGTGACTAGGCTTTCGAAGGCTCCTCCCCGGATTCTCTGGAACTCTATGACTTTCGCGACCTTCTCCGGTCCATACGATTCGCGGCCGAAGTTCATCTCCCACGATATGACCCATGCCTCTTTATGGTGGGCACCGATGCAGGAGGTCCCGAACGCCAGCGCCATACCTGGCGCAGAGTGGCAGTTGTAGGCAGATATCTCAAGTCCCTTGATGTTCATTGCCCATTTTGCGCTTCCACGGCCAATCTCTTCGGCTGCGGCTCGAGTTCCCTTTGCAAGCAGTTTTCCGAGGCCCTCTCCATAGACTATGTCTTCCATTAGTCTCTTTGCGTGGTCAAAGTTGCCCCATTCGAGCTTCTCGTTCAGAAGTTTCTTCTCTGAGGCCTCCATTGCGAATCCCATAGTGTTGCCGAGAGATATCGTGTCTATGCCGTAGTCGTCTGCCATTCGGTTCAAGTGGGCGACCTGCTTCAGGTTCCCGATGTCTATGTTCGAACCAAGCATGACCACGTTTTCGTAGTCGAGTTCTGCTTGCTTACCTTCAGTGTCTTCTATTACGTTGCCGCAGGTCATGTTGCATTGTGGGCAACCTCTCTGCGCAACCTTAAGCGTCTCCATGAACTCTCCGCTGATGCCAGCTGCCTCTTCAAAGACGCATTCTTTGAAGTTGAAGGTGGGCAGAACACAGTTAGCTTGACTCCACTCCACTGTCGACATGGTTCCTTGCAGTTTCCAAAACTTGTAGTTAGGTTTGGATAGGACGGCCTTGTATCCTTCCGCTCCAACTTCTTTCAGCTTCTTCTCATCAGCGAGGGGAATCTCCTTTTTCCCTTCAACCACAACCGCTTTGAGCTTCTTGGATCCCATGACTGCACCGATTCCAGGTCTTCCTCCAGATCTTCCCTCCTGAGAGACCACGGTCGCATATCTGACAAGGTTCTCACCTGCCGGCCCAATGGTCAGTATGCCAACCGTCCTGCCATGCTTTTCTTGTAGTCTCCTCTCAGTTTCGAACGATCCTAATCCCCAGTAATCCTCCGCGTCTTTGATCTCAACACCGTTATCAGTTATGACAATGTAGCTAGGCTTGCGTGCAGCTCCCGTGATGACCAAGGCATCATAGCCAGCTTTCCTAAGATTGACAGCGGCCCAAGATCCAAGATTTCCGTCACCGTAGCCTCCCGTCAAAGGACTCTTGGCCGCAACCACAATTTTGCTGCTGCTCGGCAATGGAAGGCCGGTCAGTGGCCCCGTCGCCATTATCAATAAGTTCTCAGGGGAGAACGGGTCGATTCCCGGCTTCGTTTCATCCCACAGCATCTTTGCTGCGAATCCCCTTCCACCCATAAATTTCATGGCGAAGTCTACGTCAAATTCTTGAGAGTGGAATTTCTCTCTGGACAGGTCGAGCCTGAGTATCTTTCCGTTCCACCCTTTCACGGCCTCAGCCTCTTCATTCGGTTCGTATACGCATGCGAAGGTGTTTTAGATTTACCTCTTGTCTGGCCTTGAGGCGCCTTCATTACGGCTGACGGTCGCGTGACTGGGACGTAGGCGAAAACCTTCGACCATGCTACGCTTACGAAAGACGCTACTTATCGTCAAGTTCTAGTCCGTAAGATCAATAACTGGTCGATTGAACATACTTGTAGCGTAGTAGGACAGTGAGTTTCTATGAAGGACTTCAAGAACGCTGAGTGGAGAGGGAAAGTCACAGAGGTCATTCGGCAGATCAATGAGCAGCAGATACGGTTTGCACGTTTACAGTTCATCGATGTGAATGGCATTCCCAAGAGTCTGTCAGTTTCCACGAGAGATCTTGAGTCAATTTTTGAGAACGGCCGTTCGTTTGATGGGTCGTCTGTTGCGGGATATAGGGAGATCGAAGAGTCGGATATGCTTGCTTTTCCGGATCCGTCGACTTTCGTGGTCATTCCTTGGAGATCTAGGGAGAAATTGACTTGCCGAATGATCTGTGACATCTATTGTCCTGATGGCCGAAGGTTCGAGGCTGATCCTCGGTATGTTCTTGAAAGGGCGATCGAAGAGTGCAGAAAGTCAGGGATGGTCTTCAAGTGTGCTCCCGAACTAGAATTCTTCCTCTTGAAGGAGAGGGATGCGGTTGCGCCGACGCCGATAGATCTCGGAGGATATTTCGATCTTGAACCGGGCGAGGTGACTGAGGATCTTAGGCGAGAGATAGCTGATACGGCTGAGAGCTTCGGCATAACTACTGAGGTGGCTCATCATGAGACTGCTCTTGGACAAAACGAGATAGATTTCAAGTACGATGAGGCTTTGACAACCGCCGATCGCACAGTCGCCATGAAGATGATAACCAAGGCAGTGGCTAGCAAGAACGGCTATACTGCTAGTTACATGCCCAAGCCGTTCATGCATGTCAACGGCTCCGGAATGCATGTCCATGAGAGTATGTGGACCCTAGATGGGAAGACGAATCTCTTCTTCAAGCCTGATGAAAAGTCAAACTACCTGTCTGTTATGGCTCTCCACTTCATTGGGGGGCAGCTAGCTCATGGAAGGGAAATGTGTGCAGTGCTTGCCTCTTGGCCGAACTCGTACAAGAGGTTGGTTCCAGGCTACGAGGCGCCAGTGTATATTGCATGGGCTTTCAAGAATAGGTCGCCTCTCATTAGGGTTCCTAACTTTGGTGGAAGAAGTCATGCGGCCCGATGCGAGATCAGGTGTCCTGACCCTGCTGGGAATCCGTATCTTCAGTTTGCTGTCCTGTGCCTTTCCGGTTTGGATGGGATTAGGAGGAAGATGGATCCGCGTGAGCCGACGGAGATGAATGTCTACAAGATGAGTTATGAGGAGAGGAAGGAGAGAGGAATCGTTTCGCTTCCTGAGTCTCTCTTTGAGGCGTTGAATGAGATGGAGCAGAGCGAATTCATGCGAGGTGCCCTAGGCGAGGAGGCGTTCTTGGCTTTCCTCAAGGAAAAGCGGAGGGAATGGGACCTGTACAGGACGCAAGTGACATCTTGGGAGTTCGAGAGATACGTCAGGAAGCTGTGAGCTCCTCAGAGACGCTGTGGAAGAAACATGCGCCTCGTGTGCTATGGCTAGTGTTCTTTGCTAAGGCTCTTCGCGTGTTCATGGCTTTGAGTACGTCTTCTCCACAGCTTTCTGAGATCGACCTTCAATAGGATTACTGTTACGATCACTGTGAATACTATTGAGGCAATAGCCACTGGAACTTCGCCTATCAGGCCGCGGAGAACATGTCGGGCAGATCTTCCCATGTATGCTCCTGGGATGGTTACGACTAGTTTTCCGAGAAAGAAGACCAGAAGGAATCTTACGGGGCTGTACTTGACTAGGGCGAGCGAGATTAGCACTGGCTCATCTGGTATGGGTGACGCAGAGGATACGAATGTTGCAACCGACTTCCATCGTCCCCATCTCTCACTGTACCCTTGTAGTCTGCTGATGCTTTTGTCGCTGAGGGCTCTACGTGCGAAGTAGCTTATGTAGTAATGGATTGCCTTTGCGATAGATGCTCCGGCGGCGACAATGATCCCTACCAACGCTGGCGGATAGTCGGAATAGATGATTGCGATGGTTCCTGCGTAGATCATGGTTGAGGGCCCCATGAAAGGAATGAGGTACAGTAGGCAGGAGGACACGAAGACGCCTAGGAGGCCCCAGCTCACAATCCCGATCAAGTCTGGCATATCTCCGAAATGTTCGCGGCTCTCCCTTGCACCATTTGGTGGCTGAGGATCTAGAAGAGGTTATGGTCTAGTTGTTAAGTCCTACGCTGGTTACCGTGATGCATAATGGCGAAAACTTGCTTGACCTCGCCTGATACATTGTCAGTGGACACTTCGGGGCCTGTCCGGTGGATCGTGGGTTCGGTAGGTAGTTGCATAATTGCAGCTCTATTCTCTAAAGGCGTTTCTCGCTGTGTAGCTTTGGGAGGCCAGGGCGCGCGCGGATGGTTTCCGCTCCTGAATGGAACAGTTTCGAGCAGCACCTTCCCTAATCGAACGCCTCGAAAAGCAAACTCACAGGCGTCGTGGCACTTGAGCAGACGCAGTATAGCATAGGCCCTGACGCAGACGCACTTATCAAAGGGCTACGAGTGATGCTGTGATCGGCACAGGCCAGAGGCCTCAAGGTTTGGTCTCCTTGTGGGTCATATGTTTGAGGAAACCACTTCAACCAAGAGGTCCTTGAACAGAGTTATCATGTATGTGTTTTTTTAACTGCATTCTCAAGACTACGGACAGCAGGCTAGGATTTGTTCTTCTCTTCAAGAAGGGAATTCTTTCACCAGCCTTCTCGCTGACACGTGTAATATTCGAACTATGGGCTGGGGCGCGCTTTGCTGAAAGAGCCGTTCGATAGTTTCGCATCTCTAGAGATGAAGTAAGATTCTCTAAGATTGCTGACAAGCTCTTTGCTCGTGCAAGATACCCAGTAGAGCTACCCTGGGGGAGCCAAAGTACCGAAAGGCCAGTACCCATTAGCGAAATGCTTGCCGAGCTGGAGCAACGATACCCCACAGCGCGAGATACTTATGGTCTTCTGTGTGAGTTTTGTCATCCCAACTTCCTGTACAATACGTATGCATACCTTGCGGCACGACAAACAGACTTATGGGAGAATCCACTGTTTCTGAGCAAAGCCACTGTTATGTTGAAGAGTCAGCTTTCTTGTCTGTTGCAGTCTCTTCGTGGAATAAGGCACTGTGCAAGAGCGATCTCGGATATGCGTTTTGAAGTTGACCAGATTCACAACGTAGATTCACTGATGCAAACAAATAGGAAAAAGAAGGGGAGAGGTTTGCCGACTCATTAGGGTCCCTGTCTATACCCTGATCCTGTGCGGGAAGTCTATGGCTGTGGATCTCAGCAGTTCGTTGCATGCCTCTTTGATTCTATCAGCCACTTTGCCTACGCTTTGGCGCTTGATTGCGGCCCCCTCGATTACTAGGAGGACCTGGGAAAGCGCCTCGGTCACACCTATCGCATAGTCGTTCGTCTAGCTTCGCACCCCCAGAGGAGTCATAGGCATTGTCTCCAAAGAGAGGATGTTTCGGCCTTTGTCTTCAGCGGTGCACTCGTCCAGCCATGCTAGATCCTGCTTCACTAGGACCCCGTGGTTAGCGCCTCCACGCCTACAGGTGTATTTGATCTCCCTCGCCATCAAGCAACTCATGTTGCATTCTCCCGGCTCATGGACCTCCGGCTCACGTTCTTCTTGGTCGGTTTCTAGGGCAAACAATTCTCTCCAATCCTTCTCCATCTCAATCTTTGGCGGTCAAGGCCAGTTTTCTAGAGTCGGAGCAGACAACTTACAAGCTTAGTAGGCCAACCTTGGCAGGACTTGAATCGTTCTTCAAGCTTGACCAGACAGACAAGAAAGGCCACAAGAGATACAGCTACGTATGCATTGACTTCGCGGCAGGACTTGAAATGAAACGCGGCCCACGCAGGCTATGACATTAGCTTTGTCTCAGTCAATTACGAAGCCCACGGACGAGGTTTTGGCTACGCCCTTAACGGTGCCTATCTATCTGATGGCTCATGGGTATGGATTGAACCGCAGAACGACAGAAACTATGATGGAACGTTCGAGGACTATCTAGCGGCCTTCTTCAAGTTGGACTATGTCAAGGTCAAGGAAATCGCAGTCGTATGGTAGAAAAAGCTAGGAATTCTCGAACCATCTGCATTACGTCGCTACTGGAACTTGTATCCGCAGCTAACACAGAACGTCGCCCCTAGATCATTCGTACTACTACATTTTGGACATGTCTTCCCTGTCTGGTCTAGGCGAGCAGTTGTTTCAGGTTGAATGATCCTTGAAGCTGTTGACGCCTGTCTAGTACTCTTCCTTCTCAGAGCAACCACTGCTACTGCAGCTATGGCAGCGACGACAATCGCGGTCACAATCAGGTATAAGCCTCCTAGTAACGAAAGACTAGGTTCTGTATATGTTGACAGGATCGTGTGGACTGTGGTCAACGCAGTATCCTTGACAAGTTTGCTTGTTTCGAATATCATACTCGTCCGCAGAATGGTGGTCGTTTGTATCGCTCCACCGAGTTCGTAATCGAACTCCGAATATCGAACATAAGTATAGCGGTAGTCGAACTGTTTAGTGGGCGTAAAATCAAAGTAAAAGGAGTGCGTCTGACCTGCGCCCAAAGAGGGTATCATGTGTGTGCACAGCTCTGATTTGTCACCCTCTATTACTAGGAACTTCAGCTTGACTTGCTGGAGGAGAAGCTCTGATCGATTCGTAGCGTTTCCCCATATGTCCACTTGGATAAGCTGTGTAGTTCCTGTAAAAATCCATCTCCTATATTCGCATTTTACCGCCAAATTCGGTGGGGGCGGGTATATGATTGTCGAGACCTTCGTTCTAGTTATTGTGAAGATCTGAGTCGTAGGAACTGTAAGAACCTCGGTGCTATATGTCGTGGATGTCTTCACTGATTGTTGATATGCCGGCTGAGGTTGAAGCTGCTCAAACCAAACTACTGACATCAGGCCAACAACAACTAGAATCAAGCGTAAGCACGGTCTGTTCATGCGATGTCGCACCCGCATCCTCGTTTGCACACGTCTCTCTAATAAGATTGACGAGGCCTTTGGTCCCTAATGGCGCTAAACAAGAGGTCCTAAAACCGGACGAGGCATCGTCTGAAATAGGAACCTGCCCCTTATTGGGTTAGACCTATTCTATCTCGATATCTTCGCAACGCCGGCAACGCTTGATATGAAAACCTGAACCATGTGTTTCATGATGATGCCGGTAAGGTGTGGCGTGTTCTTATGCGGCGGATTGCGTAGAGCTTTGAAAGCCCTTTCGACTTGTACCTGCCGTTCGTCTTCTTCAGTACGCTCTGATATTTCGCTATGCGCTTGGTCCAGTACACCCATTCCGACAGCACGTGCCCGCCCTTATACAGCCTCGCTGGGATTCTCCTATTGGAGAAGGTGGTTGCGGAGAGGTTGACCATGCCAATGTCGGAGGCGTCCTCAATTCCATTGAACCGAGCAGCATCCAACAAGCGCTCTTGGAAAGCGTTGTCGCCGCTGGCTCTCTTCTGCTTCCCAAGGTTACACATATTCTTCTCCGCGTGTTTCATTGCACGCACCCTTGAACTGCCCTCAGTAGTTCTCATGTCACCCTACTTGGACTGGTGTGGCTTGGGTCGTCTCCGGCAACGCCTTTGCATGGATAATCCTGGCGACAGCCAAATCCGAGGCACGATGGACGACTTACCTAGGCGTCGTGGTCTTGGCGGGGTCAGTCGTCGGGGTCCTCTCATCCTTTCTCCCAGGCCAGAGATGGCTGATCTCTGTAAGCTGGATAGGAGGAGCATCGATG
>CAYQCQ010000004.1:0-36219 GCA_964416035.1 uncultured Candidatus Bathyarchaeia archaeon
CTGGAATTTCAGATCCAGCTTCAGCATGGGCGTGTTTCCGATAAAGCTCAAGACAGATGTATGCGTGAGCACTCCGATTTCCCCGGTTCTTCGATGACAATAGACTAGTCGGCTTATGAGTTCAAGAATCTTTCACTCTGTGACATTATCCCCTGCGCTTACGGATTTCACGAAAAATTGGATTGGGTGGTTCGAATTACCACACGAATCTATCCTTCTTTGAAGAGTTGGCGCATCTCAGATTGCTGTTCTCAACGAAGAGAGGGCCCACGTTTCATAATGGCCTCTGCTATGAGTGGCGCCACGGAGACGACACTGATGGGACTGGATACAGTATCTGTACCTACGATCGTCTCGGCGCCGCTTTTCAAGATGTCTTCTTTGGCATCTCCTGTGAGAAGAGGATGGACACAGGCGACGTAGATCTTTCTGGCGTTCTGCTGCTTGACCCACTCAATCGCCTTGATCATGGATTTCCCGCTGCTTATGATGTCGTCAAAGATCACAACGTCTCTATTCTTCACGGGTAGAGGCTTGCTCTCGATTGTTACGTCCCCTGTTATGTGATCTCGCTCGGTAGAAACGCATCCGTACTCACCTTTCAGTACATTGTTTGCCTCAACTGCTGTGCTCAGCCCTTTCTTTCCCAGCGAGAGCGAGAACACGTTTCCTAAGCCCTGTTCCTTGAAATGCTGTGCAAGCAGACCAATTGCAGACAAATCCTCAATCGGCAACCCCAACTGTCCAAGGACAGCTGGGTTATGCGAGTTGACGGTGACTATCCCATTCACGCCACATACTTTGAGCAGCTCTACTATGGTCTTTACGCTGAAGACTTCGCCTGGCCTGAAGCGCTTGTCCTGGCGGGCATAAGCGAAGTAAGGGACAGCCACAACAATTGACTTGGCTCCCATGTCTTTGGCGTTGTCTGCCATGAGCAGAAGGTGAACAAGATTCTCGTTCTGAGGTGGACCGGTTGTTTGAACAATGAGCACTTCTTCGTTTTCGATGCTGTCTTCAAATCGGATACGGGATTCTCCGTCTGGAAAACGCTTGAACTCGACTGGTGCAATCTTCGCCTGCAATAGTTCGGCGATCCTACGTCCCAGTTCCGTAGATGCCGGACCCGGAATAACTATCAAGCTTGTTCCTCATCTTCAAAGCTTGTGATTACGGGAATGAGTTACCGAATGACGCCATAAGCCTTTCTTAACCAAATAGCTCCCTGCAAGATCCTGGATCGGAAGACGTTATCTAGCCTACGCGCGACTAGTACCCGGCACTGTGAAAACTCTCTGAACTGCGTATGCCTACAAGGTAGAGAACAATGGTTTCCGTCATCTTCGACTTGGAAGGGACCTTGGTGCGAACCGTCGAGATGAAAGAGGATGTCATACTCGATTTCAGACAGCAGACACGCAAGAAGCTGATTGAACTTGGGATTCCTGTGGAAACTTTTGCTGGGATTGAGGCGTCTACTCTAATGCGGAACAAGGCCATCCAATATGCAAATGAGATCCTTTCTGAGCGGGAGAGGCTCAAGTTGGAACGGCAATTGAACCAATTCCTGTTAGGATATGAGCTCAAGTGGGCCAAGGAGTCAGCCCTTTTTCCTGACACTATGTCGGTGCTCGGGACGCTCAGGGAACAAGGGATTCACATGGCTATTGTCACGAATACCTCAAGGCAGGCCGCTGAAGCGATCTTCACTAAGCACAGACTGTCTAAGTACTTCGATGTAGTAGTCACGCGAAACGATGTAGCGCAACTGAAACCCGATCCTCAAGGTATTCTTCTCGCGCTCCAACGGCTTCAGAATAGAGCCAAGTTCTTCGTGGGTGACACAAGAATCGACTCAGAAGCAGCCAAGAACGCCGGGATCAAGTCAATCATAGTCAAAAGAGGCTGGCCTCACATCTTGCTCCCGCCCGACTGCCCTACAGATTATAGCGTCAATTCACTTGCAGAGATCATAGAGATCGTCGATAGAGACATTATTCCGTGATAACATGGCCGCTTGCCCGCAATGACTGTAATTCTTCAGTCAATGAATTCAGTTGTCCACATAAAGGGAACCGACGTATTTCCTCTGAGCTATAAATATCAAGCGAGAGATATTGTTGATCATAGGTGAGATCGCTGACTCTCGAAAAGGTAACGGATCGAATATACGCAGATACGAACCCTGTGGGTGCCGGAAACGCGGGAGCGATTATACTGCCTGATCAGGTCGTCGTTGTTGATTCTCAGTATTTGAAACATGCCAAGGAACTCAGGCGAGAGATCGAACGCGTTACGTCAAAGAAGATCCGTTTCCTGCTCTTGACGCATTCGCACAGCGACCACGTCTTCGGAAATGAAGTTTTCCGGGATTGTGAGATCGTGGCTCATAGATCCTTGAGGGAGCGAATGCAGGAACTTCTCTCGACGACATGGTCGAAAGAGAGCTTGGAGAAGCAGATATCGGAGCTGAGGAAGACTGATCCAGAGAGGGCTTCAAGGCTTGAGGGCGTTCAGATTACCCTTCCGACCAGAGTCTTCGACAATGAATTCAAGATTGCTGAGAACAACTTGGAAATAATGATGAAGCATGTCGGCGGCCACACGAGAGACTCAAGCATTGTCTATTTTCCAAATGAGCAAGTCCTCTTCTCTGGAGACATTATCTTCTCTCAGACATTTCCCTATGGAGGAGATCCTACAGCGGATCCGGACGAATGGCTGCAGGCGCTCATGGATATCATGAAAATGCCTGTAAGAACGATTATTCCGGGGCACGGTCCGATATGCGACAAGCGTGAGGTTCAGGCCTACATTGATTTTATCGAGACTGTAAGGAACAAGATGATCGCAATGACTCGTGCAGGGAAGGCACCTGAGGAGATCATGAAGGACGAAAACTATCCCGTTTTCTACCCGAAGTCTGCAGACCAGAGGCGACAGAACACCTTGGCTCAATGGTATAAGGTGTGGCGTCAAAAATCAAATTGACTAATTGTGCGTCGTGCAAGTCAAATATCCATTAATGCCAGCTGAAGTTCAGTCTGACTCCAGGTAACTGATGATTTCCAGAGCTTCTCTGAAAGAACCGACTCCTTCTCAGAGTCATTCTATTGTTTCCTTGAAGTTCGGCAACACTTCTTTAGCTTACAGTTTGAGTGATTGCAAGTGGCTTTTCACGTTAGGAGTGCAAATTGCTAGAACAAAATACCTCACGTCACTGAACCAATCATCTAATCATTTAGAGGAGTCGCCCAATCATGTTGATGGGTTTGCTTATCTCATTGTGCACCTTGGGGAGTTGACACTTCGGTAGCGTCGCGAGAATCACTGTGGCCGGACCCGCAGATTTTCGCACATCCACTCCTAGTCGCTGCGCTAACTGCAACTTCAGATGAGATTCCTTGGCGATTGTTTTGGCCTCATGTAGGATGCCGTGAGATCCTATGGGGATAACTTCGTGGACAGAATCTAGGTTGAGGAGTTTGAGAAGGTCCCTAATGTTTGCGACCAGCCCTTTTCTCTCGCCGGAAATAACCTCGCTTCCGACAAGTGGAATTCCAATTGATACTACAATATTCTTCTTCTTTGAGCATCCTATCCTCAACCTGTTTCTCGTGGCTATTCCGATGACGGTTACGCCGAGGCCTGTCTGTCGGACTGGAATGTTCTTTTCCGAACTTCCGGTAATGACAAACTTCGAACCCAGCCCAGCCTGCCCTATCTCTTCTTTTATGCCCTGAACTACTTCGAACCCTGTTGGTTTAGGCTCGACGCAGAGAGTGTTGACTAAGCAGACAGGTCTGGCTCCGGTTGACAGGACCTCCATCAAGGCAACGCGGGCGGTAAACCTTCCCAGGGTATGCGCGTCCACCTTAACTACGTCCATGGGCTTCGGGCCTATCCCTCCGGAAGAGTCGCAGCCAACAACCATGGTGCGATGTTTGTCAAATGCGAAGATGAGGACATCTCTGAGCGTTTTGATGCGAGTGACTCTGAACTGTTCTTCCCTCAGATTCTCAACCTCCCTCTTACGCTCACATATGCTAAGGTTGCAACAGCGCCGTTCATAGTGGATGCGAGTAGTAGGAAAGGGGCAAACGCGATCGCTGCAGCCCAGCCTAATGCAGGGATCGCCATTACAAACAGCGCAGAATTGATGGCTATACCGCAGATCGCAGCGGGGATGAAGCCCCATCTATAGTTGATATTATTGACGAGACCCATAGCCCATCCAGCCGAAGCCATTCCTAACGCTATCGGAAGATGAAGGATGCCGAGCGGCAACCCGTTCACGATAGATGTGATCATATGTCCTATCCCCGTCACGAGAAGTCCGTCGATAGCACCGAAGTACAGTGCCGCGAAGAAACCTGGGGAGGAGTCGAATGCTACCGTCTGAATAGGGCTGGGAGGATGAATGAATGAGCCGATGACACATAGAGCAGAGAATATTGAGATGCGAGCGACTCTATAGGTCTTGGACATTTTCCGAATAGTTGTCCTTTGAGATTTGTCCATAAAGTGGACCTTACCCCCACTCACGAATCTAGGCGACGCCTTGGGCCGTCAACCTGACCAAGCAAGAGTTCCGCCTTGTGTAAATCTTCAGGAGTGTTGACATTCACAGCAATCTCTACAGCCGTTGTAGTGAAGTTCTCTTGCTCTAGCTCAGGTTCGTCGATTTTCTCTCCATCAATCACATTTATTCCTGTAGGTGTTAGACGGCCTCCAAGATCTGCTCTCAGGCCCGTTTTGTCATAAAGTTCTTCGGTAACCATGACGGAAAGGCAGGGTTTTCCGCACTGCTCGTACCTTCTCAGAACGCCCTCGATGAACTCGCTGGAGATCAGGGGAAGGTCAGCAGAAACTATCAACACCTCACCCAGTCCAAGATCTTTTATGGCTTGTCTCATGTCCGAGACAAAATCGAGACCGAGCGTCTCAAAGGTCTCAAAGGCGAGCTCCTTTGCCCTTCTCGCGGTATGCGGTGTGTGCTTGCTTACCGTGACTATGATTCGATCGATCCCCGCAGCGTTCTTCACGGCGTCCAAGACGTAGTCGATCATGGGCTTGCCTCGAATCTTCACCAACGGTTTCTCCTCTGACCCGCCCATGCGTGTCCCCCTTCCACCGGCCATAACTAGGGCAACTACACCCATCTGACCGCCGCCAGAACACTCACTAGTGAGGCCGCGCGCGCCAAGTCATTGCTGGCTCCCAAGACATCCCCTGTTATCCCTCCGAAATTTCTATGTGCGATCCAAATGACTGTGAGAGCTGTTGCAATACCCGCAACCAGAGCAGTAATTCCTGTGATCCAGAGCAGAGAGGTTGCGCTGACTAGAGAAATTGCTAGAGCCGATATCATACGAAGATTTCGCCAGTGTCCATGCATGGCGTCAACAAATCGCTTTCCAAGGCCTGGGTGCGCTGACCTGCCGAGCCAAGCGCATACTACCATGGCAAGTTTGGCCGAGATCTCTGATGAGATTAGAGCTTGGATTATGATGCCTGTTCCCAGTTCAGCTACGGCAAGAGCTGTTGTTGCCAACGTTATTAGCCCTAGCGCTAGGCCTGCGGCACCTGTTTGTTTATCGTGCATTACTTCGATCTTCTGTTCGGGGGTGCCTAGAGACATTACTCCGTCTCCAAAGTCGAGGAGTCCGTCTGTGTGGTGAACGCCCGTTATGAGGAGAAGGAGGCCCAGAGTCAAGATTCCTACGATCGGACTCGGCAGAACGTGAAGGAGGGCCCATCCGAACAGGCCGGCCAGAAGACCGATGAATCCTCCAACCAAGGGGAATAGATACATGTGGTTACGGGCTTGAGCGAAGCAGTCGTCACATTCTGCGCATGTCCTCCCTGCGCACTTCCCGACTGGAAGTATAGTAAGAAAGGAAACGAGACCCCTTAGAACAGGGAGTATCGCCATTCGAATCATCTCTGGCTTTGTCTCAACGCGTTGGTGTACATGTTCGACGAGCAGCCTGCGATCAGACCACCGATCGCATCATTGATTATGGGTCCAAGTTTCTTCAGGATGCCAGGTTTGCTCTGGTCGAACCGTATGAACTCGAAGACACCTCTTGCTCCCGCGATATAGCTTGCCAAAGTCATTCCTAGCAACTCGTCAGCGACAAGTCCTGGTCGCCCCAGAAACCTTTCCTTGGTCAAGCCCGGGACGAGACCACGCGCTGCATCTTCTTCAGCGCGAACACAGGCGACAATCAGGCATGCAACATTGACGTCAGAGAGGGCGTCCTTCAACTCTCTCGCCAACGCCTCTTCGGCTTTCTGTCTGTTTTCAACACCGGGGTGTGGAACAAAAAGCTCCATTGCTGAATCGATCAGTTGATTGAATTGGATGCCCAGTCCTTCCAAGTATTCTAGCAGGGGAAGGTTCTGGTCGTCCGTTGTGTCTGAGACTCCGGTTCCACGCAAGCTTATCATCGTTATATGGTTGGATGATCCATCCAATATGCCTTGAGGCGGTGGACGCTGAGAGGCGATGCGAAAACGGTTGCTACGATATCAGCACTGGTTGCTCTTGGTGCAGCTGTGAGGATTGTTCTTGGAAGAGTCGCTCTGATGTCGCCGACTGTGGTTTATGGCGTGCTGATCAAGGTGGGGCTTACGGAAACTCTGGCGTTTGTCAGTGGCATCGTTTTTGGGCCGGTGTGCGGTTTCGTGACAGGTATGCTTACGATTGTCGTTTCGGATTTGTTTATGGTTCCAGGCCCTTGGACACCATTCATATCTGCAATAATCGGCATCGTGGGCCTCGTCGGCGGCCTACTTAGCATATTGAGAGTGAATCCGTCGCGAAAAGTAATGATTGGATCCGCGGTTCTTGTTACATTCGCAAGCGAATTTCTGCAGAACCTCTGGTTTGCATTATCCTTTGGAATTCCGGTGGCAGTCGCACTAGTTGCAGGCACGAAGTCACTCGCCTCGGCACTCATCAATAATGTAGTGCTATTCTCAACCCTTGGACCCAGAGTTATACGAATAATCCATGATCTCATTCCCTCAGACAAACAGCGACGTGAATTACTCAAGCATTCGCAGCGGTAGCAAACTGTAATCGAGTTTTCCGACCAGGTGCGCTAGGTGAAGGTTGCGGCCTCGTGGAGTGGAGGGAAGGAATCATGCCTCGCCTATCACAAAGCTGTGGCTCAAGGCCACGAGGTGGCTCTTCTCCTCACATTCATTCTGAATGATTGGCCAAGTCTATGCCACCCCATCTCGATTATGTCGCTTCAGTCCGAGGCTTTGGGGATAAGGCATTTGACCTTCAAGGTGAGAGAGCCCTACATGGAGGGCTATAGAGAGACCATAGCGAATTTCGCGAGGGAAGAGGGAATTGAAGGTATAGTGACTGGAGACATTTGGATTGATGATCATAGGCGATGGATGGAGAATGTGTGCAGTGGGCTACCAGTAATCCCGATTATGCCGCTCTGGGGAACTAGTGCTGCCCAACTATTGGGTGAAGTTGTCTCAGAGGGCTTCAAGGCGGTCTTCACTTGCGTGAAGGAACCTTGGTTCAACGAGAAATGGCTTGGCCGTCAACTTGATAGGGAATGTTTAGAAGAGCTAGGTTATCTTCACAGGAAATTTGGCATAGATCTTTGTGGAGAAAGCGGTGAGTATCACACAATGGTCCTCGACGGGCCGACATTCAAAGAAGCTATTGGAATCGAAGAATCGAGTGAAGAGAAGAAAAACTCCACGTTTCTCCTGAGGGTTCACCGCCTCTCGTTGCAACGTAAGACGGTATAGGGGGAAAGTTGCATCCCAAGGAATCGGACCTCGTGAGGAATGTGACGGGCGTCAAAGAGATCTGCCTAGAACTCCAGCAGTTGTTGGAGAGGGCCGTGACGAGGAACTTGGCGTCTGCCATACTTCTCTCAGGCGGCTTAGACACGAGCATTCTTGCTTCAATAGGTTCGAGATACGTTTCGCTGAAGGGGTTCACGGTTGCCTTCGACGAGGCGGAGGCACCCGACCTTTGGTATGCGGGACGACTGGCAAAGCATCTAAAGCTGGAGCATAGTGTTCACCTCTTTAGTCGAGAAGAAGTCTTCCAAGCCATTCCGCAGGTTATTGAAGCGATACACACGTTTGATCCTATGGAGATACGGAACGACCTAGCGATCTTTATCGCTCTGAAACAGGTGAAAAAGAATAACTTGACAGCTGTGATGACAGGCGATGGATGCGATGAGCTCTTCGCTGGGTACAGTTTCTTCTTTGATTACAGTGAGGAACAGGTGCGATTGGAGTTGGAGAAGATGTGGCGTGTCATGGGATTCTCGTCTGTTGCGTTAGGGAAGGCCCTTAGGGTAGAAGTCAAGCTTCCCTTTCTCGATCCTGAAGTAAAGGCCTTTGCGATGAAGTTGAGTCCTCGATATTTGGTCCGTGGTGTGAAGGGTCAGAGGCATGGTAAGTGGATCTTAAGAAAGGCCTTCGAAGAAGTCTTGCCTAGGAACGTTGTGTGGAGAGTAAAGACACCTATCGAGTGCGGAACTGGAACCACGATCCTACCCAAAATCTTTGACATCGAAATTTCCGATGAGGAGTTTAACCGCGAAAGAATGAAGTATCTTGAAGAGGATAGGGTAGCTCTCATGGACAAAGAGCAGCTGTTCTATTACGAGGCTTATAGGGCGGCGGTTGGCGTACCATGTGCAGAGGACCCGAGCGCCAAATCCTGTCCTATATGCAACTCAAACGTTCGTGAGGGAGTATCCCACTGCAGAACATGTGGCGCATACCCAATTTAGTCTCCGATCAGCAGATAGAGGCAACCGCGACCTTCCTAAGCTCTTATCACTCGTTAGTATCTAGAGTTAACGAGGGAAACCGTTGAAAGCTCTGACAGTATTGAGACGACTTGCCATGGAAAAGGCGCCTGGCCCTCCCTCTACGTTCACTGAGCTTCATCTCACCAAGGCGGTTGAAATCATCGGTTGGAAAGCCATAGGAAGAGCTAAACTCTCAAGAGAGCTCGCTCTCGGAGAAGGGTCGACACGGACTCTCATCAATCGCTTGACGGATGGGGGCTTGGCTACCTCCACCAAACGGGGCATACAGCTTACGAGAGACGGTTTATCGATCCTAGGAGAGCTGCAGCGAAATTTCCCAAGAGGAGCCGTCGTTCCTAGGAGTTCAATAACGGTCGGTCCTCACAATTTCGGAATCCTCGTCAGGAACGGGGGACATAGAGTCAGGAGTGGGATCGAGCAGAGAGACGCTGCTGTTAGAGCCGGTGCTGTTGGAGCCGTAACACTTCTCTTTAAGAGTGGACTCCTATATGCGCCTCCGATGTCGAAGTTCGCGGCAAAAGGTTGGGAGGATACTGCGCGAAAGATACTGGAAATCTTCAACCCGAAGGAATCTGATGCAATTGTAATATGTGGGGCAGAAAGCATTCGGAAGGCTGAGGATGGCGCTAGAGCGGCGACGCGAACGCTCGTCAATTCTGGATCACCTAAGGGATTGCTGAAGAAACTCTAGAAGAATTGGTTTTTGCGCCTATGCTTGTGTTCCAACGAATTCATCATACGTGAAGCAATTCACGAATATCTTGTGAAAAATACCTAGGGGGGGCTGGCTGACACCGTTGCGGGCACTTTTCAGGAAGCTAACCGAAACTTAGCGACCCCTTTCCACTCCTATGGGCCCGTCGCTTGGTCTTGGGTGAAAGGAGACCGTGGGAGTTGGATTCGTCTGAGTTGTGCAGGTTGCATAGTAGAGATGGTGGGTAGTGCGCTGGATTGGTACCGGTGAGGGGGTAGCTATTGTTTTGCGCCGCAATTCGGGCAGAAGCTTGTTTGGGTAGGCATCTGTGTACCGCAGTGAGGACAGAATTTCACGGTTGAAGGTACGCCTACGGGGGGTGGTGTTGGTGGAGCCGCAGTGGTTGGAACTGCTTCGCTGTAGAGTAGGGCAGCAGACCTCATGGTGAATACTCCGAGAACTGGTGATACTATCAGGGACAGTATCCAGCCGATCAAGGGAATGCTATTGATAGCCCCTACAGCTAACGAGATCGCGGACACTATGATGAGCCAGATGATGTACTTGCCCCAGCCTATCCTGCCGATTATTTGCAGAATCTCACTGACTGCAAAGGCTTTGCCGAAGCTGTTGTTCTTCACCATATGGACGATCGCCATGGCCGCGATTATTGCGATGCAGAATGCCAACAGTATGCCGACGGCCAGTAGTCCGATTCCCATCGCTACCGGGAACAGGAGTGGAATTCTGATCGTCGGCATGAAGAGGCCAAAAGCTCCCAGAATTATCAGGATTATCGGGACAAACATGTATAGGAAGACAGCGATCATCACCTTCAAGCCCTGAATGAAGAGGTCGCCGTAGTCTCTTAGAGGCGGAGGTTCACGAGACGCTGGTGTTTCCTTGATGACCCGAGTCTGGTATCCCAGCACGATTAAGTTCACTATCGGTATGATGTTCAAGACTACAAGTATGACGAGTCTGCCCAAGTCGCTGAAGAGCTTCTTCGCATACTCGAAAGAGTCTCCTATGATTTGACTTACGTCCAAACCTTTTCAACTCAATCTGGTTTGTTGGATAACACTGTTTCCTGCCATATATATGAGTAAGCACATGTAATGCCTTTGCAATCTCTTTCTGAACAGATCAAGAACAATGGCCGTACAAGCGCAAAATTGATGAAGTTGACGTTTCGACTGGCCCAATCATTGCATCGATGTGATCGAACCCATATATTCCAATTGTTGAAGCATAGACTCCACAATTCTCTGGTCTAGCAGCATGTAGATTTGTGAGTTTGGAGTTCATGCGAACGATCAGGCGGTCAGCACTACTCTTCGTCTTTCTCTTCGGGCTTGTTTTAGCGGTCACACTGCCTTGTCCGATTGTGATTGGCGATGTTGCAGGTGAGGAAGCGCAACTTCTACGTCTGATCAATCAGGAAAGGACTTCGAGGAACATTGCCACGCTGAGTTTGCATCCTTTGCTTTTTCAGGTTGCCAAGAACTATAGTAGAGAGATGATGGAGCATGGCTTTCTGAGCCATGTCTCGCAGGTTGACGGCTCAACGCTCTGGGATAGGATAAGGCGCTCAGGATACTATGACGGCTATCATGGCCAGATCGCTATTCGTGAGAACATTGCGCTCATATCTGGTTCAGCCAGAGCAACAGCAGCCCATCAAGGCTTCATGAACAGTGAAGGTCATCAAGAAAACCTGCTTGCGTCTGACGTTAATGAGGTCGGCATCGGCATTACTGAAGGAACTTTTCAGTCAGTCTTCTCAACAATATACGTGGAGGTTTTCGCCTATCATGCTCGCGATCAGCAGATCACGCTTTCAGCAAACGTCAACCCGATCACTGCAACAGCTCGAAGCGGGGAGACAGCAAGTTTCATAATACATGTCGAATCGACCGTTTCCACAGGAGTCTCCATTGAGGTTATGAACCTGAAGCCTCCACTTGCTTGGAACTTGGCGAAGTCCTCGGGGACGACTCCGTTTGATACTGTATTAACTGTCAACACGACATCAACACCTGCAGGCATCTACCCCTTCGATATCGCTGTGAGGGGAGGAGGCCAGACAAAGATACTTTCACCCACCCTTAACGTGATCTCGCCGACTCAGACAACAACATCAAGAACCACTATTGCCGCCACATCTACTTCCACAAGCATCGCTTCAACTACCGTTACTACACCCACCACAATCACTCAAATCGCGGCAACGACCAGAACGACAGAAACTTCTAGTTCCACAAGATCCACGGGCATTCTCACAACTTCGGAGACCGCTTCTTCAACTTCCACGAAGCTCTCGGAAACAAGCTCTGCACAGCTTCAGACCACCACTGAATCGACTACGCATCAGGCTACCCAAACCGTAAGCACATCGGCCACTTCTGTCGCTACATGGAGGCTCCCGTCTATCCGCTGTGTCATAGCTGCTGCTGCCTATGGCTCAGAGCTCTCACCTGAAATCCAATTTCTCAGACAGCTTCGGGACGGGAGGGTCATGTCAACCTTTGGCGGGAGAATGTTCATGACGGCCTTCAACGCAGCTTACTATTCGTTTAGTCCAAGCGTGGCTGTATTTGTTGCCGAACGACCGTGGATGGCATTGATGATTCGGATCATAATCTATCCGCTGATATCTGCGCTACGCTTGACCTCCATAGCCTTCAACAGTTTTCCAGTTGGTGCAGAGATAGGGGTTCTTTCTTTCAGTCTCCTCGCGTCTTGCCTCGTCGGTTTGATCTATGTCCTTCCTATCGCAGTAATCTTTGACCTGAGAAAAGCAGCAAAGGAATGACGGTTGTTCCATTGATCACCATCACAGTGAGGATATAGTCAAGGGCAGAGAAGCCAGTCTAATAAGAAAGAGGCTTGACATCTCGATTGGGGGGCTTGCGGTTGGCGGTGAAGTTCACTCTGCGATACACTGCTATACAGGTCACCGACCTTGACCGGGCCTTGGATTTCTACTTGAATGTTCTGGGAATGAGATTGGTGACTCAAATCAAGGTTCCAGAGACGAAGGGTGAGCTAGCCATTGTCAAATCTGATGGGGCGGACCATTGGCTTGAGATCAACTGGTATGCAGATCAGCAATATCGGTCAGGCGATGAACTCGATCACGTAGCTTTCCAAGTTGCAGATCTTGATAAAGCGCTGTCGGAACTGAAGCAGAAAGGAATTGAGCCGATATCCTATGTTAGGGAGTCGAAGAACTCGCGGTGGACATACATAGCAGATCCTGACGGAATTTGGATAGAGATCTTCCAGAAGAAATAGTCGACTCAGTTAGGGAGATTATGACGATGCGAGTTGAGGCTGTGATATTCGATGTTCACAAGACGCTTATTCGCGTTCAAAACTGGGTTTCCGACGAAGAGGCGTCAGATTACCTTCTCACTCACGGTTACGAGGTTTCTCCGCAGCAGCTCAAGGCAGCACACGCGTTCGTAGCCTTCATAGACTATCCGAAGTATGGTTATTCGAGCTGGCGCTCCTTCTTGAAGCGTATGTTATGGAGGTTGAACGTGAAGGTCGACGAGAAAACTTTGGAAGGGCTTGCGGAGCTCTTTGGCAGGACCGAATGCGCATTGTATCCAGACGCTGCCGAGGCTGTTGTTAGGGCAAAGAGTCATAGGTTTCGAACCGCGACAGCAACAACAATCGCGCGTTTCAAATTTGAAACGGCAATAGAACCGATCAAAGGATATTTCGACTTTATCTGCACAGGCTATGAGACGAGATGCGATAAGTCAAATCCCAAAATGTACAGAAGGATCTTGGAAACCCTAGGTGTAAAGCCCCAAGAAACTGTTGTCATTGGAGACGACCTTCAATATGATATCCTGCTTCCGAGAAAACTCGGTATGCATACAGTCCTATTGGATAGAGAAATGAAAAACCGAGACAGCACGGTTCTAGATGCCGTCGCTAAGGATCTAAAGGAAGCTATGGACATCGTCGAGCAGCTTACAAGAAGCTGAGCAATGCCAGTTTAGGCAAACCATTCTTCAAGTTAGAGCCTAGACTTGCAGCGGTTTTGATCAGTGCTTCTTGTGGAGTATTCTACTTATGAAGACGGAGGTGAGCAAGGCGACAGGGATGAAGGCGGCTGTTGCTAGGTTTGCCGACTCATGCAGCAGGGTTTCGAATACGATCCTTGCCATCTCTGTCAGGTAGACGGCGACGATTAGAACCTCCAGCTTATGGAGGATCTCTTGGAGGTTTACTAGGCGAACCAGTTGCTCCTTTGAGGAGGTCTGCTCCGTTATGCTCATCTTCTGCTGTTGAATTCCGAGATATGTCCTTACAGAGTCCAACACGGTGCTGAGCTGCGTCATCAATGCCTCTGTCCGTTCTGTGAAATCTCCGAACGGGGCCATCAGGTTTTCAAGGTCGTCCATCTCAGCGGACGAGTTCGTTATACCGTCATCTATTGGCCTCTCATTCCACTTTTTCAACAGGGTTCTCATACCTCGCAAGAGGCCTTGCGCTTTCACGTAGTCACGTCTCATCGAGCTGGCCATGGTTGAGAGACGAGAGAACTGTATGGTTGTCTCTTTCAGAATCTCCTCTAAGTCTTTTGGTTGGATTTCTTCTATGGGCCGCCGCATCTTTGCGAGTATCTCGTTAATCCAGAGCTGTGTGCTCCTCTCCGCAGCGTCCGTCTGATCGAACATCAGTTCCCGTTGGGAGTGCAGTCGATTCATCTGCCCTGTGTAGATTGCGAGGTAACAGACTTCGAAGCACAGCATCCAGACAGCGTCCACGCCTTTGTTTAACCCGTCTCCGTTTGAGACGATCATAAGCTCCCCTGAAGCCATCGGCGAGGAGAGATCCCTCGGGCCTCCTAGCGTCGCCAACACGGAGCCTCTGACAAGGCCCGCGCTTTTGAGAGTTCGTCCCGTATTTCTCACATAGCGCCGGAGGAGGGCTCCAGCCTCCTTTTCATCCGTGGAGTAGGCCAACCTCAAGGTGTAAGCGGAATCAGAGTTTTCCGGAAGAGCCTCCTTCATATCTTCAACTAGATCTTCATATCGCTCGTACGATGGAATGGAGTCGAGGGCCTTTTTCTCTGTCTCAGCGGATCCCACGGCGAGAAGAAAAACTTGGGAGCCTTTCTCTGATAGGCCTTTTGCATAGCTTGAAACTGAGCCTGCTCCAAATTCTAAGCTGTTGGACTCTTTGGAGTAGGTGCCCCCGTATCTATTGAAGAGTTTCTTAACGGCATCTTGAGGTTCCTTTTCTGGATCGATCTGGTAGGTTGCGATGTAGACCGAATATGGAAACCATCTAGGGAGTTCTTCACCCTTCATCTCTATGCCCTCCTTTGAGGATGCGCTGGTCCCATCCGACGCTTTCAGGGTATTATCAGTTTTCCCTCACCAATCTGGAAGATGTGGTCGCAGTAGGGGTCACCCTTTTCCCTTCGTTTGGTCATTGTGAGGTTCACCTTGGGGTTCACGGCTGAACCGAGCCCGTGGAAGAATGGCCAGCCCAGTGCGCTGCATAGCCATGTCCAGGGGAGGTTCATGGAGAGGCAGGCTGTCATCAGTGGGCAGAAACCTGAATTCCGTAGGAGAACCCTGCCCTCCTTCACATCCATGACCTTCGCTGTTGGCTCGTCCTTGAGGACCGCCTTCAGAATAGCGGCAATCGCCTCGATGCCATCACCTTTGATTCCCAGTTGCTCTTTCAGAGAACGACCAAGAGCTAACCCTTGCTGGAATGAGACCTTTCTGATCTCTTCAATCGGATGATCCTTATACTTCCTGTAGAATTCGCCCAGGACTTTCGGGTTGACGAACCAATCTCCAGGGATGGTGAGGCTCAAATCCGTGGCTTCCAACGACTGCTATTCTCTGATGCCGTTATATCCTTTCTTCATCTGTGCCCTTGCAACCAGAGCAACTCGAATGAATACTGCAGGAAAGACGGGTCAGAGGCGATAATAAAACTCTCTTGGTCCAAGTTCTTCGAACTCATTTGTCTTCTGCGCGATATGCTTCCTTACATCCAAGCATAGATGGCATTTTGAGATGTAACCGCCTCTGAGTTCCTTGTAATCAAATCGTTCAACGCCCAATTCAAAGAGGCGCTTCAAATCCCTTACTAGCGCACTGAGAATTGACCGCTTGCTCAGATCTATTCCTTGGGATATCAAGTCGATGTCTCTCGCGTCTCCCATAGATATTCCTCCGCAATAACCTGTCATGTAGTTGCAGTAGTTGTCGACATGAATGTGCCAGCCTCTCGCCAACGCTTCTGTACATGATTCACCGAAGAACTGTTTTGCAGGGTACTTTGTGTATAGATGCTCAAGCTTGTAAACCGCTCTACCCATTGGAAGTAACTCTGCATAGGCAAGGCCGGTTGGGTTCGTTCGCAGATATTCGTCGAAGGGGAAAGTGCAGTTGAGGTTAAGGCTTCTGAATCGCTCGTAGAAGACTTCTTGGTACACTATTGCGTTCTCGCCAAAAAACTCTCGACCTACTCTGATAGCTCTTTCCGTACGCTCGAAAGGCACCTGTTCGATTATGAAAGGGTTTACGCTGATTAGTAAGCCATGCAGTCCCGCGTCCCTTAACCGAGTAAGCTTCTCCTTTGTAGTTTCGTCACTGGTGCACCAGAAGGAATTGGTTTCGACGAATGTTGAAGGAATTCTGAGTTCGTGAGCCATCTCCACAGCCTTGACGAGAAGGTCGAAATTGAGGAATGGTTCTCCGCCGGTGAAGTGGAGACCATAGTTTATGTCGATTCTGTTCGGTCCGAGAGGGCTTGGCTGTATTCTATCTGAGAGCTGAGTTAGGATTCTCTCCAGATCTTTCTGTGGCATCCAGTCGGCTTTCCAGCGGGGAGAGCAAGCGTACATGCAGTGCCTGCATTCACTGGTGCACTTGTATGAAAGGAGTATGCCTCCGGAAACTGGTTCCCGCACGTGCAACTTCAAGAACCCTCGGACAGTATCGCTCAGTTGAGGATCATATAGTTTGAACGTGTTGTATGCGAGTAGTCCTGCGTAGGCGAGGGCGGTGAAGACCGTAAGCCATTCGATCAGGGGTGTCATGCTAATTAGAACCAAGGTCAGGTTGATCGCTGCGACTGCGTAGCCGTAGTAGCCGATTGGTTTGATGAAGTTGGGGTGAGTTATGAGTGAAGTGTTTGCCAGGATCAAGACTGCAAGGTTCAGTACGAAGAAGGCTTGGGACCAGAACGAGTGCTGCGCCGGGGGCAACGGGGAATGGGGCTGGCACATTCTGGACCACTTGATGGATGCACAATACAGGATCATGTCTCGCTTCTCTTTCAAGGCAAGCGACACCTACAAGGAACGCGTTGGGTACTGGGTCCAGTTACGATACTACAGAATGAGAATACCAGGGTCCTCTGGTCGATTCCCTTCTACAAGACCATCTTCCGCGCGAGACCTTCTCCGCAGGAGTCGTCACCGCTGCTGCCTTCAAACACAACAAGATGGGAACCATTGTAGGCCAGGAGACAGGCGGCAGGATAGGGTTCCTGAGCGACCCGATGGTACTACAGCTTCCCAACTCGAGACTGAAGGCACTGATTCCGGTAGCCATACTGGAATTTCCTGGCGACGACCCGGACCGAGGAGTAGCTCCCGATGTGATTGTAGATCACACCCCCGATGACTACGCAGATCAGAGGGACAATGAGCTGGAAATTGTCAAGAGACTAATAAGAAACGATCTGCTGGCAGCTTCCAAGCAGTAAAGTGGAAAAGAGGGGTTTGGGGAATTCTTTCCCCATCATGTTCGCCGTCGGATCTATTGGTGCGCACACACTAATCTGCTGAACTAATTCGTGTTTCTTTTTCCTTGGTCACTGGAGTTAGTGACCATCACCGTTATCTGCAGTTAAACAGGAAAGGTTCTTCTCCTCTAGACTAGATTCATTGGGCGGTATGTGGATTTGACTAGACCACAATGGCAGAAGAAACGGAAGAGAATGGCAAGCAAGATGGGTAAAAAGAGTGGCAGGGTGAGGTAAGCAAACTCTCACCCTGTGTGATGCGTAGGGGGACTGCGATAGGAAAAAAAGACAATCTTCAAGAGTACGTGCACCTCTGCTTCATGGAAGGTTATCTATTTGACAGATGTATCGTCCGGCAGCAGACTCGTTGAGAAGGCGTTTGTCTACCTGACTTCTGTGACCAAGGAGTGTCGAAAGGCTTTGACGGAGCAGTTTGAGCAAGAGCATAAGGGCATACCTTTCGGATCTGTTGAGAAAATTATGAGACAGGGGATCGAGTCATGGTTTGCCAAGAGAGACCCGAACATAAAGCTGAGTCATGAAAAGAGCCTCAACGGGAGACCAGGCGAGATACTCACGACTTATTCAGGATCCACGAAAGATGCGCACTTCAAGCTCCACGTTGACGGTATCTTCACGCTGGCCGGCTCTTCCAGTGAAGCGCCTTCTTACCTGAAGAACCTGAATGTGCGCGTTGACAAAAGGGACTTCACAAGATAGACAAATCAGATCTAAACACTGTGTCATTGAGGAGAGAGGGGTTTCAGAGGATTCGTCCCCTGACGGGAGAAAGAAAATTGTGTGTGTGCGCACCAAGAGATCCACACACTTTTCCTGTCCACTTTGTGGTATCTGCGGGATCGAGCGAAAACACGAAAACCATTACGCTTCTACAGAAAAAAGTAAAGGATTGAATATGTCTCTCCTCTATAGATTGCTAGGTGTAAGTAAATGTCTGTGCGTATCAGAAGGATTTTGCTTGATGTCCTCAAGCCTAGGGAGAGCTCTGTCATAGACCTGTCCAAGACACTTTGTTCGATTGATGGGGTTGACGAGTGCAGCGTGATCGTTGTGGACGTCGACGTTAAGACGGAAACTATCAAGCTGACGATAAAAGGACACAGCATAGACTACGAGGCGTTATCAAAAATCATGGAAGAACAAGCTTTGTCCGTCAAGGGTGTTGATGAGATAGACGTAGAGAAAGTCAAACCTACACAAAAACTCCCTCCAAAATAATCTAGAAACATCAGAAACCGCGGAAGTTCAGTCTCTAGATGAGACTCTCTATCCAATAACCAATCACAAAAGCTACAATACCAAAAGCTAGCATTCTGAGTCCTTTAACCCAAGGATTCCTCTTTCCAAGCCTTCCAAGCCATACCCCTGCAACAAACAGAATGCCTAGGGATAGAGCAATCGAAAGCCATGCAGCGAATCTGATTCCGATAATCCCAAGTGCAGACAACAAGAACGGAAATACTGTTACTGAGAATGAGGCCATCGGGGTGACGAAGTTCACCAACGACACCACTGTAACAGTCTTCCTAGCGGATCTTGCGATTGCTGTCTCCTCAAGGTTCCTGAACATCGCCCTCTCCAATTCGGCGATCTTCTTGTCCTGCTCCAGACTTTCAGCTTCATAGACACTCACTCCAGTCGAAATCCCCAGTGACAAGCTGCTAACCAGCATTGTCGTCAAGATCACTCTCAAACTAGGATTCTCATTGAATGCGGAACCAATCACCACTCCAAGCAGCACAAAGGTTGAATCAAAGACAGTGTTTGTGAAGAACCTTCTGAAACCTGAACCAAACCTCAAACCTCTCAGACTGCGCATGCGAACCAGACTCACACTCACCTTTTCCAAATCAAAGCAATACGATCGGTCTATGGAACCTCTCAAGTATTCAACTATTACCTAACTTTTATCTAACATCCACGTGCACATCGGAAACAGGGTCTTGTCTATATCCCCACAGGTGGTGCGCACACACATCTGACTTTTCTCATGACGACGCAGATTGGGGGAAAAATCCCCCAACCCCTCTTTTACGTTCTGACTTGAGAAGAACTAGTCTGAGTTTTGTCTGAACTTACAGAGGATGTGTCAGTTGCGACTTCGAATTTTGCCTAGCTCTTGCTCTTCTCTCTAATTACGGAGCGGCTATGTCCTGATGCTTCTTCTTAGTCTTCATATTCCTCAAGGTAGTAGCGCGCGCTAATCGTCGTCGTCAGTCGTTCGTATTGTAGGAATCGTCGTCAGTTCAGCATAATTGGTGGGGGTGGTGTGTGGTGCGGATCTCTTGGTGCGGCCGGTCAGATTTGAACCGTCTGCGTTCATGGCTTTGCTGACTAGCTACCTGAGGAGTTCATCTATCGCCTTCGCAAGCAGGGACTGTGAAAGGATAGCAGGCTTCGAAGTAAGCCTCACAACCTTCTTCTTCAACTCAGGGCCATAACCCATACAGAGTAGCGAGATCAATGTGACGTCTTCCATCTTGAAGGGCTTCACAGCTTCCTCAACCGAGCCTTCACGGTAAGGAGAAAGCCACGAAGTCACCACACCAAAACCTTCGTCCTCAAACTCCTTTCCTATGGGCTCCTGCTGCCTCTCATTCGGGACTAGTAGACCAGCCTTCTTCATATTCGGAATCGATTTCAAGAAGCCGTACATCAATAGATCAGGTCTCACGATTGGAACCTTGGATTCGAACCGAGGGAAACTTCCTGCGCAGAGTAAGGCTATTACCTCCACCCCCTTGGAGTTCAGGTTGTCTATGCATCTCTGCAGCCTCGGGATGATGTGGCTCTTCCCGAACATGACTTCAGAGCCATCCCTCACCCTCGAAACCAAAAGGTCAGAGTCATTCTTCGGCGTAAGCCTCAGGATCTCCTGCTTTGTAAGGTCGTCGAGAGCGCCAGCCTCCACGAACTCAACGCTTCCACTGATCAGTTCACGGAGTGTAGGGACCACGTCGGTACGAGGCGCCTGCGAAGTCGTCACCAAGCCCACCTTCTTCATGGCTCTTTGCCCTCCTAGGCTACCTCTCCTTCAGTCTCGGGTTAAAGTAATCATTCAAGCCGTCCCCTACAAGATTGAGAGATAGGCACGTGAGGAAGAGCATGGCGCCGGGAAACGCAGCCATCCACCATGCAACCCTCAGATAGTTCTGCGCATTGTTCAGCATCAGACCCCAGCTCGGCACGTTCGGGTCCCCCGCCCCAAGAAAACTCAACCCAGCCTCAGTAAGGATCGCCGTCGCAACTTCAAGCGAAGCATTAACTATGACCGGGAAGATCGCATTAGGAAGTATTTCACTCAACATTATGTCTATGTGCTTTGAACCTAGCACCCGTGCCGCCTCAACGAACTCCCTCTCCTTGATTGTTAAAAATTCTGCTCTGAGCAGGCGTGCCGTTCGGGGCCAGCTAACAATCGCGATTGCGAAGATGATATTGTTGATGTTTGTGCCGAAGATAGCCACGATTATCAGCGCGAGGAGAAATGTGGGCAGAACGAGGAATACTTCGCTACTCCTCATGAGAAGGTCATCGAGCTTACCACCATAGTAGCCTGAAAAAGCTCCGACAAGGATCCCAATGAGGACAGAGATCCCGGCAGCCAGAAGGCCAACCATCATCGATGTTCTCGCACCATAAATAACGTTGCTATAGATGTCTCTCCCAAGATCATCCGTGCCAAATGGGTAGTTCGCTGTAGGCGGCAAGAAGGGACTACCCACAGCGCTCTTGAGAGGAGGATACCATGTAACGAGTGGCGCAACCAGAGCGATTGCAAATATAGCGATGAGGAGAAAGAGTCCGAGCACAGCTGCGCGGTTCTTTCGATACTGCCTCCAGAACCTACTGACTCGAAGAGCCGAAGCCCTCTCCCCTTCGCGCCCGTGAGAAGACAGAAGCCTCTCTTGACTCATGATTCATCTACTTCTTATTCTTGGGTCCAAGAAGCCGTAGAGGATATCCACGATAAGGTTGGAAACTATCACCATCACAGAAACAAAGATGAAGACCCCCATTAGCACAGGGTAGTCTCTTGATCGCAGCGAATCATAGAGAAGAGAGCCCATGCCTGGCCAACTGAACACAGTTTCAGTCAAGATCGCCCCTGCAAAGAGGATGCCTATGCTTAATCCAACGTAGGTCGTTACGGGCAGTAGGGCATTCCGTAATCCATGCCTGTACGTGACAGCTCTATCATCCAGGCCCTTTGAACGCGCAGTAATGATGAAATCTTGACCCAAAACCTCGAGCATGCTGGCTCTTGTCAGTCTAGCTATGAAAGCAAGATGGAACGCTGCCAATGTAACTGCTGGTAATGCCAGATGTCGCGCTATGTCGAATACATTCTCAAGACCTGTAAGCTCTATCCTGAGGGTCTTCATCCCTGATACTGGGAAAAGTCCAGCGTAGATTCCGAGGGCTATCAGTAGCATCTGGCCCAGCCAAAAGGTCGGCGTCGAGACTCCGAAGAGGGCGACGCCTGTCGCGAGGTTGTCCCTCAACGAATAAGGTTTCTTAGAGGCTGTCACTCCCAGGAAAACTCCCGCCAGTACGGATATGCACATCGCTGAGAAGATCAGGAGAAGTGTCGCGGGGAGACGCTCCGTTACAAGAGCGCCTACAGACTGGGACTTCAACAGAGAGTAGCCAAGATCCCCTTGAATCACATGAGAAAGGTATATGATGTATTGCAAATACAAAGGTTTGTCAAGACCAAACCTCGCCCTCATCGCTTCAACGAATTCCTTGGTAGCAGTCTCACCTAGAAGTATGTATGTGGGATCACCAGGAGCGGTGTGGATAATTATGAAGTTTATCGTGATCACTACGAAGATCAATGGAATTGCTAGCATGATTCGTCTAGCGATGAGTCTAACTACAGAACTCATGACTACTCAATCGAAAGATTCGCTCTGAGGCTTTAGGTTTTTTCATATTCTCCGCCCTTAAAATAGAGAACATTACTTGACAATTCCTGGATTTGTTCCCTCTGAGGGGAGGCTTCCTCAACGAACATCGTGTCATGTTCGGAGGTGGCAGGCAACAAGCCTGCCTCTGCTTTCAGTCAGTTGAGGCTCTGATAGCCTGCACTTCTCCACAACGAGCGGACACCTTGTATGGAAGCGGCATCCAGGAGGGGGATCGATAGGCGAAGGTACATCGCCATACAGGATCATCCTTTCTCTGGATCTACTCCTCTGGGGGTTGGGAATGGGTGTGGCTGACAATAAAGCCTCTGTATACGGGTGAAGTGGAGCTTTGAATAACGTTGAAACGTCGCCTACCTCAACTAGCTTTCCCAGATACATTACGGCAACCCTGTTGCTTACGGATCTGACAACAGCAAGATCATGTGTGATGAACAGGTATGTGGCCGCTAACCTGGCCTGTAGGTCTTTGAGCAGATTCAGGATCTGCGCCCTCACGGACACGTCGAGGGCTGAGACGGGCTCATCGGCTACGACAAAGGAGGGGTTCAAAGCTATGGCTCTTGCAATACAGATGCGTTGCCTCTGACCCCCGCTGAATTCATGTGGATGCCTATCTACGAATAGCTCTGGTGGGGTTAAGCCAACTATCTCTAACAAGTGCAGAACCTTATCCTCGATCTCTTCTTTCGGCATATCTGTGTGCAGCTTGAAGGGTTTGCTTAGAATCTGTCTAATGGTCTTTCGCGGGTTGAGGGATGCGTATGGGTCCTGACAGACCAGCTGCATCTGTGGCCGCATCAGCCTCATCTCTTCCTCAGCCAGATTGACGAGGTCCTTTCCGGCGAAGTAAACTGAGCCAGCCGTCGGGGCTAAAAGCCTGAGGATGAGTCGAGCTGTGGTAGTCTTCCCACACCCGCTCTCTCCTACTAGGGCGAGATTGTCACCCTTGCTGATTTCGAAGCTTACGTCATCAACCGCCTTGAGAAACTGCCTTCTACGTTTGAACAGGCCTATCTTGGTAGGGAAGTACTTTGCGAGATTTGTTACTCTAACGAGAGTCTCTTTGGCCATTTTCAACTCACGCATATCGCCAACAGGCGACCTTAGCTCCTCCTTTCAACTCGATCACTTGAGGTCGAGTTTCTTTGCACTGCGCCGATGCATGTGGACATCGGGGACTGAAGCTGCATCCTCGCGGCAGATTGGTCAGGTCCGGGACTGTTCCCTCTATGGTCACCAAGCTCTCTTTGAACTCATCTATGCTCAGCGTTGACTTCAGTAGCCCTTCAGTGTAAGGGTGCTTCGGCTGTCTATATATCTCGTAGACTCCCCCTTCCTCCACGATCCGACCCGCATACATCACACAGACCTTGTCACAGGTGTCAGCCACGATCCCGAGGTCATGAGTGATCAACATTAATGCCATACCCATTTCATGTTTGAGTTGCCTTATCAGTTCCAGGACCTGTGCCTGCACAGTTACATCGAGAGCAGTCGTAGGTTCGTCAGCGATCAGCAGCTCAGGGTTGCACGAGATGGCCATGGCGATGAGTGCACGCTGCCTCATTCCCCCGCTGAGTTCATGCGGATAATACTGTGCAACAGTTGAAGGAATCGGTATACGAACCTTCGCTAGGAGTTCGATTGCTTTCTTCCTGGCTTCGCCCCGAGGTATACCTTGATGCAAGACTATGACTTCAGCTATCTGGTCGCAGATCTTCATCACCGGGTTAAGATACGTCATGGGATCTTGAAACACCATAGAAATTTTCGCACCCCTGACTCTCCTCATCTCCTCCTCGGGTAACTTGGTCAGATCCCTCCTGCCGCCATCATAATCAAGCCAGACCTCTCCGCCGACTATCTTTCCCGGTGTTGGAACAAGCCTCATGACCGAGAAGGCTGTCATCGTTTTGCCACAGCCCGATTCGCCCACAAGTCCTACCGCTTCACCCTTGCCGATGACGAGGTGGACTCCATCTGCAGCCTTCACGATCCCCCTTGAAGTGTGAAAATAAGTACTGAGGTCATGAATCTCCAAAAGAGGTGTCACAAGTTGTTCCTCCGGATTTCCTCGTTGCGGACCTACTTCCAACACACCCTTTCCCTAACTATAATGAGGCTTAGCAATAAGGTCACCCTAAATGTCCAAAGTCTTTTAAGACGACTTAACCCCAGTCAATTCGATGGTGACATGTCCTTCAATGAATACATGAATCTAGAGCTGAAACTGGGAGCACTCAAACTTGTGAGAGACGTATTGGGAGTAAAGAGCGGTGAAAACGTCCTCATATACGGCGACACCAGCAGCGATCCTAGAGTGATGGAATCCACTGCGGAGGCTGCCTACAGCCTCGGCGCAGCACCTGTCACAATCAGGTATGAAACTCGTTTACGCCCAGGTATCGAGCCGCCTAGACCACTCGCAGCCGCTATGTGTAACGCTGACGTACTCATAGAATACGCTATGTCATACATTCTCTACACGAACGCCTTCTGGGATGCGGTGAACCCGGGAAATGTGAGGTTCATCATCTTGACAGGGATGGATGTGGATATGATGGTGAGATGCATCTCGAGGGTCGACTACGTCAAGATGGTGCAACTCGGAGAGCGACTGGTCGAGTTAACGAAGAACGCTTCGAAGTTCCGAGTTACTTCGCCCGCAGGAACGGATCTCAATGTGACAGTTGACAAGGAAATGGTTCGCCACAGCGGCAGGATAATCACTGAGCCGTCCGGTCAGTGGGCCACGCTTGGAGGGCAGGCCAGCTTCGCCCCTATGTGGGGGTCGGCCAACGGCACAGTCGTATTCGACGGATGCATCTGGCCACCTGACGAGGTCAATGTCCTAAGGGAGCCTGTGACCCTCACAGTGAAGGACAGCCGCATTGCCAAGATAGAGGGGGGCGCCCAAGCAACGATGTTTGAGAGATGGCTGAGAAGCCTTGAGGATCCCCACATGTTTGACCTTGTCCACATCTCCTATGGCTTCAACCCTGGCGTCAAGAAAATTAGTGGGAGGATACTTGAAGACGAACGAGTCTTCGGCGGCGTCGAGATGGGTATCGGTAGCTATCGAGGAAGACCTGCAAAAGGGCACACCGACGGCGTAATGCTCAACCCATCTGTTTGGCTTGACGGAAGGCAGATCGAAAACGAAGGTAAATACGTGGAGCCAAAGCTTGTGGAACTCAGCCGCCAACTCGGAGTCTAAGTCACTGGAACATTAGATTTAGGCTACATACGGTCTCCGCCATCCTCTGCTCTTGTAGAGGCGTAGAGTCAAAACATTACGTAGCTTGAATCTGGCGCAATGTATCGTCGATGGCTATTTCCTCTGTTCTATTTATGCTCTGAGTAAGGTAGCGCGAACCCCTTCTATCCCTCGTTCTCTGCTATGCTCAGTGTCCACTCAGAAAAATGAGAAAAAAATAGGGAAAGGAGGAGCTATGTTGCCTTTTTCTGCGGCTTCCTCATCCAGTAGACCGCGGCTATGACTACGACAACTATCACAACGAGTAGAGCTATCGTTTCCGTTCCAATTGCTGGTGCTGCTGTGGGAGTCGTGACTGTAGTAGTCGTCTTGGTTGGGGTTGTAGGTGCTGGTGCCTTGAGCCAGTATATGCCCTCCGTTCGTGCAAAGCCTATTCCACCTCCATATTCCCAGACCCCGGGTTGGAATTGGTCTGAGAAATCCAGATTGAGAGCGTTTACATATTGCCTTGTAACTAACCAGACGGCTGCTTGGTCCTCCACCATTATCCTTGTTGCTTGCTTGACAAGGTCTGCTCGTTTCGCCCTGTTCATTTCAACCTCAGACGCATAGAACAGCTCGTTGACCTTCGAATTGTTGTATCCTCCAGCATTCGACCAAGAAACTCGTCGGATGCCTTTTCCAGTGTAATACTGTTGGACTAGCATTGGGTCCGGCCCGGTAGACATGGGGAAAACAAAGGTATCGAAGTCCCAACGCGTGAATACAGCATCGTGCCATGCCGCGGTTTCCAACGAAACTATGTTCAGGTCGATTCCAACCTCTTTCAGAGCGTCCTTGAAGATTTCCCCTTCTTTGAGGTGCGTTGGGTAGCCTATGGAGTCAACTGATATTCTCATCTTGAATCTGATTCCGTCTGGTCCTTTCTTGTATCCTGCTTCATCTAGGAGCTTGTTTGCCATGGATGGGTCGTATGCTGGTTGTTTAGCCTCCGGGTCGTAGTACCATCTGCATGCGGGAGCTGAGGAGACAGGTGTCAGCTGAGGAAGAGCCGTTCCGTAGTATACGAGGTCGCATATCTTCTTCTGATCTATTGCATACGCGATAGCCTTTCTTACTCTGACATCTTTGAAGAAGGCTGGGCCTTCAGGCTGCAAATTGAAGATTAAGACGTCGCAGGATCCTGATTGGCTGGGGTAGAGCCACACCTTCTTGCCCGGCAGCTTCCCATCTTGTATGTCTTTCATAAGCCTTGCACCGTCTGAGTACGCCAGAACCATGGCCCACATGAAGTCCACTTCTCCCTTCTCGAAAGCTAGGGCCCGAGCGGCCGTAGCCGGGACCACCTTGTAGATCATCTTGTCGAGATACGGTAGCCCTTTCTTGAAGTACTTCTCGTTCCTAACGTAAGTTATGTGGTCGCCTCTCACCCACTCCTCGAATTTCCAAGCACCAGTACCGACAGGCTTGACATTGTACGGATTGGTATCAATGTCAGTATTCTCGTAGAGGTGCTTGGGAATAATACTCCAACCGGAGCCGCCGATTCCTATGGATGGAGAAAGCATTGCTGGGAAGGGCTTCTTCATATTGATGACTACGGTGTAGTCATCAGGTGTTTCTATGGATTTGACCGATTCCATGAATGATGCCGCAAAACTGACATACTTGGGGCTCACTTTTTCAAAAGTGAATTTCACGTCCGCTGACGTAAACGGTTTTCCGTCATGCCATGTAGCGTTTCGCACTAGGTTGAATACCACGCGTAGTCCGTCAGGAGAGATCTGCCATGACTCTGCCAGTTCAGGCTTCCACTCGCCAGTGTTGAAATCATTGCGGACTAGGCAATTGAAGGGTTGCGCTTGAACCTGCTGGAACAAGAAAGTTGATGCGCTTGCCCCACGAAGAGTCGGAGGATCACTACCAATCCCCCACACGAGTGTGCCTCCATATCTTGGCTGAGCGCTTGCAGGAGAGGTCATCAGCGGTGCCAGAAGAACCGAGACTATAGTTGTAGTCAGTAGCGTCTTTACTAAACCAATTTTCATGTGTTAAAGCCTCCAGAACGTTAGGTCTTGCTGAGCATGTGGTATTAAGCCTTGCGTTCGGAATACTGCCTTCGTTACCTTAAGCATAATGGAGGCCTTCATTCAAGTCTTTCTTGGCTAAAGGGCATGAGAATGACCTGTCCGTCCTTTCCACTCGTTTACGAACATCTCTAGGAGTTCAGTCTGAAGCTTTGACCGCGTCTCCTGATCTCTAATCAACTGCCTATCCTTGATCTTCTCTCTAAGCTTCTCGTAGAACTCGTCCCGCGATAGCTCCTTTACGAGAGGCTGAAGTCTTAGGAGGCTGCTGAAGAGATCCATGAACCTCAGAGAGGCGTAGCTCGGTTCGTTGACGAACTCTATGGAGTAGTTAAGGGCACGCAGGAGAACGTCAAAGAAACGGTTCTCCAAATCCTCAGCCAACTCAAGGCACCTCCAGATTCTCCCACTTTTTTCCGAAGAAATCTACGTAGACGATCTCGGAGAGGGCTTTCTTTGGAGGAGGCTCGGGAACCTTATCCGGATAGCCGAGAGACACTACGAGCACCGGCTCCCAGTTCTCTGGAGCATTAATAATCTTCTTTATGGCTTCACCATTGAAGGAGACAATGGGACAACTGCCTATGCCTAAGGCGTGAGCCGCTAGGAGTATGTTCTCAGCGGCGAAGCACACATCGAGAAGCCCTCTTTTCTCAAACTTCTTCTCGATCCCTATAACTATGGCAGCAGTAGCGTCTGCATAAAACCCTGGAGAGCAATTCTTCACCATCCTGAGAACCTGTGGATCCCTTATGCAGATGAAGGTCCAAGGCTGCCTGTTACCCGCTGAGGGAGCCCACCTGGCAGCCTCCAGTATCTTCACGGCATCTTGATCAGGGATTTTTTCGGCCTTAAAGCTCCTAACGCTTCTCCTTGTTCTTATGGCTTCCAGAACCTCCACTCATCATCACCCTATGGGTACATTCTTCCTCAGATTCGACTTTAGAGCTTCTCTTCTTAGTGAAAGATCTTCAAGTACGATGTACTGCGAAGCCAGACCGAACAGAGGTCAGTATAATCTTAAATATTAAGCGGCGGCAGTTCGCTGAATCGAGCTGGAAATGAGAACTCTCACTAAGCAGGATATGCTTGATCTTCTTGTCGGCACAAGCATACTTGGATGCGGAGGGGGAGGAAGCGAACAATTAGGCAGGCAACTCATCGACGCAATCTATGATTCAGGCAAGCAATTCTCTTTGATAGATCCTATAGAGATTCCTGACGACGAATACCTTTGCATAACCGCCGGGGTAGGCGGCGGAGTAGGGAAAGAGATCAAAGACAAACTCAAGCCGTACCTCGCTCCTACCGAGAAGCAGAATCCCGTTGAGCTTCAAACCCGCACCGCTCAGAAGGCAATAAGAGAACTAGAGGCCCTCATCGGAAAGAGTTTCTTTACCTACGTTCCGAGCGAGATAGGTCCGGGGAACACTGTTCTTCCCATGTACTTGGCGGCCCTTGAAGGGAAACCGGCGATCGATGCCGATGCCTGTGGAAGAGCCAAACCTGAGATGTCACTTTCCACGACTCACGTTGCTGGCATCCCAGTCACTCCCATGACGATGGCGAACACAATAGGAGACCTCATGATTCTGAAGAAAGCAGCAGACGACTACCGTGGCGAAGACATAGCGCGCTACATGGCAGTCATTTCTGGAGGGATGGTCAGTGTCGCCAGGGCCCCGAGCACCGCAGCCAACTACAAGAAGGGTGTAGTTCGCAACTCCATATCGCGAAGCATTAGGCTCGGATCCGTCGTGAGGAACAGCAAGGAGAAAGGGCTTAACCCTGTGGAGTCAATCCTCAAATCTGAGCCAGACTGCGTCAGCCTCTTCCGCGGTAAGGTCACATCTTGGACAAGAAAGGAAGAGGGGGGATTCATGTGGGGAGACATAAGTCTCGAGGGCTTAGGCGATTTCCGTGGCCGCCGTCTAGATGTATGGTACAAGAACGAGTACCTGATCACTTGGATGGATCGCAAGCCATACGCGACATGTCCTGATTCCATATGCATGATTGACCCATCCGGTGGAGAGGGGCTTTCGGCATGGGTTCCAAATCTGAACGCGCAAATTGGAAGAGAAGTCGAGATCTTGGGATTCAGGGCCGATAAGCTCTGGCGAACAGACAAAGGGATCAACCTATTCGGACCGAGGCACTTTGGATACGACATCGATTATGCGCCGGTAGAGAAAGCTGTTGGATGAGGAAGCGGCTATCCCGACAAGCTTGAAGCCAATCGCCGTATCAGGCTAGGCAGGAAGGAATTTGAAAGCATAGTAGATTCTTTGCCCTACCGACTGGGCTAGCGAGCGATGAGAGAATAGAGCTGCAATCATGCAACTAGTTGACGCGTGACTAGCTCTCTGAGACCGTCTCGCCGCACATGGTACATTTCTTCAAGTGGAACTCCACTTGATTCACTATGTACACCCACTGATGATTGCAGGCAGCCGAGGCGCGCATCATTCGATCCACCTTCTCGCCCCCCTGATCAGGGTTTGCCGTGTCCGATATAAACAAGAGAGATAGACGAACGTGATCTGCAGGGGAAGCCCTTATGGCGCTTCATAGGTTTCGGGTCCGAATGCAGATCACGGACCAACGGAAGACGATCAGTCGACCCCAAGACTCTGGGAAGAAGAATAGCGGAGAAATGAATGCTAAGACAAGAATGAGTAGTTGCGTAAGCCCATTTTCAATCAGTACCGGAGCTTGTCCAGGCCCAATAGGGTCAGTGCCCGAATGATCAGGCTGAACCCTGCGACGACAACAAGTAGCGCTAGAAACGATCCGAACGCCAGCGGCTCAAGCCCAATCCTGTCTAGCACATACGCTGCGCCAATCCAGAAGACGCAGTCACCCAATGTATGCGCCACTCTTCTGGCGCGATCCTTGGTCGCAAGCTGAACGATCGTAAGGATCCCCAGCCACACGCTCCAAGTGATGAAGAAGTTCCTGAGGATATGGTAGAGCAAAGGATGCGGAGAAGAAGGTGCTGGGTAGTATACATGGTCAAAGAGTGGAACAAACCTCAGATCCGACAAGAAGGCACGTATTTCGCTGGCCAACGGGTAGATTATGAGAAAAACTCCGACCAGGACGAGGAAGACGCCCAGCGACGCAGCCCTCAAATTTCGGCCGATTCTGAGTCGACTAGATTTATTCAAGGATTCAAAGCCCGCCGTGACGATTATCTTTTTCTCAGCGCCGCTACGACTACGACAAGTCCGACCGCGATCAGCAATGCCGACCAGAAGAACCTAGTTAGTGTTCTGATAATGTTCCAGAGATTCCAAGATGCCCAGAACCAAGGACCTATTTGATCAAGCGCCCAAGCCGCTCCAAACGCAACTAACCCCAATCCTACCAAGAGCAGGACCGTGGCGCCCAACCAAGAGAGATCCAGCGGAACCCTTGGAGCCGTTGGAGGCGAGATACCTACCGGAGCCGTTGGAGTAACAATCGCCATGACCAAGTAGAGTAGTATTCCTACTCCGTTGACAAACGTGAGCAAAACGAAACCTAGTCGGACCAGTGTCGGATCCACGTTCAGGTACTCAGCGATTCCACCACATACGCCTGCAATCATCCGATTCACATTAGACCTATACAGTCGTCGAGGCGGTGTCGATGCCACGCTCAACTCACTTTCCTCCAACAGAGAATAACAAACACGACTTAAGCATGTCGGTTCCATGTTTCACTGTCTTCTAAGGAAAAACAGTTTAACTCAACTGCCACGTAAGTTTGGCTTGGTGTCAATTATAGATGCAGATTGGAAAGCTTCCGAGAGTCCGTTTGGCAAATCTGCCCACTCCTCTGGAAGAGGCGCCCCGAGTCAGTAAGGTGCTTGAAGGGCCTCGAATATTATTCAAAAGAGATGATAACAACGGCTTCGCCTTTGGGGGAAACAAAGCTCGGAAACTTGAGTTCTTGCTCGCCGACGCGATAGAGAAAGGAGCAGACACGATAATAACCACAGGCGGCCTGCAGTCGAATCACGCGAGACTTACTGCTGCTGCGGCGAAGAAGTATGGGATGCGCCCGATACTGATCCTTCGTGGAGACCTGCCCAAAGAGACCAGCGGCAATCTCCTCTTGGATCAACTTCTCGACGCTGAGATCAGAACAGTTCCGCCCGATGTCAGAAATACTTTGCCGGTTATGGAGGATGCGGCGGAAGAAGTCAGAGACAGCGGAGGAACGCCATACATCATACCATCAGGGGGATCGAACCCAGTCGGTGCCATAGCTTACGCAAACGCCATGCTGGAGATAGTCTCTCAAGCCGTCGAAATGAACGTGAAGGTCGACCACGTAACCTTTTCCTCAGGCTCAGGGGGCACCCAAGGAGGCCTCCTATTCGCAGCCAAGTCATTGAACTTCGAAGGCAAGATCCTAGGAATTAGCGACGGAGCTTCCCGCGACCCATTGATCCACAGGATCGTAGAGATCGCCAACGGCTGTGCAAGACTCGTAGACTCGCACGTTTCAGTTTCTGTGAAAGATGTGGACTTCCTTGATCAGTACGCGGGAAAGGGCTACGGGATTCTCCAGAAGGAAATTGTCGACGCGATCACAACGGTTGCAAGAACAGAAGGAATATTCCTGGACCCCGTCTATACGGGAAAAGCCATGTGGGGGCTCATCGATCTGATTCATCAAGGGTACTTCGAGAGGGACGAAACGGTAGTCTTCATACATACTGGTGGAACGCCTGCTCTGTTCGCATACGGGAACGAGCTAGCTGATCTCTGGGGATAGTGATTGCGCTCTGACCTGGCTGGGAGGGACCACCTCTCCTTCGACGCGAGAGGCCACCTGCTCATAGACGGCGTTGACACGGTAGCTCTAGCAAGACAGTTCGGAAGCCCCCTCTACGTTATGAGCGCAGAGAGACTGAGAAAGAATTATAGACGCTTCGAGACCGTCTTCAAGTCAACATATGACAAGGTTCTCATCTGTTTCGCCTACAAAGCGAACAGCCACCTCGCAGTCTGCAAGCTACTTAAGGATGAGGGAGCCGGAGCCGAGGTTGCCTCCGGAGGCGAACTCCACATTGCGCTGAAAGCCGGAGTCTCACCGGAGAAGATAGTTTTCGACGGCCCAAACAAGACATCAAAGGAGCTGAAAACAGCGATCGAAGCAGGGGTGAGACTCATCAACGCTGACTCAACGGCAGAGATTGAGAAGATCAGCAAGGTCGCTGCTCAAGTCGGGAAAAAGCCAACGATCGGAGTTCGGGTAAATCCAGACATCCCAGCGTCGACCCATGAGCATTTGGCGACAGGACTTCGAGAACACAAGTTTGGAGTTTGGATCGAAGACGCCTTTGAAGCGTACAAACTGGCGAGCAGAGAGAAGAATGTCGTTGTTGCGGGGATTTTGACGCACATCGGATCGGACATAAGGAGCGTCGACCCGTTCAGAGACAGTATTCACCGTATTTTCGATCTGATCGGCGACCTACGCGACAAACTTGGCTTGGAGATCAGCTTGGTCGATCTCGGTGGCGGGCTAGGGATTCCATATGCACCTAACCAACCCTACGCCTCCACTAGTGAGTATGCTCAGGTAATTGTTTCCTCGGTCATAGAGAACGCTCAAAAGCGAAATCTGCCCTTGCCAACGTTGATCCTTGAACCAGGAAGAGCCATAACTGGAGACGCTGGAATCCTCCTTACAACCGTCGGGATCGTTAAGGAAACAGGCGGAAGAAACTGGGCGATAGTCGACGCTGGTATGAACCTTCTTCTTAGACCTGCGCTATACGACGTATACCACCAAGTTCTCGCCGCAAACAGGGCGTTGGAAACGGCTACTGCAAGATACAGCGTCGGTGGGCCATGCTGTGAATCAGGTGACTACCTTGCAAAGGACAGAGAGCTGCCGGAACTCGTGGAAGGAGACTTGCTTGCGGTGCTCGACACGGGTGCGTATGGATTCACGATGTCAAACCACTACAACTCATACCCTAGATGCGCCGTCGTCATGGTGGAGAACGGAGTCGGTAGACTGATCCGTTCCCAGGAGACATACGAAGATCTGCTGAGACATGAGACTCTTTGAGTCAGAACATATGAGCGCGGGGTTGAGCGCGAGACCCTGTCATGTGGAACAGGCGTCGCAGCCTCAGCGGTAGCCGCCTACCTTGCAGGAACAATCTCAGTGAACAAGCCGATAAAAATCGTGACCAAGGGAGGCCGGCTGAGGGCGGTGATCATGGCTAAGGGGCGCTTGCTTGAAACAGTTGTGCTCACAGCACCTGCGAAAATGGCGTTCCATGGCGAGGTTGCGTTCTAGGCATCGACTTGAGAGATTGTGGGGGCGCTAGGAAGGGACGATTAGAGTGTTAAGCGTCGAGGTCAATCGGCTCAGGTGGCACTACACTTATATGTTCAGGGAGAGCCTTCTGCGAACGGTGCCTACTGATGAAGCACGGTGGCCTAGTTTGCTCCTGAGCCGCAGCCAACTCTAGACACCTCTGATTCTCAGCCCACGACAGCTTCAAGCTCCAAGCCTCCTCTCGTTCTGTTCAACAGCCTCACCAAACGTGTGGAACCCTTCACCCCACTCGAACCAAACCACGTCAGGATGTACACATGCGGCCTCACTGTAAACGACCTTATGCACCTTGGTCATGCTAGGGCGTACGTCGTCTGGGATGTACTGAAGCGATACTTAGAGTACTTGGGCTACGAGGTCTTTCACGTTTCAAACGTGACGGACATAAGCATAGATGACAAGATTCTACGACGGATCAATGAGTCAGGCGAAAGCTTCCAGCAGTACGTCAATCGTTACACGCAATCATACTTCGAGGACAGATTGAAGCTTGGTATAGCACCAGCTAACATACATCCCCTTGCCACACAACACATCCAAGAGATGATAGAGCTAATTGAAGAGCTAATCGAGAAAGGATTTGCGTATGAGACAGATGACGGCGTCTACTTTCGAATTTCGGAATTTGAGCCATACGGAAAACTCTCCGGAGTAGTGAAGGATAGGCTTGAGGCTGGTTTGAGCAGACGGGTGAGCAAGGATGAGTACGAGAAGGAGAAGATTGGAGATTTCGTGTTGTGGAAGAAATCGAGACCAGGGGAGCCGTATTGGCACAGCCCTTGGGGGCAGGGCAGGCCTGGTTGGCATATTGAATGCTCTGCGATGGCCATGAAGTATCTGAGTGAGAGCTTTGACATACATTGCGGAGGAGAGGAGCACCGATTTCCTCACCATGAGAATGAGATAGCGCAGAGCGAGGCTGTAACTGGAAGACCCCTTGCCAGATACTGGTTACACGTCAGGCATCTTCTACTGAATGGTCGAAAGATGTCAAAATCGACAAGAGAGTTCATTTCGGTACGGGATGCAGCCCAGAGATACGGTGGCCTTCCAGTCAGGATATTCCTGCTCTTAACCCATTACAGGAAGACTATGAGCATCAACGAAAACGCGTTTCACACAGCGCTCGTGCATGCGGACAAAATCAGCGAACTCTGGGCGGCGGTGGAGCACTACGCCACTGAAGGACAGTCATCTACGAATCCGGGCGAGGATGTGTTACTCATCCGGCTTAGGCGTTCGAGAGTCACGTTTGAGGAGGCAATGGGTCACGACCTGAACACTCCGCTCGCACTATCCGCCCTACTTGAATTGGCGCGACGGATTGTTAACTACCTCAATGAGGGCGAAGACATCAGTCGACCCACGGCGTCGATGATTCGGGATTTTCTAGATTCAGCCGGCCTCATCCTCTTTGGCGATCTTACAACGTCAGAGTTACAGCGAGAACATGATAGAGCATTTGGAGGTCTAGTTCGGCTGATTCTCAGGCAAAGAGACGGGCTTAGAGCTGAGGGAAAGTATCAGGAGGCCGACCGAGTCAGGATCGAACTGGAGCAACTTGGCGTAGTGCTACACGATCTGCCCCACCTAACGATCTGGAGGCGAATGCATCAGAACAAGCGACAAATGTCCCATTAGCTCTCAGAGGTTACCGTAATGCCGGGGTGGCCGAATGGTTCAGGCAGCGGCCTGCAGAGCCGCTAGACACAGGTTCGATTCCTGTCCCCGGCTCCAAATTCAAAAAGCCATCTTGGAAAACAGAACACTCTGCGAACGTTCCATCTCAACTAGATCCAGAGACAGATACCCCCAGCATCACGTTTGTTCAGTTCTTTCCACGAGTTATTTGGGTCGCACATAGCGCCGCCATAACATGGCTGTGAGCAACTAACATTCATATCGGCATTTTTCTTCTCCAACGCTGTCACAGAGCCATTATCACACTGGCGACACGAGAACAAGAGATGAAGATGGGATAAGCTGCGCTATGTCAGCCCGCAGAGCAGCCTCAGAAGGCCTACCGACACCCGACTCACTCTTTCTTCATATCGTAAGCTCTAAAATGCTCAGGGTTCATCGAGACATAGAGGTGGTCAGTATGGCAAAGGTTGTAGTGAAAGGTGAGGGGATTCCTAAGCCGATTGGGCCGTACAGTCCCGCAATCAAGGCAGGTGGCTTCGTTTTCTGTGCCGGCCAGGTGGGGAGGAATCCCGCGACTGGTGAGATGGGAACAACCATTGAAGAGCAGACCCGTCAAGCTCTGGTCAATCTGCAAACCATTCTAGAAGCA
>CAYQCQ010000005.1:0-33590 GCA_964416035.1 uncultured Candidatus Bathyarchaeia archaeon
AGGGCATTGAGTACGGTAAAGAGCAAAGAGAACACGTACTAGTAGAAGCAATCGAACATCTGAGGCCAGTCATAGCTGAACTTCAAGCCAGTATCTCCGAAGTGGGCACCGAACTCGGAAAGACTATCAGAGAAACAAGGTTAGCGCAGATCACCCTTCTCTCTCCATGTCCGCGGTGTGGTTCAAGACTAGTCGTCGTTCGAAATAGTAGGACAGGAAAGCGCTTCATCGGATGTACAGGACGATGGGAGAAAGGTTGTACGTTCTCTCTGCCTCTGCCGCAGATCGGTGGACTAACATTGTCGAGGAAGTCTTGCTCTAAGTGCGGGTTCGAGCTAGTCATCGTCAAGGCTAGAGGTCGCAGGCCTATGATTTCCTGCCCCATGTGCTTCATGGAAAAGAGACATGGACCGGCAGGGCAATCAAGGCAGACTCTCAGTTAGTAACATGGTAAAAGGGATGCTACAGCAAGCCGAGGCCGAATATTCAGAACAATTCTCATACCAGAAGGCTTATTTTCGAATCACAAGGGTTGGATGGTAAATAGGCGGGCAGCATATGTTCCTAGCCTTGACGCAGTTTTCGCTGATTCAGCAGATGTTGCTGATCTTGACGACAGCAATAACGGTCATGGTAGGAATATACGCAGTCAACTGGTGCATTCTTGCAGTAATATCGATTGGAAAGAAGGTCAAGCTTCCTTCGCCGCCAGTCGTTCACGAATGGCCTACGGTTTCGATCCATCTTCCAATCTATAACGAAAGATCTGTTGTTTCCCGACTACTAGACTCTTGTATCAACCTGGACTATCCGCGAGAGAAGCTGGAGATTTTGGTCATCGATGATTCAACTGATGGCACCACAGAAATCGTCAAGGCGTATTCTGCACGATTTCCAGACCTAGTTAAGATGATCCGCAGGCACTCTAGGGAGGGGTTCAAGGCAGGGGCCCTCCAAGAAGCACTGAGCAGAAGCCAAGGCGATTTCATCGCCATATTCGACGCTGACTATGTTCCTCCCTCTAGTTTTCTGAAGCGCATGATTCCCTACTTGTACGTCAGTGATGAGGTTGCGTTTGTTCAGGCAAGGGTGGGTCACCTGAACTCTCATTCAACATGGGTAACTAAAGCGGTCTCGCTCGCCATAGATGGGTATTTCCTTGTAGAGCAGAGAGCAAGATTCGCCGCAAATCTCCTTCCGCATTTCCTCGGCACAAGCGGAGTTTTCAGAAGAGGGGCCATCGAGGCTGCTGGAGGCTGGTCTGCCGACACACTAGTTGAGGATCTGGATCTGTCCATTAGACTCCAGCTTGCTGGCTGGAAACATATCTACGTGCCCCAAGTAGTGTGCTCAGGAGAAGTTCCTCCGACCCTCTCAGTGTTCGTGAGACAGCAAATGAGATGGGCAAAAGGATTTAGTGAATGCTTCAGAAAGTACTGGAGAACCATTCTCTATCACGAAAGTCTGACACTTTTTCAGAAGGTGGAGTGCCTCTTCCAACTAGCATGCTACTTCATCTTTGTCCTGGGTGTTGTTGGGTTCTTCCTAGCGATTCCCTACTACCTAATCTTTCCCTGGTCCTTTCTATTGTACGATTACTGGAAATGCAGCGTCGCCCCCGTGGCGATCATGGCTTCCGTTCCCATCTATGCTGCGCCAGTCTTAGTTTACGGCCTAGCCATAGCAGAGCTGAGAAAAATGGAGAAGATCAGCCTACGCCGAGCATTCGACTTGGTCTACCTAGGCATCGTGGGATACATCGTCTCATGGGCCGGCGCTCTTGCAGTCATTGACGGCCTGACGGGAAGGAGATCTGCTTTTCGCCGAACCCCTAAGTTTGGGTTGATAGACAGGTACTCGCAGACAAGGATGAAACGTCTAAGCCGTACCTGATTTGTTCAACCAGTCGATGGACTGAAGACGTACTCGGTCAATTCTAGTAATTCCTTTCGGGTGGCGTCACTTGAACTCGCGGCGTTTGTCGATCAGAAGAAGACTTGCAAAGGCCGCGAAGATCACAATAGATAGATACGAAGCGTTGACGATCAATGTGTTCCAGCTCGGATTGAATCCAGTAACACCGGTCGAAAAATTCAGTGTGGACAGCTCTACTGCAAAGATTACCGGTACAGATAAGGCAGAAAACCACAGAGACCAACGTTTCATCATGAATACCCCGATCGCCGATGCAAGGGCAAAGCATCCCTGAACGTAGAGCGGCAGGCAATATGGATCATACAGAGAAACGAAGGTAAACGAGTAAAGCGCAACAGCCACGAAGTAGATTGAGGCAAACCATGAGGCAAAGGGGCGCATCATTTTTGTGGTCTCTGCTGCCATGCAAGTTCACCTTTTTCCGGTAATAACCAGAAGAACATAACATAAATCTATTGTTGCTGGCATAGGAGGGTCATATGGGTGAACGCGATTTGAGTGACCTGTATGTCCACATGTCCCAACCATGCGTGTTTTCAGGTCGAAGCTCTCCTTACAAAGACGCTGCATACGTGGTTATGGGCGTTCCATACGATCGAACTAGCACATATAGATCAGGGTCGAGGTTCGCCCCTTCAGCAATAAGGGAAGCCTCAGCCAACATAGAAACCTACAGCATGAGAGCAACAATGGACGTAGAGGATCTGAAAATATGTGATGCAGGAGACGTGAATGTAACTGACAATCCCAACGAAACGATTGAGCGCATCCGGTTGGTGGTCCATCAGATTGTGTCAGACGGCAAGATCCCGGTAATCTTGGGAGGAGAGCATACAGTTTCTCTGGGAGGAGTAAGAGGCGTCGTTAACACTGACGTTGTAGACTTCGATGCGCATATGGATCTCAGAAATGAATACAACGGTGATCCTCTTTCTCACGCATCAGTTATGAGAAGAATCTCGGAACACGTTGGCTCAGATCGGATAGTGCAAATCGGAACACGAGCAGTGTGCAAGGAAGAGTTGGAGTTTTCAAAGGCCAACCGCATCTCAAACATCTCCGGTGTGGATCTGCACAAAAGCACAGTCAGGAATAGCCTTGATGTGTTACGAAAGATGCTCGATGGACGCCGTGACCTCTACGTGACGGTGGATATGGACGTTCTAGATCCCGCATATGCTCCCGCTGTCGGCAACCCTGAAGCCGACGGCTTATCCCTGAACACGCTGTTGTCGCTACTCCAGGAGGTCTGCAGGAAAAATGTGGTCGCCATCGACCTGACCGAGGTCACTCCGCACTACGACACAGGTGCAACAGCAGTACAAGCTGCGAAGGTCCTGTTTGAGTCACTATGCTACATCGAAACTCGACGAAGAAACGTTCTTTGAAATTCTCAGACTAGTGGCCTTGCCGCTGGAGGGCCTCCCTCATGACCGATATGAGTTGTTCTCTGCTCAAGGTTCCTTCCGCACGCTTCACCCCATTCACAACGATGGTTGGGACTACTTGGATTCCATATTTCTCTGCCAATGGTTCGCCTTTCTCCGACCACGCATCGATTTCCTCTATTTCAACGATCTTTTCCAAGTCCTTGACTATTTCATAGAGCATCTTCTTGGCAGGCAGGCAATGAGGGCACATCTTCGAATAGAAGAATTCTACCTTAATGTGCACGTTCTTCAATCACCGCGCCACGTGATCGATCTCTAGATGCCACGATGTGCTTCCTGTGTCTTGTGTATCTCTCACATTTGACTTCTTCGATAAGTCCCACGTGCCGCGGAAAAGGTCTTCTTTGGTTCCCGTAGACGGGATTCTGGTCAGTAGCTCGGGCTAGTATTCCTTCTTTAAGCATGCAATGAAATAACCGTTGCAGTGGTCGAGATGAGGGTAAAGTCTTTGACATGCGCCAAGGCCTCTTAGCCCCTCATGTCCGATGAATGGAGTACGCTTCTCTAGCTTGAGTTCCGGGTTCAGTTTCAACAGTCGCTCTATCTGAAGCTCGTTCTCCTCGATTGTAATGCTGCAGGTCGAATAGATCAATCGACCTCCCGGCTTGACTGCTTCAATGCCAGTGCGGAGTATGTCACGCTGAGTCTGACAGAGCCTGCTCAATGTGTTGGCTGTCAGTCGCCATTTCGAGGAGGGCATCTTTCCAAACGCACCGGAATTCGTGCACGGCGGATCCACAATCACTAAGTCGAAGGACTGCTTGATCGGAATTCCTTGTCGGGCATCAGCCACTATCGGAAGAGCGCAAGAGACATTGCACCGTTTCATCTCTCTCTTCCAGACGGCCATCCTTCTGCGCGAGTAGTCAATCGAATAGATATCTCCGGAGTTTTCAGTCTTGAGCGCAACATGAGATGTCTTTCCTCCAGGCGCAGCGCACAGATCGAGGACCATTTCGTCCTTCTTCGGATCGGCCACAATAGTAGAGAGGTAGCTCGATTTATCTTGAATGTGAAAAAAGCCTAGCCGATAGGTTCTAGTCCGCGTCAAGGGTCTCCGTGTCTGAACAACTCGAAACAGTCCTTCAAGACCTTCCACCGTAGCAAGTGTCACACCTTCTTGCTCTATATGGTGGATTAGCGATTGCTCAGCGCCTCGAAGAGTGTTGACTCTAAGGTAAGTGGGAGGCGCCTTCCGTGTCGCTTTCAGGAATTCCAACGCAAAGCTTCTGCCAAATACCTTGTAGCAGTATGACACGAACCAAGTCCTGTTGAGGGTTGTCAGAGCAGCCTGTTCTAGTTCAGGAAGACTTCCCAAGAACTTTCCAAGGTCTAAGGTCAATATCTTACCGAAAACGATCTCCAAATCTGCCAGCGTTGCCCATCCCAGAACATGCCTAGCTGCCTCTACCAACGCGATGGAGTCTTCTCGAGTAGACTTCCGCAAAAGTGACCACCAGATGAACATTCTAAGAAAGTTTCTCTTTCCCAGATCCAGATCATCGAGGAACTCTTTCGACAGAATTGAACAGGCTATCCTGTCAACAAGATTTAGAGCACGAACAGTCTCGATAACAAACAGGAAGGCAGCCCTTAAGGGGCCTATATCGCGGACGCCGAGCTGCTTTATCGTCTCTACGAACGCGAGTCTTTCGCTGAGCCCTTCGAGCTCCATCCAGCTGAGGCTCTCTACTGCAACTGCAACAGCATCTCTGAGGAATCGATGGCTCATGACTCCGTTTTCCCGAAGAGTAAGATGCAGAGATCCATAGATCTACTTTTCCTAGGATTTGCTGGCCGAACGGTGAACATTTTCACCATTTCTGTGAGCGCTGAAGGTCCTTTCCGCCTGTCAAAGAGGATTGGATTGCGTGGCGGTTCCGGTGGGTCTTGCACGTTGGAGCTTCCTTGCCGCTAACTTCGATACAGACGGCACATCCGCATACGTTTATCAAATGGGCCTGTTATCGAAGGAGTCGGTGGAAGGCTACTGCAAGTGAACGAGGAATCGTACGGCGTTCACGAAGCAACCTCGAAAATAGAGGCAGATTCCAAAGGCGCTTTCGACAACGCTTCAAGGCAGTTCGATGCAGCGGCAGGCGTGCTGAAGCTGACCCCTGATCAAATCGGAGTCATCAAGGAGCCGAGGAAAACTTTCGAGGTCTTACTTCCGGTTCGAATGGATGATGGAAGCATAAGGACGTTCAAGGGATACAGGGTTATACACAGTACGGCCAGAGGACCTGCCAAGGGGGGAGTGAGATTTCACCCAGATGTTACGCTTGATGAGGTCAAGGCATTGGCGTTCTGGATGACCTTCAAGTGCGCGGTCGTCGATATTCCTATGGGAGGGGCCAAGGGAGGAGTCATTGTCGATCCTTCCAAGCTCACCTTAGGCGAACTGGAACGACTCTCGAGACGATATTTTGCCGATCTGATCGAGGTGTTCGGGCCGGACCGTGATATCCCAGCCCCCGACGTGAATACAAATCCGCAAGTAATGGCGTGGTTCATGGATACCTATTCCATGCATTTCTGCAACTTCGAACCTGCCGTAGTGACTGGCAAACCACTGGAACTTGGAGGTTCTAGAGGCAGAACAGCTGCCACAGCCCAAGGCATAGTGTACTGCCTTGACGAAGCTTTCAAACATCTAAACATGAGAATCCAAGGAGCCACAGCTGCAATTCAGGGCTTCGGAAACGTCGGCTCAAATACCGCTAGGATTCTTCACGGCCTCGGAGCAAAGATCGTTGGTATTTCGGACATAAGTGGCGCATATTGGAATGATGACGGGCTGGACATCCCGGACATGCTCAGTTATGTTTCACCGAGAAAAACTCTGGCCGGATACGCAGCGACAGCTAGCGTTAAGCAACTAGATGATCCAAGGGGGCTCTTGGAAGCGGATGTAGATGTCTTGGTGCCTGCAGCTCTCGAGAATCAGATCACAATCGCTAACGCTGAAAGCGTCAAGGCAAGAATCCTTGCGGAAGGTGCAAATGGACCAACTACAGTTGAAGCCGACAGAATTCTTGACAAGAAGCATGTCTTCATCATTCCGGACATCCTCTGCAATGCTGGAGGAGTTACTGTCTCCTATCTAGAGTGGGTCCAAAATCGAATGGGTTACTACTGGAGTGAAGAGAAGATCAATGAGGATCTGAAGAACATCATGGTACGAGCATTTCAAACAGTTCTTGAGACGTCAAAGACCTACGGCGTCAATATGAGAGTCGCAGCATTCATCGTAGGAATTCAGAGAGTACTGAGAGCATCGGAACTTCGGGGATTGTACGCATAGGCTAACTACAGACATGTGCAGGTGGACGCAACGTGAGCAGCTCTTGCTCTCTTGATGTGATGGTGCTCCTTCTATGAAGAGCCTACGATCTTCTAATCCTTTCTAACGGGCATTCACGAATTGAACTCTTCTCCAGCAGGGTATTTCTGCTCATCGACGACGGTGTTGATTCTTTCTGAAAGCTCCCTCAGAACCAATACAGGTGCACTCCTGGTAGCTTGAAATCGCGCTCCTTGGAGAATCATGCTCCGCATTGAGAAGGCTAGAACGACACCGACGGAATCTACCTACGACAAGCCACATACCGCCTAACATATGCCCCGACAACACCTTGACCCGAAAAAGCATATGAACTTACTAGGTTGCTGAGACCAATATTTGATACAGGATGCGGGAAACAAGAGCGGCGAACAATCTGTGTCAAGCCTAGACAAGTACCTTGCCACAGGCAAGACCAAGCAGGAACAGGTATCCAATATCGTAGTCGATCTGAAGCAGTCTTTGGTATTCAAGCCTGAAGCGCCATCGGAGATCCACAATTGCTACCTTACATCCGTCGTATACGATGGAGACAAACGTCTAGCATTCGTCAAGTTGTACGACCCTGAAACACATAGGATACACGTCTGGTATGATGACACGGATCATAAGCCCTACTGCCTTTCGGATCAGTCTATAGAGGCTCTGAAGCAGAACGAGGCATTGGTGAACCATCCGGGTTTCGACCACTTCATTCGAATATCTAAACATGACGGTCTGAATGACAGAGAGGTCGAGATGACGGTCATTATCGCCAAAGATCCTCTCAGCATAGGCGGGCGTCCGTCAGGTTCCATTAGAGAAATGTTGAGAGTATGGGAGGCTGACATCAAGTACGTTGAGAACTACATATACGACAGAGATCTGAAGCCGGGAATGCCCTACGGCATACGAAAGGGAAAGCTCCTACCCACACCGGTAGGGATCTCCCAGGAAGCAAGAAACTCCATACATCTTTTCTTTAAAGACGAGTCCCAAGACTACCAGCAACTAGCACTTGAGTGGATCAGTCTCCTCGAGTGCCCGGTTCCAGAGATTCGAAAAGCTGCACTTGATATAGAGGTCTACTCTCCGGTGGCCACAAGGATCCCGGATCCTGAATCAGCCGAGCACCCTGTCATGTGCGCCTCAGTTCTCGGTTCTGATGGTGCTCGACGAGTTCTCCTACTCAAAAGACCGGGGGTTTCTGAAGGTGCTCTTCAGTCGTTAGAGAAGATCGAATTGGAATACTGTGAATCAGAAGAGCGCCTGCTGATTGAGATCTTCAAAGTGTTGCTCGATTATCCTCTCGTTCTAACATTCAACGGGGATGACTTCGACCTGAGATACCTCTGGCATCGGGCTCAGAGGCTGGGCTTCACAAGAGATCAGATACCTATCGAAATGGCAAGAGACTCGGCTCAATTAAGGTATGGGATTCATATCGACCTCTACAGGTTCTTTTTCAACCGATCAGTTCAGGTGTACGCATTCGGTCAAAAGTATCGTGAGAATACTCTGCAGGAGGTGGGGAGCGCCCTTGTTGGACTGGAGAAGAAACCGCTGGAGGTAGCCCTGCCCGAGTTATCATATGCAGAACTGGCTGAATACTGCTTTCGCGACGCAGAAATTTTGATGGCGCTGGCCTCGTTCGATGACAATCTGGTTATCAAGCTCATAATGGCGCTGTCACGCATAAGCTTCATGAGTATGGAGGATGTGTCTCGGCAGGGCGTTTCAAGTTGGATCAGAAGCATGATGTATCGTGAACACAGGAAGAGAGGATGCCTCATTCCACGCGCGGATGATATTCTACGTCTGAAAGGAACCACAACGACTGAGGCCATAATCAAAGGCAAGAAGTACAAAGGAGCGATCGTGATCGAACCGGTTCCTGGAGTCCACTTTGGAGTCTCTGTTCTAGATTTCATGTCGATGTATCCTTCAGTTATCAAGAGGTGGAACCTTGGATATGAAACGGTTCTGTGCAAGCACGAAGAATGCAGGAGCAACACCATTCCTGATACGACACACTGGGTATGCACAAAAAGAAGATCTCTTGAAAGTATTCTCATTGGGTCCCTTCGTGATCTCAGAGTCAAGTGGTATAAGTCCAAATCGAAGGATGCAAGCTTGCCGTCATCTGTGAAGAGTTGGTACAGAGTAATCTCCGACGCATTGAAGGTTGTGCTGAATGCCAGCTATGGTGTATTCGGCAATGAGAACTTTGCACTTTATTGTCCGCCTGTTGCAGAGGCCACTGCAGCCATAGGACGTCACGCGATAACTCAGACAATTGAGAAAGCGGAGTCCCTCGGCCTTGAGGTATTCTACGGAGACACAGACAGTATCTTCTTGGGCACCCCAAGCACAGACAAGTTGGAAAGCCTCATCGAATGGTCGAAGACTAACCTAGGAATGGAACTTGAGGTTGACAAGAGTTACCGCTACCTGGCTCTGAGCTCAAGAAAGAAGAACTACCTTGGGGTCTACCCTGACGGGAGTGTCGACATCAAAGGTCTGACTGGGAAGAAGAGGCACGTGCCCGAATTCCTCAGGCGTGCGTTCTACGAGATGATTGATGCTCTAAGCCAAGTTCGATCCGTAGAAGAATTCGAAATAGCCAAAGAAAAGACCAAGAGCATAGTACGAGCATGTTACATGAAACTGCGCAATCGGCAATACTCCCTTGAAGATCTGGCATTCACGATAATGATCAGTAGGCCTCCGGAAGCCTACACGAAGACTACTCCTCAGCATGTCAAGGCCGCAAAACTGCTCAAGGCAAAAGGAATAGAAGTTCGTTCAGGAGACCTCATTGCCTTCGTCAAGGTCAGGGGGGAGCCCGGCGTCAAGCCAGTACGCCTGAATCCCTCATGGCAGGAAATAGACCTTGAGAAGTACCTTGAATATATCGAATCCACTTTTGAACAGGTTTTGGATGCCCTTGAGATAGACTTCCACGAATTGGTCGGTGGGACGAGATTGGAGTCATTTTTCTAGGCAACGGAGAACTGAGCGTCCCCCTCTGGAACATGAGGAATTCGAGCTGAATGTAAGATGATGATCATGAGAGCGAGAATAGTCACTCCTGTGGTCCCTGTTAGATTCGGAAAGGAGAGAGCTGAGCAGCGATAGAACAACTGTCGGCCTCCGCAGCTCAAGCAACCAACGATCTGTCATTCTGGAGTTCTTAGGAATTGTCGGTGGTAGAAATAGGGTCGCCTTCTTGTCACAAAGCTCTCGCCTTGTGTCACGATAAGAATAATAGTAAGAAGACAAGTGTCGCAGATTGGGGAGAATCTGAACTGATCACAATCAAAGGCCTGAGAGGTATGCCCCTGATAAGAAAGGGAGACGATCTTGGCGATCGGATAGTGCAGGCCGGAAAGGAAAGGGGAGTGACGATTGAGTCTGGAGACGTGGTAGTCGTGACACAGAAAATAGTGTCGAAAGCAGAAGGGCGTATCACCAACCTGTCGACCATTAAACCCTCAACCCTTGCCAATTCGATCGCACTGCAAATGAATCGTGACCCTAGGCATGTCGAAGCCATCCTGCAGGAAACCTCAAGAATTATTCGAATGAGGGACAATCATCTGATAGTTGAGACGAAACATGGATTTGTGTGCGCGAACGCTGGGATTGACAGATCGAACGTGAAGGGCGAAGATCGGGTTTCTCTTCTGCCTGAGGATCCTGATAGGTCAGCTGAAATGATTAGACGGCGGCTGAAGGAGCTTACCGGAGCTGATGTTGCAGTAATCATCTCAGATACCTTCGGTCGGGCATGGAGAATGGGGCACGTTAACTTCGCCATAGGAGTAGCAGGAATGAAACCCATGAGAGACTATCGTGGTGAGCCCGACATGTTCAATCATACCTTACGTGTGACCGTCATGGCTGTCGCTGACGAGCTAGCATCAGCCGCGGAACTTGTCATGAACAAACGCGACAGAGTGCCAGCGGCGATAATCAAGGGCTATCATTATCCCATGGGAGAAGGCAGCGCAAGAGAACTGGTCCGTCCGATAGAAGAGGATCTATTCCGATAGGAGTCGAGGAGCCCTAGCTGATAGCTCCCTGCCACCGCAACAAGGTGTCCTCGTCTGGAAACTCCGGCGCCACATCTCTTTCCCTTATCTTCTTCCTAAGATTGTCGAGGTATTCCATATGCTGACGAAGCAGCAAATGCGCCTCCTCCAACTCCACTTTCTCAAATCTGACTTTGTCACCCGGTTTCAGTTGAGCCATTCTGTCAACATCTACAGAGGTAACGTTTGCGATCTTTGGATAGCCTCCTGTGGTCTGTGCGTCTCTCATCGCGACTATCGGCATTCCGCTGCCTGGAACTTGAATAGCTCCGACTGCCACGCCGTCTGATACGATCTCAGGCTCTCCAGAATGCTCTATTGTCGGCCCTTTCAGTCGATAACCCATTCTGTCTGACTCTGGGGTCACTTCATATTCTGAGCTAAGAAACGTCTCTATTCCTTTCTTGGTGAAGAAGTCGTTCTGCGGTCCGATGAGCACCTTGACTTTGATGATTTCGAGATGCTGGGGGAGGCCTTCTGGACTCAGGTATCTCACTTTATTTCTCACCTGTGCCCGTCCTCCACGTAGGATATCTCCTCTTCTGAGCATCCTCCCTTCGTAGCCGCCTAAGTTTCCCCTGAGATAGGTCGACCTGCTCCCTAGTATGGGTGGAACTTCGAACCCTCCTGCAATAGCTATGTAGGCCCTACATCCGCTCATTGCGTTTCTTAGGGACAACACATCGTCTTTCTTCATCGGATATGCGGTCCACATCTCAATTCGCTGGTCGTTCAAAGAAGGTTGCATGTTCGCCCCTGTCAACGCGACGTGGCAAGGTCTCAGTGCCTTGAGTGTTGGCCCGTGAAGAGTCATTTCCAAACAAGCACTTTCTTCCGTATTGTCTGCGAGTATGTTGGCTACACGAAGGGAGAAGCTATCCATTCCCCCTGAGACAGGAACCCCATACTGTTGGTAGCCGAATCGCCCCAGATCTTGGACGCTAGTCATGATTCCTGGCGAGAGAACTTCGAAGAGATCCGAATCAGGCTCATATTCATCAGTCAAGGTAAGAGATCTCCGTCTTATGTTCTCCAGTGCGGACTTCAACGTCCAATCTCTTGAAATCATCTTCGCCTATCGGAAGGAACCGTGCGTAGTCGCCAGGACGAAGAAGAGATGGCGGATCAAGTCTTTCGTCGAAAAGCTTGAGAGGCGTCTGGCCTATGAGACGCCATCCTCCAGGGCTGTCAACAGAGTATGCTCCTGTTAAGGTTCCGGCGATTCCTACAGATCCAGCGGGCACTTTTACTCGAGGAGTGCTCAGACGAGGGCATGCTATGGACTTTGGCAGCTCACCCAGATAGGGAAAGCCAGGTGTAAACCCGATCATGTAAACAAGATAGTCCGTGCTGGAGTGAATCCGAATCACATCTTCTATGGTAAGATTGTTATGTGTTGCCACGTATTCCAGATCTGGTCCACGATCTCCTCCATACTTCGTCGGCAGGATCACTCTTCTCGCTCTTGGCAGAGCCATATCCATTGATTCCTTGATTGCTGTCGTGACCGCGTTCTTGATTGCCTCAAGAGTCACTAGCGCAGGATTGTAGTAGATGAGCAGCGATCGGTAGGTTGGAACTGCTTCTTCAATTCCTTGTATGTGAGACTTCTCAATGCGAAGAAGAAGCTTTCTGACCCTTTCATTTATCTCTGGTGCAACAGCGCTGCCAAACTCAACAACGACAGCCCTGTCCCCTGAAATCAGAACACGTGGCTCACGATACATGACAGAGCGCTCTTGTAGCTCGATCCTAGACAAGCCGTCCGAGAGGTGCGACAGTTATTCCCTCTCTTGAAAATGCAGACCTGATCGCGGCCGCGATTGCAACTGCTTCGGGGTTATCCCCGTGAACGCAAATGCTGTCGATTCCACCAAGGTCAATGGGCTCTCCTTGCAGAGAGAAAACTCTTGATTCCTTCGCCATATGCGTAACCCTTTCCTGAATTTGCTGAGCGTCTTTGATCACGGCACCGGGAATTCGCCTCGGGACCAGTGTGCCGTCGGGATTGTAGGCTCTGTCAGCAAACGCCTCCCTACCGACTCTTAGGCCCTCGTTCTCGCATATCTTTTCGAGTTTGGACTTGGCCAGAACGAGGACAATAGGAATAGGACTGAAGTCCTTCACCGACTCGACAATGCCTGCGGCAAGGTCTGGGTCCTCAACCGCCATGTTGTAGAGGGCGCCATGTGCTTTGACGTGTTGAAGCTCAGTCTTCTCGGAACTGCAGAAGGCGCGCAAGGCGCCGATCTGATAGGTCATGTAGTCGCGAGTCTCCTCTCGCGTAAGACCCATGTTTCTCCGGCCAAAACCCATCAAGTCTGGGAACCCTGGATGGGCTCCAACTGCTACCTTGTGCCGTCTTGCGAGTCTTACCGTATCCCTCATCACTATAGGATCGCCTGCGTGAAAGCCACAGGCCACGTTAGCTGAGGTTACATATTGGATGACCTCTTCATCGTGGCCAATCACGTATGCACCAAAGCTCTCGCCCATGTCACAGTTAATGTCAATCTGATAGGTCATGCATCTTCACCAAGGGCTTTATGAGCAATCCTTGAGATTAAAGTTGACTGTCACCGGCTGCACTGAGAGATCTGTAGGTCTCAGAAGGTTAATTGGTCAGTCAATAGAACGCTAATGCCGGGGCTAGATATGTACAGGATAGGCCTGATCCTTCCCTCTTCAAACACCACCATGGAACCTGAATTCAACCGCATCACGTCAGCTCATGCAACCGTTCATTCAACGCGCATCCGTCTCCGGGAGGTGACTGCCTCTCAGCTTGAAACAATGGAGAGAGAAATCGAGCACGCCGCTGGGCAACTATCTGACGCGAACGTCAACGTCATATGTTATGGATGTACAAGTGGCAGCCTGTTTAGAGGACTAGGCCACGACAAGGAGATAGTCCGAAGGATTGAGATAGAAACGCAGATCCCTGCTGTGGCAACCGCAGGAGCTGTGGTCGAAGCGCTTAGGGCACTTGAGGTCAGGAGGGTGTCGGTGGCAACTCCTTACACAAAGGAGATTGAGCTTCTCGAAGATAGGTTTCTACGCGACAACGACTTCGAGATCGTTAGCATCGGTAGCTTAGGTTTAGCCAAGAACTTGGACATAGGGCTACAGGATCCTGACACAGCTTATGCACTCGCAAAGAAAGTTTGCGCAAGTGACTCGGATGGAGTATTCATCAGTTGCACGAATTTCAGAACAGTTGAGATGATCGGAAAACTTGAAGCTGAACTCGGCAAGGCAGTCGTATCCAGTAACACAGCGACTGCCTGGAAGGCCCTGCGGCTTCTCGGTATTAGCGACAAGTTGCCGGGTTATGGCAAACTCTTAGCGTCGAAGCAGACTTCGCGAAGTTAACACCCGCTTGGCGCGTAGTAGATCACTGTGAGTGTTGATATTGGCAAACATTCTGAGATTCGAATCAAACTTCCGAATAGCCTCTGTTGATAGATACAGAGTCCCGGCAAGAGCTAGTATCATGGCCCTCATGTCAGAGCGGCCTCCTCGCAAAGCCTTGCCAGTGGCTGCCTGACAGCCATTGACATCGTAAACAGAGTGGAGCGGCTCAATATAACCACTCGGCCACTTGGGTATGACTGCATCATATGTCGGAGACAATTCATAGAGAAGACGCATAAGCTCCGGAGACACGAATGGCATATCACAGCCAACTACCGCTACCTTTTCCCCGGTCACTCTCTTCAATCCTGACCACAGTCCATTCAGCGGCCCGCCGCCAGGCGACTCGTCGAGGGAAAAAAGGCAATCTCTGACCAATCGTGAATAGGCTTCTTTCTGACTCTCAGAGCGAACAGCAATAACAACCTCTCTGGCCACACTGGCAACTCTTCCATAAACATGCTCGACCAGCGTTCTGTCGCCGAGGGACAGAAGGCCTTTGTCTCCACCAAATCTCATTGAACGCCCGCCAGCGAGAATTATCGCAGACTTCATGAACCCCATCACGCCTGATGTTTGACCTATGCGTCAGCATCCCATCAAGTTAGCTTGAAATAAAGGCCATATTCATGCCTTGAATAGTTTGATCGTCCAGACCGCTCTGCACAACGAGATAATACGTGGTGACTTCCGGGATCGAGCGATCTGCCTCTGATACGACAGCGAACGGGGCCTTCGAGTTAGAGGACCGAGCATAGGCATAAGACCATAAGATTGTTTGCTTTCTCGTATGCCCTATCCCTTCCGATGGATACTACTCACCTTGGAAAAGAATTGATTAAGACAGGTTGTTGTGGCTTCGGACTTAAAGGTGGAGCAAAGGCATACTACAAGTCCTTTGAGGTGGTCGAGCTTCAATCAACATTCTACAAATTGCCAAGAATTGAAACAGCGCAGAAATGGAGAAGAGAAGCGCCCCAAGGCTTTGAGTTCGTTGTGAAGGCCTGGCAAGCAATAACTCATCCCACTTCAGGTCCCACGTGGTGGCGCGCAGGAGTAATCCCGAATGAACAGGAGAGAAGCCAGTATGGTCATCTGAGGCCTACCGCCAAGAACCTAGATGCGTGGAAAAGGATACTGGAAATCTGCAAGCAGCTCGATTGCAAAGTGTGCGTGGTTCAGTGTCCGCCTTCGTTCGTCCTCGACGCACGAAATGTGGCGAATATGAGGAGATTCTTCGGTAGGATTCCCAGAAACGGCCTAAACCTCGCTTGGGAACCTCGCCATCGGACTTGGCACGATAACCTTGAAGTTGTCAGAAAGCTCTGTAATGAACTCCAGCTTGTCCACGTGGCGGATATCCTCAAGAGAGAACCTCAGTCAGCAGGGCAAATCAGTTACATAAGGCTTCATGGGCTGCCTGCAGAGCTAAGCTACAAGTATTCCTACACTGACGCAGATCTGAAACTTCTACTTCAGAAGGTAACAAGGCTGGACACGGAGAAGACGTATGTTCTGTTCAACAATGTGACCATGGCGAAGGATTGCCTTCGCTTCAAAGAACTTCTTGCGAGCAGTTGTCAGCCCATAAGATGACGTCACTTCTTCTCAAGGTATGAGTCGTACCCCCGAAGTGGCTATATGTGTAGTGAGGTATGCCCGGGAGCTTGCTGTCGATTATGTTGGTGTCTTCGAAGATCTTTATTGCCAATATCCTATCTCCAGTACAGCGGCATTCTTTCTATGAGGCGTTTGACGCGATACTTTATTTCTATCATGTGCAACACTGAAGGGCTGATATTGAGCCCTCTTATGCAGCGGTGAGATCTCCAATGGGTGGACTACCGGATGTTGCCAAGCCTCCGATTCCTATCCGCATAAAGGACCTCCTGAACTTCGCAAGGCTCGGCTTGGCACTCAGTGAAGGATCACAGATCCTTTGGCACATACGGCTCGAAGGAAGAGACCTTCTGGCTCTCTTCACTGCCTACATGTACTGGAATGGTGATCTCCCCCTTCTAGCATACGTCAACTCTGATCAAAGACCAAAGCCATTCCTTGCATACAAGAGCGATTCACCAAAAGGTGAAGAAGTCGTTTTTTGTGATGACGTTGACGATACTAGGTACAAGTATGGGTCCTTCATAGAGGTCAAGAAGGTTCCCAAGGTTTTTAGGGACTCCCTCAATGGGGAGTATCCGTCTCCCGCTGAACCGTTGCTTACCGAGGTTGAGAACCTGAACTCCATAGTTAGGATTCTCCTACCTCTTTCTTTCAGAGAAGGCACAATATTTCCTCTTTGGCAATTCAAACGTAACAGAAAGTACATAGTAGGGACTTGCATCCCATTTGAACACTACTACGAAGCCGACGCGTTGCCTGTGTTCTTCTATGTAACTAGGGAAGAGCCTCTGAAGGCTCCATTCATCAAATATGCCGCTTCGCGTCCGGCCGGAGAGAAGTTGGAACTCTCTAACAACACCTCAGATGCTAAGTACTTCTATGTCAAGATAGTAGATGTGGAGGACCTGCCTATCGTTCCGAGAGACGAGTCAATAACCACGTAGGAACCCTTGCGCGAGATCAATCTATCAAAGGATTTTTGAAAATCCGTTTGACTGCCCCCATGGAACGAGTATGGACCTGACTCCTCTAGCCTTATTCCTGGAAGCTCTGTCATCCTGAGCAATGATCAATTGAAAACGAGAGGAAAAGAATGTTCGTCAGTCTGCATCAGATTTCCAAAGTTCTCTTTTCAGAAGGTCCCTAACAGCAGCCCGGATCGCTGCACTCCTATTTTGATACATGCCGGCCTTCACAAGTTCGTCGAGACCCTCCAAGATCGCCTCTGGAAGCTTGACAGTTACCAGCTTCATGGAAGTGCCTCGCAGGACCGAGAAGTGAAGATTGTCCTCCGGGCGATAAGACAGTTTGCAACATATTTGTGTAAAAGCCGCTACTGTAAACTGTCTTCCAGACATGAAAACAACTCGGGTTGTCTCCGCTTCAACTGAAGATCCTAGAAAACCAAGGTGTGACACCTAAGTCGAACGGCGCCCGATGCGAAACAGAAGAATAGGCTGGCTACAAATCCGACGCACTTCAGCGTCGATAAACGTCGTGGTCCGTACCCGACAACATCAGTCGGATCTCTTATCATCGGTGAGCAAGAGACCAGTCAGAACGACAGAGCGGGAATCGACTCTTATGAAATGTGCTTTCAACAGAATGAGAGAGCCTCTTCCTGTAGACTGACGGGACTAGGCCTGATGCATAACAGTTTTATCTTCCGGTTCACTACCTTACTGCTCTAAATGGAGGTATCAGCAATCGGAGGCCCCAAGAAGAAGAGTCTAGCCCAGATGGAGAAGTCGCAAATCCAGCCGGAAAGGGACACAGCTCAGCCCAAGAAAGGAAAGACAAAACCTGCCTCAACAGAGAAGAAGCTGAGAGCAGTGGAGCTGCAAGGGGTTGACGACTCCAAGCTTCTGGGCGAGATCACGAAGATAGGTGCCATAACGCCCTACGCGGTGTCATCTCAATTCAACATACGAATAGGGGCCGCCAAGGATATTCTCGAAGAGCTGGAGAAGCGAAGAGCCCTCATCTCTGTCGGAGGCAACGCGAGAGTAAGGATATACCGAGCAGTTGCTGCTTAGGAACGCTCAAGCGTTATTCTTGATCCCTGCTTCACCTTTCTGAACAGATCCAAACCTTCGGTTATTCTTCCAATCACGTTGACGGGACTGTATGGCTGCGACTCTCCATAGAAAACGCAGACCGCTGAACCGAGCGGCCAGTACGCTATGGTTCCTTTTTCCACTCTTGTCTTCTCCTTCTCAGTCCCTACCTTGACACTTGTTTCGAAGTAGATTTCTTCTTTCCAGAGAGCTGCCCGGCCTTCTATAGGCATTGCTCTCATTAGTGCCTCCACCGTGCGAGGCGCGAGGAACCTTGCAAGCTCACCTGTTGCCTGGCCGGCTCCTTCGATCACTAACTTTACTTTGAATCGGGAAAGATCCGCTGACATCTCTAATCAATAATACTATGACTAGCCTAGGATAGAAAAAGCTGATTATGGTAAACATTCTCTACAAGGTATCAGCTCTGCTCATTGGGTCAAGGGTTGGTGAGAGGTGGGGAATTGATCTCCGAGATTTTGGTGTTTCTTTCGGTCATCTCTGCAATTGCGACAGTTCTCGCTAGAGCACGAACCACGACTCGATTCGGCGTTGGCTTTTTGGGGTTACTCTCTTCTCTAGTTGTATATCTTCGTGGCGACAGCCTTCTCGGTTTGGTCTTGCTTCTTACTTCAGCGATGGCTTTGCCAAGCATCCTTGCATCAAGGCTTGAGGATATTCCTGAGAGGCCGAAGAGCTTCCCTTGGGTGCAGTTGTCTGCCCCAGTACTCTATCCAATAGCAGCTCTTGCAATAGGCTCCCTCATGCGCCTCCAACTTGTAGACGCAGAGTTAGTCGCTCTTGCGTCCGTTGGCCTAGCTTCTTTGACTGCAAGAGAGTCCTCAGTCAAGATTGCTTTGGGCTTGATCCTTATGTCACAAGCTGTTCTGGTGGCTGCTTGCCTTCGAAACCCTCCCATCTGGCTCATGATGTCTTCCGAATTCTGTCGGCTCCTGCTGGTCACATCTGTCCCTATCCGAAGGCGATCCTCATGTCATAGCCTCCCTATGGTTACTTCATATCTTCCCTGAGCGCCTTACTCAAGAAGACATAATTCCGTCATAAGCGGTAACGTGTGAGTGGCGATTTCATATGCGGTCTGCAGAATCCGCTAGGATCAGGACCATAATCGTGGGAGCAGCGGGAAGGGACTTTCACAACTTCAATGTCTGCTTCAGGGACAACAACCGATTCGAGGTAGTTGCGTTTACGGCCTCGCAGATTCCTGGAATAGAGAAGCGAGTCTATCCCGCAGAATTGGCGGGGCCACTGTACCGAAATGGAATACCCATCCATTCAGAAGATGAGTTAGCGCAATTAATAGCCAAGTTCGATGCAAGGCAGGTCATTCTCGCCTACAGCGATCTATCTTGTCTGGACGTAATGCGTAAGGCATCAATTGCTTTGGCTTCTGGCGCAGACTTTGTGCTCCAAGGCCCTCGAAGCACTATGCTAAGGGCGAAGGTGCCTGTGATCTCGGTATGTGCGGTAAGAACCGGAGCTGGCAAGAGCACTGTTGCTAGGAAGGTAAGTGACATACTTCGAAAGTTCAACCGGAAAGTGGTAGTTGTTCGTCACCCGATGCCTTACGGAGACCTTCGGGCTCAGGAACTCCAACGGTTTGCAACCTACCAAGATCTTGATAGGCACAATTGCACGATAGAGGAACGCGAGGAGTACGAGCCCCACATTGACAGAGGAAACGTGGTATTCGCCGGAGTTGACTATGGGAAGATACTTTCAGCCGCCGAGAAAGAATCGGATGTAATCCTGTGGGATGGGGGAAACAACGATATGCCATTCTACAGGCCGAATCTTCACATAGTTGTGGCAGATCCGCTAAGACCTGGACATGAGGTCGGTTACTATCCCGGAGAGGCCAATGTCAGGATGGCCGACGTGATAGTTCTCAACAAGGTGGATTCCGCGTCTCCAAGCGCCGTTGAAGTCGTGAGAAGGAATGTGAAGCAATTGAATCCTCAGGCCGTTATCGTTGAAACAGCGTCTTCCGTGATGGTGGATGACCCGAGTCTTGTCAAGGACAAACGTGTTCTCGTCGTAGAGGACGGCCCGACAGTTACACATGGAGACATGGCTTACGGTGCGGGAATGATGGCGGCTAGAAAGCTGGGGGCGAGGCAACTTGTTGATCCCAGGCCGTTCGCTGTGGGATCGATCAAAGCGACCTTCGAGAAGTATCGTCAGCTGGAGTTGGTCCTGCCCGCGATGGGCTATGGCGACCGACAGATCAAGGAACTGGAACAAACAATCGCAGCAGTCGACTGTGATGTGGTTGTTGTGGCCACTCCGATAGATATCAGAAGGATTATCAGGCTTAACAAGCCTGCTGTGAGGGTGAGCTACGAGATAGAGGAGAGATCAAAACCGACACTGGAAGAGATACTTTTGGACAGGCTCAAGCAATGGCCCTCTTAACCGTATCGGCAACATACGAAACGTCTTCAGGCGTCATTGCTGGATGGACAGGCAGCGAGAACACCTGCCTGGCGGCCCTCTCTGTTTCAGGTAGCATTCCTCTCCTGCCCCCAGAGACCTCTCTGTACAAGGGAAGCAGGTGGACCGGAGTCTCATAATAGATGCTGGCTTCAACATTCTTGTTTCGTAGTTTCTCCACAATCTTGTTTCTCTTACCTGCGTTTGCGCCCCTCACTCGAACTGTGTAGAGATACCATGCATGTCTCATGCCTTCAGGTTCGATAGGGGTTATCAGCTTCCCTGAAACTCCTATCTGTTCAGTCAGGACTCTTGCGTTTTCTCGTCTCCTCTCCACAAACCCGGCAAGCTTTGTAAGCTGAACAACACCTAACGCTGCAGCCAGCTCCATCATGTGATAGTTGTTGCCGATTCTGGAAACCCAGTACGGTCTTTCCTCCCCATGAGTTCTTATCACCTTGAGCACCTGTGCCAAATCATCATCGTTCGTTGTGATCATGCCTCCCTCTCCCGTAGTCATATTCTTCGCTGAATAGAAGCTGAAACAGGCCATGTCTCCAAAAGATCCTGCCTTTCTCTGTTTGTAGGTCGCCGCATGTGCTTGAGCCGCGTCCTCAATGACTGTCACACCCTTTCTTCTGGCTAGCTCCATGATCGGGTCCATGTCACAGGTGAGGCCATAAAGGTGAACAGGCACAATCGCTTTTGTGTCTCTGCTGATAGAGTTTTCAACATTTTCTACGGACATGCAGTACGTGTCACCTTGAATGTCGGCGAATGCAGGTCTGGCTCCGCATAGCAGAACGGGGGTCCCAGTCCCTGCAAATGTGAAGGAAGGGATAAGCACCTCGTCTCTGTGTTTGACATTGGCCGCGAGCAGAGCGCAGTGAAGAGCAGCGGTTCCAGTGCTGACTGCAATCGCATGCTTTACTCCTACAAACTTCGCGAATTCCCGTTCGAATTCTAGGACCCTTGGACCTGATCCACTCTTGTCTGTAAGAATCCCGCTCTTTAGGACAGCAGTGACCGCTTCAATCTCCTCTTTCCCTGTGAGTGGCTGGTTTATTCTGATGAGATCTCGCAACTTCTGTCATCCTTATACTGCCACTCATCTGCCAATTATGTCTAAAAGGGTTTCTAGCCTGCCTATTCATGAAAGATCGATGGCCTTCTTCCGCTAAGATCTATCTGATATCGTTTCGCAATTAGACGCAATGCTTCCTTAAGCCAACAGATTCTCATCAGCTGTCCAAGTGAAGAAAAGACCTGAGGAGAGAGACTTCATCGACATTTAGCGATAACGTAACCAAAGGATAGGGTGTGAGAATCAGATACGCTTAAGAAAGCCAACCTAGAACCCATCTGCGCATCAGAGAGGAGATTGTGCGATATGGAGCAGCCAACGGTGCTCATGATTCCTCTCGCGACAAGGATGCACATGGACAGGTCTATTGAACCGGCCAATCTTGCGAGAGAGTTGCTGGGGAAGTCAGGAGTCAAAGTATTTGGCAGGAAATCTCCCGCGTCCAAGGTCGACGAGGTTCCCCGTTTTCCTGCAGAGGAATACGACGCCGTGGTTGTGTTCCTAGCCAGTGGCGGGACCTCAGAACTCGCTGCAAACATAGTAGCAGGAAATTCCTATTTCATCTGGGCGTATGATGAAGTTAACAGTTTATCCTCCGCCTTGAGTGTCAGAGAGAAGCTGAACGGGATTGAGGCGTGGCGAGGTGAAATTGTCTACAACAGTCTGGATGAGGCGCCCCCGAGCATAACAGGTCAGGCGAGAGCCTCACGCATCGTCAAGTCAATGAAGGAGCTGAGGATCGGCCTCATAGGAGACGAAGAATACTTCGACGACAAGGCAGACGAATCAAAAGCACTGTCCGACCTCTTAGGCCTAGAAGTCGTTAAGATTCCCATTGGTGATCTGATATTAGAGTTCAGAAGCCAAGACGATGATCAAGCCTCAAAGACAGTCGATGAGAAATTCTCCAGCGCGTCTGTGATGGAGCCAAGCAAGAAAGACCTTCAGAGATCAGGCAAGATGTATCTTGCCTTTAAGTCCTTGGCTTCTAAGAACAAAGTAGATACAGTCTCTCTTGACTGCTTTCGACTTATCAAGAGAACTGGCACCTCCGCATGTTTGGCATTTTCGCTCTTGATTGATGAGGGAAAGGTCTCAGTATGCGAGGGAGATCTTCGGTCTTCAGCGTTGATGATGATCTTCAAAGAGCTTGCCGGGCCGAGTTGGCTTGGAAACTTGGTGCAAGTAGATCGAAGTCTCAATACGATAACCCTCGCACACTGCACAGCTGCCTCTTCACTTGCCGAAGCAGGCGGGAAAATCATTCTTCGGAGCCACTTTGAATCAGGCGAGGGCGTTTCCCTTGATGTTCCACTGAAGCGATTGCCAGTGACGGTAGCAAATCTTCAGTTCAAACCACTTCAAATGGTTATTGCAAAAGGAGAACTGCTGGAGTCTCAGATCGGCAAATTCTCCCTATGCCGAACTCAAGCCAAGATCAAACTGGAAGGAAACGTTGACCGTCTCCTCCAATTCACTGGGAACCACCATGTTGTAGCATACGGTGACTGGAACGAGACGCTTCTCAGAATAGGGAAAAAGTTGAACATGTCACTCATAGGGGTCTAGTTGGGGTCATTTCAGCGAACATGATCAAGTTTTTCTACGATTTTCGCCAGAACGCTCCGATTCAGAGCTTTGCAGTAAACCTTATATTAGATCTGTCGAGTCTGTTGGGTAATTTCGCTCAGATAGAGGTCTGTCTTATTGGCTCACGCAAGGTTGCGCCTGCTGAGTCTCTTCGAGGAGACGGGTGAAGGTTCGCTGTGAGTTCCAAGAGAGCTAAGACCACTGGATTGATAGGCCCGAAAAAGCTCACTCGATTTGAGAGGGCGAGGATAGTCGGTGCGAGAGCGCTTCAGATATCAATGGGGGCTCCGGTCCTCATAGATGTATCACAATCTTCAAAGTCGCCTATCGACATTGCTCTAATGGAATTGGAGCAAAGAGTTCTTCCCATAAGTATCCGACGAACTCTCCCAGACGGTGAAAGCCAGAACATACCCTTGAGAGTCCTTTTGGAAGGTAAGTCAAGAAAGTAACATTCCTCTAAGAGTTCCTTGACGAATGGTTTTTGTAAATGAGCGAGCTGAAGTATTGGGCTGTTGCTTTTGCAGCTATGTCTGTCACATCTTTAATAGTTGCGTCGATTAGGTTTTTTCGCTCGCCTTTCTTTGTTGTTGAATTCGAGCTCTGCATCTTCTATCTTCCAACATCGATCTTGGGCCTAATCTGTCTGCGACTCATGAAAGCAGGTGCTCGTTCCCGACTCTGACTTGTCTCAGATGCCTTAGAGCGGCGTCACGGCAGCGCAGCGCTTGTTCTCTGGATGTCGTGGGAAGATCACTCATCATGTACTGAGGAGAGAAAGCCAGTAAAGAATAGGGAATCCTGTCATCAATGCTCGATATGAATTCGGCTATGGAACCTACTTCCTGTTCATTCACATATCCAGGAATGAGCAGGGTGCTGGCAGTCAATACCGGGAGACTAGGCCGCGCTTCAAAATACTTTCTTCCTGCTTGGTCAAAATTCTTGAGCGACTGGATGTTCGAAACTCCGCAGATGCCCCGAGCAAGTTCCTCATGCCAAAACTTGATGTCGAACTTCATATTCCCGCCAGTCTGAAGAGAAAGTTCCATGGCCTGGTCAAGGTAGCCAGAGTTCATATAGCCGTTCGTTTCCCAGCAGACTCTCAATAGGCGATGATCATCATCTGCCTTGATTAGAGCTAGCCTACTTGTTTCCAACGCGTGAGGCATCTGTGGGGATGGGTCTCCTCCGAAGAAGCATATGCACGAAACAGACTTAGTCGCTTTTTCTGCTAAGGCGGCAGAGCTCACATGAGGGGCATCACTGATGGCAAGGCTTCTGTAGTGCCAGTTCTGGCAGAAGAGGCAATCGAAGGAGCAGGCACCATAGAAGACTGCTAGGTTGTCGTAGCCTTTCTCAGGTTTCCCGTGGGAATATGAGTACTTTGGAAATCCTCTACCTGTGCATCCAGGACAGAACCACCATGCTACGCAGTTTGTTGGAAGGCTATCATAGTACCATTCAAGAATTCCAGAATCGGGTGTCCCCCCTCTTCTTCGAATCCTTCCCTCTGAATTCAGCACTAGACCGCAATAGCCCATGCCTGCATTCGGGATCTTGCAGTTGTTTGCGCATACTCCGCACACTAGGCCCTCGCTAGGTGGGAATGCAGGCAGGCCAAACTTGGCACGGCTCTCTTCATGAATTCTGTTGGTGACTACCAATGCCTCTTCAGTTCTTTTCAAGAGACAGTCTAAACATACTCCGGCACCCGATGATATACGGAGGCCGGATTTGTCGCAGATTTGACACCTGCCCAACTACAATCCCGAGCATAGAATAGGCATCTGATATCTTTCAATAGTTCGGTCCTTGTTGCTTCCCCCCACAAAAACCATTATGACGAACTTCAGGTATCTACTCGTCCAGCGTGGAGAAGCATCGTGGAAAGGGAACCCTACTCTACTCGAAATTGCTGGTCATACATGACAATTCTCAATGGTGTGCGCAGTGCAGTTGCTAAGTACGAGGTCTTGGCAATATTTGGCACCGCCCTACTTCTCTACTCATTGTTCGCGTCGTGTTCGTTTAATGAGGGAGATTCATTCAATTTTGCACAGTCACTGCTGAAGTTTGATCTTGTGAGAGACCAGCCTCACGCTCCCGGCTACCCTCTCTATGTCTTCCTTGGACGCGCTCTTTTTTCACTCACAAGGGACCAGCTTGCGGCTCTCAGGTGGATCAGCGTTGTGAGTGGAGCTTTGACACTAGTTCCTTTGTATTTCCTGGCGAGGAGCTTGTACAACAGAGGAACAGCAATTTCTACATGCCTTGTACTAATGGTTCTCCCAGGCTTTTGGTTACCGAGCGAGAAAGCAACTACTGATGCTCTCTCGACTTTTCTTCTGACTCTCGGCGTGACTCTTCTGTACTTTGGAATGAAGGGGCATGGTCGAGCAATACCCGCATCCTATATGGTGTACGCTCTCGCAGTCGGTGTGAGGCCCACCAACCTCGCGTTCGTGCCGCTTTGGCTTTTCGTAACTCTGAAAACGAGGCACTCCGCGAACATGGTTCTTTCGGGCCTAGCGTTTGTAGCAACACTCTCAGCATGGCTTGTTCCAGTGATCTGGGTGACGCGCTGGGACAGATTCCTTTTAGCAACAAGGCACATGTACGTTGGAACTGCCAACACCGACTTCATATTTGCAAGACCGCTGGGATTGGATCCCTACGAGAGGATGCTCTTTGTACTTGCCTCAATCTTCACTTTTGGGTTCGGCGGAATGCTCCCCCCATTGCCGGGCCTAAGATTTCCATTCACCTCAACAAGTATTCCTGCTTACTATCTGTTTCATGATTTCATCTGGCTTGGTGCGATACTCTGCTTGGTCCTCAACTTCAAGAGGCCTGCTGAGAAGACCTTTACGTTTCTTTGGGTTGTGCCGCACTTCGTGTTTGTATATCTCTTTGGCTCGCCGATTCATCACCGATACTATCTTCCGATCTTCCCGCCTCTAGTGTTGCTCATTGTTTCGGCAATAGGAAGTGCGATGAAGACGAGCGGGCGTTGGCTCAAACTTTCGACCAAGACTGAAAGCATTGTGCGTAGTGGTGTCTATTTTCTACTCATTCTCACTCTTGTAGCACACGCGAATCCTTTGGCGGCGAGACTTCACACGGAGCCGTCACCCGTGACTCAACTCGTAAGATACGTCAAGGCCAACTACGACCCAAACGACACCACGATTCTTGTGTTTCATGAATACAGCGCCTTTCAGATGTATGCTCCAGAATTCCGATGCCACCATTCTAGGAAGCAGATTACGGAGAATCTTCGCCTACTGGGGAGGCACCCGACGGGTGGTGGGACATTACTCATTACGAGCACCGCCCACGAATACCTGGTAGGGCATCCTCTCTTATTGCAACTTGAAGTCACGAAAGTGGCCGAGTTCTACTTGGACCCACGAGCTGAGATCGAGGATCATAGAATCGCTTTGTATATAGTGCGGGTTGCACGTGTATCCCATGGTAGAGCTTAACCACCAGCAGAAGTGATACAGCTCAGATCACATAGACGAAAGCGAAGCGTTAGGGATGAGACCGAAGGAATACTACGATAGGGTTGCGAAGAACTACTCTAGGATGATTACTCAAGGAATCGGGGGGGCAATGAAGAAACGAGAGAAGAACTCCTTGATGCACCTCCTATCTCCGAGAAGAGGCGAAAGAGTGCTCGATGTGGGCTGTGGCTCAGGCTTCTACGCAAATCTCATCAGGAGCCAAGGCGCGGCGATATTCTGTGTGGACATATCACCAAACATGGTCGAGGTTGTCAAGAGCGCAGGAATCGACGCAGAGGTACACGACGCACAGCACTTGAGCCTGAACCGGGAGTTTGACAAGATTCTGTGTGCCGGCCCTCTAGAGTTCTGCAAACAACCTTTGAAGGCACTCGAGAATCTTCGCCGACATGTTGCGAAAGAAGGATGTTTGGTGCTCTCCGTTCTCAATGTGTCAGTCATCGGCGTCGCGTATAGGCTGTATCACATGTGCCACGGCTTCCAGATAAACTTGTTTTCACTTAATCGTATCACGTCGCTACTCAGTCAAGCGGGCTTCAGGATCGAGGTGGTTGAGAAGCCTACTTCGTTCCTGTACGTGATCAAGGCAAGGCCAAGGGTACATAGCTAGTCACTATGATTTCTCGAGCTGATTAGGGCTGATCCGTAGGACAATCAAGAAACAATTCCTGGTGCATTTTCTGCAAGCCAGCTGAAGTACAACGCGAGGTGCAGCAAGCAGAAGCTCTTCTTCGTGATCAATGTGTCTTGATCTGGCCAATAGGCCCCTCCTTGGATTCACTAGAAGACGTCGACCTATCGTTCGTTGTGTCCGTTCTCTGGAACGATTCACATCTTTGGACGTAGGGTAAGTTTCCTCAATCTCTGCGGAAAGAGGAGCTCTCGACCGGTCTTACGCTCGACGACTAGGCTGAGAGTTGTGTACAGCAGACCAAGCGAAAGCTTGAAGGGGTTGAATGTCGATTTGCCGTGTAATCTCGGATGAAACCTTACTTCCACATCGTCTGAAAGCTTATTCCCGTAGCCCATTCTAACAATATTGTTCATCCATCGCACATCTATGTCGAGGCCGGGAACTTCTCTTGGAATCGTTTCAAGAAGAACCTCCCTGATGCCTGCCTTGAACCCCGTTTGAACATATTCTAACCCCAGCAATATCTTCGTCAGTTTCTTATAAGTTTCGGAAATAATGCGACGAAACAAATTCTCTGACCCATGGTTTCTTCCGACAGCAACGTAACATCCCCCACTAGTTATTGGTCGTACTAGCTTCGGAATTTCTGCCGGGTCGTATTGACCATCAGAATCCATAACTACAACTACGTCGCCTTGTGCCAACTCTACTCCTCTTCTTATTGCGCTTCCCCGGGCACCTTCCGAATGTGAAACTTTGATGAATTCATACCCGGGCTGCTTTGAGATGGTAGTAAGTACTTTCTCTGTGTCGTCTGTTGTATTGTTGAGAACAAATATCGCCTCAGTCAATGCGGAATAGAGTTGCTTGAGGTCGCACAACTTCTGGCAGACTTGGGCCGCGTTCTTCTCTTCGTTCATTGTTGGGAGAACTACAGATATCCTTAGAGCGTTAGCGGATATTGGTCGCCTCGACGATGCATCTGATGATTCTCCAACCTTGGGATCCGCCAATTGCTCTTGCATGCTAGATACCCGCAGCAAGTGGAACCTGTCGGTATGCCGGGAAGCCGCCCATACTATGCCATGTTACGATCTTTAGCTCTTTGCCCTGAAAGGTGTCATACAGCCCCCCCTAGGTTTTTTAGGCATATTGGGGAGAGATTCCAGTCTTCAAAATCGCATAGCGGGGATGCGTGGTACCTGTCGCCGATTCAATTGAGGAACTGTCTCACTATCGACTTGGAATCGATCTCGCACAGATATGTGACTGAGAGGGGACACCTGTCCGAACTTGGAAGGAGAAGCGTCGAGGCTGAGGAGAATAGGAGAGCATTGGACGGCGGCTCTGTAGCCTCATCCACAAGAAGAATATTGGATGCTCTTAGAAAATGCGGGCACAAGGCGACCTTCTTTGTTGTCGGCGAAGTATATGATTGGCATTCTGACCTTATAGAAGAGATAAGTGAACAAGGGCATGAACTGGCTTACCATTCTCATACGCATACTCCGATCAGAACAGTTGATTCTTTGAGCGAGGAGCTTCAGAAATCTAGGAAGCTAATCGAGACCTTTAGGCCTAAAGGATTTAGAGCGCCTCGGGCGTGGATAAGGCGTGAATGCCTAAGCGAACTGGCGAGATGCGGCTTCGTTTACGACAGCTCAAGCTACGGGCCATATAGCGCATCCGCAAAGATATCGGGAATTCTCGAGGTCCCCATTTCTACTTATGCCCCATGTCGGGAGAAGAAGTCGACTCTTCCTCGACCTTTGTCGTTTGCCCTGCTCCGGAACCTTGAGATACCATTCGGATCAGGCTACTTCGTATCGTTCCTTTCCTTGGTGAGCCCGACATTTGTAAGCTACTTTGTCAAGAAATCCAATCTAAGGGGTATGCCTGCGATACTTTCTCTTCACCCTTGGCAACTGTATAGAAGGCCGGCCGATTCATCTTGGCAGAGGGGGCTATATCGAATGGGAATGCTCCCGTACGATCTTCCTTGCGATCGGGCGTTCGGGCATCTGCTCAGAAGCCACAGCTTTTGCACAGTATCTGAGTTAATAGAAGATACAGGTGCCCTGGGATGACGATCCCATCGAAGAAAATCTGTCTTGTCGGCTCGAACTCGTTGTTCGCACAGGATTCGGAGTTTGGATGTCATAGCCCAGTTCGCACGAGTTCAGTAATCACGTAAGCGCTTTGCTCATAACGACAGCGCCTTCACCGTTGTGATAGTAAAAAGGTATGCTTCTCGATTCTTGGAACCCAAGCCCTTTGTATAGATCCTGAGCTGGTCTATTTGAGATCCTAACCTCTAGAAAACATTCTTCGGCTTCTTTTTCAATCAGTCCTTTGGTGGCTTCCTCAACCAGTTTGGTAGCTACTCCCTTTCTTCTATGTTCTGGGAGAACCGCAATTGAGACTATGTGCCCTTTCTTCGCAAGTCTGAATCTACTTACATCCGAGAAACCTCGTTCCAGCCTGCACATGATGTACCCAACTACTTGATCGCCGTTCAAGGCGACAAGAAATCCCTCAGGGTACTTCTCATAGATATCTAGGAAGAAGGAGGCGCTATAATTTTCAGGCAAGCATGTTCTGTTGATTTCCATTACGCTTCCTAAGTCTTTCTGTTCGAATCTTCGAATTATGAAGTCTTGCCTTGCCTCCAAAGTTGGGTCGGCTTCTTTTCTCGAAGACCAGATATAAGATCTTGTCGGAGCGTGGAAACCTGTCTACTGAGCTTCAGAGGCTTATGCAATGAGTTTATATGATGTTTGCTTCCTCGATACGTGAACAAGTCGGGAGCACGCAAATGTCAGAGACGCCTCAAGGCGACGCAAAGGAGCCTATCATTTTCTCGGAGGCCAAGGCGTCCGTGTCGTTGAGGTTCACGATTACAGACGCCTATGTAGACCCTCAAAACATCCCGACCTTTGTCGTAGTTCCCGAACCAGTCAAGAGAAAATTTGGAGATCTGGTCGGGGAAATGTCTGGCAAGGGCCTAGTTCCAACGCTTCGATTCGAAGAAGGAAACCTTTTGATAAGAGTATTTCCGAAACCCAGGCCGAAACCGACGAGGCCACTCTTGAACCTCGTCCTTTTCGCTGCTACGATTGTTACAGTTTTCGTGACGGGAGTTGTGCTTTGGGAAGCATCTATCGTGCAGCGAGAAATGCTTATGCCCGAAGCCAATGTCTATCTTCAGGCAGGCCTCTTTGTGCTGTCGCTTCTAGGAATCGTGGGGCTTCATGAGATAGGACACAAGATCGCATGCGAAATTCATGGTATGGACTCAACGATGCCCTACTTCGTGCCGGGAATCCCGCCAACTGGCACATTTGGTGCAGTGATCTCTCTGAGGAGTCCACCCTGTAACAGGGACGCCCTCTTCGACCTTGGCATAAGTGGCCCCTTAGTAGCTTTCGTATCGTTGCTTATAGTGACTGTTCTGAGCATTCAGGCCGCCTATCTCGTGCCGATGGGACAGGCGATACTGTGGAATCGGCTAAATCTTGCCCAGCCGGCGTCATGGCCTGAATATCCATTCCTGTTCGACTTGCTCATCCCGATTGTAAGACCATATCCTCAAGGTTTCGCGCTCTTCTTCACACAGATTGAGTTTGCCGCTTGGGTGGGCAGCCTGATAAGTTACCTGAACCTGCTACCCATATGGCAGCTGGATGGCGGGCACCTTTCTAGGGCGCTGTTCGGACCAAAGGGTCACAAGATCACAAGTTACCTTGGATTGGCAGTGATGGTGATCTCAGGCTTCTGGGCGTTTGCCTTGCTTCTTTCAATAATGATGTTTGCAAGCGGTAGGGGGCTCTCCGGAGTAGCGCCTCTTGATGATTGGTCGCCTGTCTCTACTTCAAGGAAACTTCTCTATGGAATCGTCATAGTCATGATCATAATCCTCTTCGTCAAGCTGTAGGTAAGAAGAATCCATAGCAACGTGAGATGAAGGAATCGTTTTCGTAGAGGCTTCACGATGCTTCGGCTAGGCCAAGGTAACTAGGGGGTCGTTCTTGCCGACATTGGATCCTTCAGACACGTAAATGTCCCTCACAGTTCCCGCTTTGGGAGCTGTGATCTCGTTTTCCATCTTCATGGCTTCCAGCACCAACAGAGTTTGCCCAATCTCCACTGTCTCTCCGACGTGAACTGCAACTGAAACTACACGGCCGGGCATTGGGGCGTAGATGACTTCTTTTTCGGTCGAAGGTTTTTCGCATTCTTCTTTTTCGACAATGACCGGCACCGGGAGTTCCGTTGCCGGCCGTGTCCCGACTAACACTATGAACGGTTGGCCGGCCACGTCTACTTTTATCTCGCCATTGGGTAGAAAGTTCCCTACTGATACCTCGTAGTGAGTTGACTCAACTTCCATCGTCAATGATTTTCCAAAGCACGGGGCCTCACTACATCTGACATCCAGTTCATGTCCGTCTGCTGAAATCGTAAAGTGATCTTTATCCTGTCCTTTGATCCCTATCTTGTGGGCCTTTCCGTTGACTCGTACTTCATATTCCTTCAACAAAGAACCCCGGACGAGCCAATCTCGATTCGTGCAGCTCTCGCATTCCAGCAGATTTCCAAGGTGAGTAGCCGACACGTCTAACGGTAGTAGGCAACAGGTGGTAGGCCTTCTTTTCAAAGTACTCCTTTGCCAAGGCCACGGCTATAGCAGCAATTGTCTCTGGATCGATTGCTTTTCCCTTTGTGTCTCTCTCAGCTATGAATTCTGTTGCAATTTGCGGGAAAAGGGCATAGGTAAGGAGGTCCTCGTCATTCTTGATGAGTACCTCAGCCTTCTCTCGGATGCTCTTGAGTTCAGCTGGGATCAGATCTGCTGGCCGCCCCCTTATGATTCTTTCGTTTCCTAGAATCTTTTTCTGAACTTTCGGATTTATTCGCGCAGGGTGCCTTCCGTAGAGCCCTTTGACGTAGTGTTTGACCTCCTTTGAAACTACCCTATATCTCTCACCTGAAAGAACATTCATGACCGCCTGCGTTCCAACGATCTGGCTAGTTGGCGTTACGAGTGGCGGATATCCAAGATCTTTTCGAACCCGCGGCGTCTCCTTCAGCACTGCATCAAGTCTGTTCACGGCGTTCTGCTCTTTCAGCTGCGAGATGAGATTCGAAATCATTCCACCAGGTATCTGATGAATCAGAACGTTTGCGTCGACGGCTTCAGACCTTGGGTCTATCAGCTTCAGATCTCTAAATTGCTCCTTTAGTCCACTGAAGTAGCCTGAGATTTCGATAAGGAGTTCAAGGCTCAGTCCTGTATCAAATTTGGTTCCTCGCAGGGCGCCAATGATGCTCTCAACTGGTGGCTGGGACGTGCCCCCTGCGAATGGCGAAAACGCTGTGTCTACGATGTCGGCTCCGGCTTCGCATGCACTCAGATATGTGATCGGGGCCATGCCGCTGGTGCAGTGGCTGTGAACATCGACTGGAAGGCGAACGTGTCTCTTAACTGCCTTCACTATCTTGTAGGCTTCTGCTGGCGACAGTATTCCGGACATGTCCTTTATGCATATGGAGTCACAGCCGAGACGCGCCAACTCCTTTGCTACGCGAATGTAGCTCTGCACTGTATGAACAGGACTAATGGTGTAGCATACTGTTCCTTGGGCGTGTTTTTTCATCTCCTTGACGGCTCTGATCGCCGTTTCCATGTTTCGCGTATCGTTCAATGCGTCGAAGACTCTGAAGATGTCGATTCCGACTTTAGCGGCGGTTTCAACAAACTTGGTGACAATATCGTCCGCGTAGTTTCGATAGCCGACTAGGTTCTGGCCTCTGAGCAGCATCTGGAGTGGAGTCTTGCGTATCTTCTTCTTGAGCTGTCGAACCCTTTCCCATGGATCTTCCTTCAAGTATCTTATGGAGACGTCAAATGTTGCTCCTCCCCACACCTCCATAGAAAAGAATCCCACTGAGTCCATCTTCTCTGCGATCGGCAGCATGTGCTCAGTGCGCATTCTAGTGGCTGCGAGCGATTGATGGGCATCTCTAAAAGTTGTGTCTGTTATTCGGATTTTCCCCACGGATCAATCCTCCAAGTCTTACAGGGGAATATTTCCGTGTTTTCTAGCAGGTCTGCTCTCCCGCTTGTTCGCCAAGGCTGCTAGAGCTCTTATCAGCTTGGGTCTGGTTTCATGAGGCATTATCACATCATCAATGTAACCTCTCGCCGCAGCCACGTACGGGCTGGCGTACCTTCTTCGGTATTCCTCTGTCAACTGGTTAATTCTCTCTTGTGGGTTTTCGGTCTGAGCTATCTCTTTTCCAAAGATGACATTGATGGCGCCCTGAGGGCCCATCACCCCGATCTGAGCCGTTGGCCATGCATAGTTGATGTCTCCTCGGATATGTTTGCTGCACATGATG
>CAYQCQ010000006.1:0-32706 GCA_964416035.1 uncultured Candidatus Bathyarchaeia archaeon
ATACGCAGTTTTCGGGCTATACTGAGGTTGTTGCTACACAAAGCATAAGTGAAAGCCAAGATCGCCTTCGATAGCACAAATAGCCTATTGATTCTGAGATGGTTAGATGAGTTCCAAGGGAGTAGCTGAATTCATCTCTCACATATTCAACGCACCAGTAGTTGCGGCACTTACGTTCCTTACCTTGTTAACCTCAGAAAGAGCACCTAATCTCTTGATACTCATAATGATCTCTTTGACGTTCGGAACAGCAGTCCCGCTAATACTTCTTTATTACCTTTCAAGAAAGGGTATAATACCAGATTTCTACGCCTCAAAGAGAGAAAGCAGAGCGGTACCTTTCGTAGGAGCTATGTTGAGTTATCTTCTTGGAGCTATCGCGCTCTTACTGGGAGGAGCACCATCGATCATCACAGCAGTAATGTTGTCCTATCTTGGGAATTCTTTGATTATGATGCTCATAAGTCTCAAGTGGAAAATCAGTATTCATACGTCTGGCATAACAGGTCCTGCGACAGCTTTGGCTTATTCCTTAGGAATATGGGCGCTCCCCTTCCTAGGGCTTGTCATTCCAGTTGGTTGGGCAAGAATCAAGTTGAAAGCGCATACTCTAGCACAAGCTACTGCGGGCGCTTTGCTGACTATTGTCACAACATGGCTGCAACTCGAAGTCTATTTGGTGCTTCTTCGACTCATCTGAACGCATGCTCTTGTTCTTCTATTCGATGGCCTAACACCTTCACGAACACTCGGAGATGAGAAGGAGAATCACAGACGCTTTGCCTCACTTATGGCTGCGGATTGATGGAATACTGCGAATTTGCTAATAGCAGGACAACAATGAGTCGTTGGTTCTGAGCGTAAAATGTCACTTGAACCTTCGCGTTTGAAGTTGATACGGCGGCAAAGCATACCGGACTATGAGAAGTTGCAAGTCTAAACGAGGCGCCCCTTACGAGGCGTATAGGGAACAATGCCTATATAGGCACCAATCCCTATATCTTTTCGATCCTAATGCGCGAACCTCCGTTCATGATAGGCAAGCCCGTCACAGGCGACTATTTCGTGGACCGTGAAGAAGAGCTGGACAGGCTTCTCTCATTGATCGGTGGAATTGAAAAAGGTAGTTCCAGCAACTCTGTGTTGATCGGTCTACGAAGGACAGGGAAGACATCCATCCTTGAAAATCTAGCAATCAAGCTGGAATCGAACCCGCACGTAGTGCCGATGATGGTCAACTGCTATGGGTTGGCGGCAAGGAGCCGTTTCGCCAAGTTACTGGTCGACACAGCCGTGGCACGCTACGTCCGGAAGACAGGTGACACAGTCTACCTGAAGAGATTAGCAAGAGCTACCAGCGAAAGAGCAAAGGCTCTGCTAGAAAAAGTCAGCGAAGTGAAGTTTTCCGAGTTCACGGTGAGGTTTCGGAACAAACAAACAGAGGAGGACACCTTGATTGAAGATGCCTTACACTACGTAGAGTCCTTGGCGACTGAGAAGAGCATCTTCTTCGTTATCATGCTAGACGAGTTCCAAGACATCATCCGATGGGGCGACGATACGTTGAAGCGGATCCGTGCAATCGTCCAAGCGCAGAAGAGGATCTGCTACGTTCTGGCAGGTTCAGCCACAACAATCATGCGCAATCTAGTCTACGATCGCCGCTCTCCATTCTACAGACAACTAGTCGAAATCCCAGTCAAGAAACTTGATCAACAGACGGTGAAAGACTTTCTGGAGAAGAGGTTCAAAACAGTCAACATATGCCCTGAACGATCACAGATAGACAAGATGGCTGTATACTGTGGAGGCTACCCGGACTACCTCCAGCGCCTAGGCATGGAACTCTATCTAACAGTAGGGGAAGGAGGTTCAATAACCGGAGAGTGTATCGACAAGGCATACGAAGACATGATTCTAGGCTTAGATGGCGAATTCGGGAACTACTTCGCCACATTCTCCCCGCTCGAAAGGGAGATTCTCCTAGCACTAGCCACAGGCAGCGTCCAGCCCAGCGAAGTTGCCAGAGAAGTAAGAAAACCCATCTTCAACATATCTAAGACGCTCGCTAACCTAATGAACTTCGGAATAATTGAAAGGCCCATGAAAGGCCAGTACAGGATCTCAGACCCTGTATTCGGAGACTGGCTCAGCAGACGCTTCAAGCCTATACCAGAGAAAGGTTAGGCAACCATTCCTATATAGGCAAGAATCCCTATACTTCGGAGACGCATAACTATGCCTCCCAGAGCGTTCAGCAGCATTTCGTTGGTTCTAAACGTGAATTGCCACGTAACCCTACCACTATTGAGAATGTCTGAACAACTGTTTCTGAGTTGCATGGGTTCGTTCTATTTTCTTGAAGACTTGTTTACCGCTTGTTGGAAGTGCCTTCTCTCTTTCGGGGAGGTGTGTCCTAGCATTGCCTCGGGATTAGGTTGGGGGACCCGATCTACTTCGTGATAGAGTTCTTGTGATGTTCAATGGTTCTTCTAAGTCCTTCCTCCAATGAGACAATAGGCCTGTAACCCAATTTGCTCTTGATCTTATCTATTGAGGGGTAGCTTCTCATCGGCTGCGCTTCCTCCAATGTCCTAGGAGGCAGATCTATCAATTTGGAGTCGGAATTCGTAAGCCTCTTTATCAGCTCTGCGAGTTGTCTTATGGATACCTCGTTCCCCGCTCCTATGTTGAAGGCCTGGCCAACCGCCTCTTCTCTTTCAAGACACAGTTCAATTGCCTGGCAATAGTTCTCAATGTGATATGGACTCGTTGTATCTCTACCCGCATTGTACAATTGGATCGGCTCTACCTTAACACAAGCCGTAATGAATCTGCTGACCGCGGCGGTCGGGGCATCATGCTCCCCGAATATCTTCCAAGATCTCAATATCACGAACTGCAACCCCTTGTTCCGTCCATAACTCTGGATCAGATTCTCACTCAGTACCTTCGAATAGTCATAGGGTGTTCTGGGAGCAAATGGCGTCGTTTCTTTGACCGGAAGCTCCGTCGGGACACCGTATACGTTAGCACTCGAACTATAGATGAACCTACGTACTCGTTTCCTAGCGGCAAGTTCCAACATGTTCAAAGTGCCAAACGAATTCACCCTGTAGCACGAGTGTGGGTCGTTGATACAAGTCTTGATGTCTGCTATGGCTGCCAGATGAACTATCGAATCGAAGCCCTGACTTGCCAGAGTCTCAAAGACAAAGTCCTCATCAGCGATATCACCCACCGAACCGCCTGAACGCAGATCTGTCCTGATGACAGTGTGCCCCCTCTCCGTGAGATGGGACGTCAAATTCCTGCCGATAGAACCACTCGCCCCGGTAACTAGGATCTCCATAGCGCATGTCCTACGAGAGACGAGCTAAAAGGATCTCTTGGACACGATCTCTTTAGACTTCAGTGGACTAGACTAATCCGCCCCAAAGATATCGAGATCTACCCAGATCGCCATGAACTCAGTAATCTGTTCAAAGCAGATGAGGATCTCATAGGGAAAGAGAAAAGGACGGGAAACGATCTTTGAGGGTGGCTCAATTGACCTAGGCTTCTTCCGACAGACTCTCTGGTGAGATATAGTCGCCGAACCGTTGCTTGGCCTCGATCAGCCGTTTACGTTGCTCGCCGAGGACTTCGAAAAGCACAGGTGGTGCATCGGGCACTTCTCTGCGGTGGAACTTTTCGACACGATCCACCTTAGCTAAGTTCTCGTTGATGCGAACTGTGAACTGCCTAACATAGTCTTCCCGGGTGTAATCGGTTTGGAGTACCTGCCTGAAGAGCCTTGCGAGATCCTCATATTTCGGAATCCAGCCCGTTGGACTTCTGATCGCTCCAACATCGCCGTGAACCCGGAGTTCCATCCATTTCATCCACACGGCCTTGTCACGCATCACAACTTTCTCTACGAACCTACCCTCCTTGTCGCGGAGAAAGTAATTGACTCCGAAGACTAAGGGCGGCTTCTTCAGATCCTTAGCGAAGTTTAGGTTGTTCTGGATGTACTTGCCCAAAGGAATAGCCACGAAGTCTTGAATGCTCATCAGGTTGATCTCGGGCACACCTTCCTTTCCAAGAATGGCGAAGGTAGTTTCAGTCTCGAGCGATGCGCCAAAGGCGATGATGCCGTGTTCCCAGTTGAAGCTCTGTTGAACTGGAACGTAGCCGTAGGAGTCACGTCCGCCGTACATGATCCCGCCAATCGGTACGCCAAGAGGGTTCTCCAGTTCTGGGTCAACATTCGCCAGTGCTTTCAGGCAGACTGTGTATCTCGCGTTCTTGTGTGCTGGCGGGATCTCGTCACCCTCCTCATCTTTCTTCCCTTGCCACCAAGCACCAGAGAAGTTCACGCCGTCCTTGGGCAACTCGCGGCCCATGCCCAGCCAGTAGGTTTTGCCGTCTTTGACTAGCACGTTCGAGAAGACCACCTCGCCCGGCTTAGTGAGGACCTCATCGATAACTGGATCAGTTGCCGCCTTCACGTTTTGAATTATGCCGAAGATGCCGAATTCGGCGTTGACAGCGCGGGCCTCGCCTCCGATGTTGCGGAAATAGGCGATGTCGTCGCCGAGAATAGTTTCCCCAGGCAGCATAGCCGTGGAAGTCTTTCCGCATGCGCTAGGGAATGCTCCGGCGAAGTAGGTCTTCCGTCCATTCGGGCCGCTGACACCCATCAGGAGCATATGCTCCGCCAGCCACCTCTCCCTGTCCGCCTTGCGGATCGTCAGCCGCAGCGCCAACTTCTTCAGGCCCACCGTGTTGCCAGCGTACTGCGTGTTGACGCTGTAGATCGTGTCGCGGACATAGTCGATATAGATCCGCTTCTTCTCCGGCTCAGCGCTGACCATGCTCTCGTTCAACTTTCCTGCAGAATGAACGAACCGGAAGAAATCTCCCTTCTCGCCCAGACGCTTTGACTGCTCATAACCCGTCCGGTATAGCAGGTCCTCGCTGTGAGCAACGTAAAAGGAGTCCGTACATTGCACGCAGGGGATGCTGAAGATTGAATTGGTCGGACCAAGCGACAAGAAGCGGACAATCATCGTCCGTCCTTTCATGGATCCCTTCAGCAGGCCACGTATCTCCGTTAGGCCTTGCCCCCGCTCAACTTGGTTAAGGGTCTTGCTCAGCGAGTCGGTCTTAGGGACGAGGTACTTGGTGACTTCCCTGTCACGACCCTGATCCTGTATGCCATCGAAGTGGATCGTGTGGCCATCCGTCGCTAGCGGGTTTTCCTCGCCCTGCGCAATCGCCTGTTCGCGGATGTATTGGATGTCGCTGGACGAGTCTGTGCAGACGAAGACCGATGTCGGATCGCACAGCTCAATGACCTCGGCCACAAAGTGGTGTAGCTCCGCGTTGGCCACGGCCATTAACTTTTCGTAGTTTTCCTCTTTTACTCTACCGCGGAGCTTTGTGTGGAGAGCGTTGAGACTAGCTCGGTCCGCGTCAATTGCCATTCGCTTTTTCTCCTTCATCGGAACCAAGGAACCGCGCGGAAACCTATTAAGTTAAGCACTCTCTGTTTGGCAGATTGTTCCTAAGAAGGCTCCTTGCATTGTTTGCTCTCCACCGACACTTCGATGATCAGAATGTGGATTGCTTCCTAAGCCTCCAAAAGATTACTTCCAAACTCGGAATGTCATGCAGATTCCGAAAGAAGAGACAAGAGGAATGAGATTTCCCAGCTCGTATTGAGGAGAGATTGGACACACAAGTTCGGCGCATGATTGATGTGGGTCACTAACAACTGAGGCGAAGTTCCCGTCTTGTCACCTGATTAGATGAAGACAAATTGGTGACGGGCTATGCCCTCTGGTATGGCCTTGAAACGCATCCTACATAGGAATCCTATAGGTCCCCCTCAATCCAGCGAATCGAAACCCCGAATTGTCGCAGTAGAGGATTTCGTTGGTTCAAAACGTAAATCTGGATCTAACCTGCAAGCCTCCTTCGTAATTCCTATATACTGGCAGTATGTGCACCCTCCTCCTCTTTGGTGCCAGTTCCTTTTGTGTCGTAGATGTTCATATGTCGGTTCGGTAGCAAGGTTTACATTCAACGAAATCCTTCGTCCGCGCATGGGACGAAAGGCATCAGCGGTGGGTAGGATTCAGACGTTGCTGGCGGACGGGAACCCGAGGAGCTCCAGAGAGATTGCTCATGAGCTGGGTTGGGGGCTGGGAGCGGCGTCTCAGGCGTTGAGGAGAGCTTGGGAGAGTGGCGTTGTCCTCAGAACCGCCGATCCGATCTATTCGGCTGAGAAGCGGCCGGACGGTAGAGCGGATGCTGGAACGAACCTAAGGAGCTATCATCTCTATTGTATCTCGAAAAATGAAAAAGAAGTCATCATCTCAGACCGCAGGTTCGTGAGTTTCTCGAAAAGGTATCTGGATCCCCGCGGCGGGGGCATCCGCAGCAAGGCCAGAGCCATCCGCGAGTTCCTCTCCTCCAATAGCCAGAGGGCCCTCTATTCGACCGAGATAGCTCAAAGACTCAAAGACGTCGGCGTGAAAGCTGGAGATGTGATGAGTTGTGTTCGTAGACTTGAAGCACGCGGATTAGTGTACGTGCGCGGACATGAAACAAGCGGGCGACAAATTCCTTTCAAGGACGGCTATCTCATCACGTGGCTAGATCCTAATAAATCAAAAGATAAAGCTATTGAAGAAGCTGTTGAGAGGACGGATCTGGCGCTGGGAGGCAAGACATTGAAAAAGCAGGAGACTGAACCGAGTCGCCAAGAAGAACGTCGCAAAAACAAAGGATCGATCGGCGGACCAAGGAATCTGGGCAATATGGGAAACCGTTTCTTCCTTTATGTTCCACCGGAACTAGGTCGCGATGATACGTTTCCCTTTGAGCCAGGAACTCCGCTTTCACTTGAGATCAAACCGGATTGCTTAGTCATACGAGCAGATGAACGGGAGAAAGCTCGCGTCCCATTCCTGCCGCCGAACTCAGCTACGTTATGGTTCAAGGGCACCTGTTCGAGTTCAAAGAACAAGATCAAGGCTTGAACGCGGCGGCCTGTGAAAGGTCATTGTTGACTTCCCAACGCACATCGATATTAGCAAGGTGAATCTTGTGATGGATCTAAGATACACATGTCAGAACTCAAAGTTGAATGACAGAAGTCCGACGGTCAAACAAGTCATTCCTCAGATCGGCCAGGTGAAGGGACGAATATTGGAAGAACCACGAATCGGGGTTTATGTCTGTCACTGCGGATCAAATATCGCTGCAGCTGTCGATTGCAAAGAAGTCGCAGACTTTGCTAAGTCTCTACCCGGCGTGGTACTGACGAAAGATACAATGTACACCTGCTCCGACCGAACTCAGGACGAGATAAAACGAGACATTGAAGAGCAGAAGCTGAACAGGGTGGTCGTCGCCTCGTGCTCACCTCGTCTTCACTTGGACACATTCAGAAGAACATGTGAATCGGCAGGCCTGAACAAGTATCTTCTCGAAATGGCCAACATCCGAGAACACTGCAGCTGGGTGCATCTACACGACACAAAAGGGGCAACCGAAAAAGCAAGAGACCTTGTCAAGATGGCGGTAGCCAAAGCACGGCTCCTAGAAGCACAGACTGAACTTGAGGTGCCGGTGCTTAAGAAGGCCTTGGTCGTTGGAGGAGGCGTGGCCGGGTTGCAGGCATCACTTGACCTAGCTGACACTGGCTACCAAGTGTATCTAGTTGAAATCAGGCCTAGCATCGGCGGGACAATGGCTCAGCTGGACAAGACGTTCCCCACGATGGATTGTTCAATATGCATACTTGCGCCGAAGATGTCTGATGTCGGCAAACATCCAAGGATCAAGCTGTTTACCTGCGCAGAAGTGAAGAAGGTCGAGGGCTATGTTGGAAGCTTCAAAGTTACCGTTTCGAGGAAACCGCAATACATCGACCCAAAGAAATGTAACTTATGCGATGAGTGCAGTAAGGTCTGCCCGGTGGAGGTTCCCAACGAATTCGACGCGCGCCTCAGTTGGAGAAAAGCAATCTATCTCCCATTCCCACAGGCCGTGCCGCCCACTTACGCCCTTGATGAAGAAAGCTGTCTGGGATTCAGTTCTGATTCATGTGGCCAATGTAGACGCGTCTGCGAACGGGACGCGATAAACTACGATGCCATCCCTGAAACAATTGAGTTCGAGGTTGGCACAATAATCGTTGCGACAGGAGCTCAACCATACGACCCCTACGCCATACCCAGCTATGGCTATCTGACGCATACAAACGTACTGACTCCGTTGGAAGTTGAGAGGCTCGTAAATGCGGGTGGCCCGACTGGAGGCAAACTGGTTCGCCCTAGCGACAACAAGATTCCCCGAAGCATTGCATTTGTCCAATGCGTGGGCTCTCGCTCCGAGAAGGATGGTCACACTTATTGCAGCAACATTTGCTGCATGAATACCATCAAGCAGTCACTACTCATCAAAGAGCATTGGCCAGAAACAGACGTCTACGTTTTCTATATGGATATGCGAGCCGTAGGAAAAGGGTTTGAGAACCTACTGAAAAGAGCGAAAACAGAAGGAGTGAAATTCATTCGAGGCTTACCAGCAGAAATTCTTGAAAAAAACCCCAGCAGAGATCTTCGATTGGTAGGCGAAGACACCCTACTATCTGAACTCTACCAGATAGATGTTGAGCTCGTAGTTCTCCAGACGGGCATTGAGCCGAGGCGAGGGAGCGAGGCGACACAGCGCCTATTCAACCTATCAAGGTCTCACGATGGGTTCTTCTTGGAAGCCCATCCCAAATTCAAGCCCGTGGACACACCGACGGCGGGGGTTTTTCTCGCTGGCTCTGCCGAATCACCGAAAGACATCAGGGACTGCGTGACACAAGCAAGCGCTGCGGCTGCTCGCGCAGGCATTCTCATGGCAAAGGGAAGCCTGACGGTCGAGGCGATCACACCCAAGATTATTTCCGAGAAGTGCACGGGGTGCGGCTTATGTGCCAAGGTATGTCCGTTCGGTGCCGCATCGGTGAACGAGAAAACAAAGAAGGCTCAAGTGGTTGAAGCTGCGTGCCAAGGATGTGGAACATGCGGCGCAGAATGCTTCCCAGGCGCGCTCGAAATGCGCTATTTCACTGATGAACAGATCTTTGCACAGATCGACGCTGCAACCGAACTAGAGCCTGAAAAGAAGATTGTCGCCTTCTGCTGTAACTGGTGCAGCTATGCCGGAGCAGACATGGCTGGTACAAGCAGAATGCAATACCCCTCAAGCGTGAGGATCATCAGAACAATGTGCTCAGGGCGTGTCTCGTGGAGGCATATCGATCGAGCCTTCGCTAGGTGCGCTGCTGCGGTCTTGGTCTCAGGTTGCCATCCAGGTGACTGTCACTACATGAACGCCAACTACGAAACGAAAAGAAGAGTCGAGAAGTACTGGGAGAAGATGGAGCGACTGGGGCTCGATAAGAACCGATTACAACTCGCTTGGATCAGCGCAGCTGAAGGAGAGAGATTTGCATCCAAAATGAAGGAGATGCATCAATACATAGGCAAAGTGAACAAAAAGGAGATCGAAAAGGCAGCCTCTCTTCTATCACCCGATCTGAAGATCAAGGGCAAATAGTTGATTTGGCAGGGAGAGGATTCGCAGAAATGAAGTCAGAGCCATTCCATGACCTCAAGCTGAAGCTAGCAGAAGCCTCGAAAATAGGCGAGTGTTATGAATGCGGGGTCTGCACGGCCAACTGTCCACTGGCCCATATGATTCCAAGTTACTACAACCCTAGAACCACACTGCTAAGGTTGTTCCTTGATCTCGAAAGGAGCGCTACGCAGATAGGACCTTGGCTATGCATGCGATGCCGCAGATGCTCCAAGAGATGTCGGCAGAATCTGAGCCCACATCACCTGTTCTTCCGCACAAGAACAGCAGCGTTGGAGAGCGGTCTAATCGCGGACCCCTCCCGGATCATGGGTGAGGTTCTGAAGCTACTCAAAGAAGAAGTGCCTCTTCCTCTGGTGTCAGGATGGCTTTGCCTGAGGCCAGACGAGGCTGACGGAGCTTACAGTACAGCAAGCAAACTGGCCGATAAGGCGTTGAAAGACTCCCTAAAAGAATATGGCGATTCGTGCGAAAAGGTGAAGGAGACTCGCTCGGAAGTGGCCATAGTTGGATCAGGGCCCGCAGGACTCGCAGCTGCATCTGAATTGGTGAAGAGAGGGTATTCAGTTCACATCCTTGAAAAGTCATCAAAACTGGGCGGTATGCTAAGAAACGGCATTCCAGTCTTTCGCTTGTCAAGGGATCTGGTAGACGCTGAGATTGAACGACTAAGGGGTCTAGGAGTAGATATCAGAACTAACACATGTGTGGGGAAAGATACGAGCATTCCGAAGCTCTTTGAGGAGGGTAACCTAGCGATTTTCATAGCGTCTGGATGTGGCATCCCATCGAAACTTCGAGTTGACGGAGAGAGCCTCGAAGGGGTAATCTACGCTGTCGAGTTTTTGGAACATCTAAACGCCGGCGGTAACGTCAAACTGGGCGACTCAATTGTGGTGATAGGTGGCGGAAACGTAGGAATCGATGCTGCGAGGGCAGCGATTAGGTTCAAACCTCGAACGGTTCGACTCCTGTGTCCTGAGTCGAGAGAGGAGATGCCATCGGATCTTACAGATATCGCGAAGGCAGAGGAGGAAGGGGTTCAGATTCAACCTTCATGCATGCCCAAGAAAATCTCCGGCAAGGACGGAAGAGTGTCTACCATTGAATTCGTCAAAACAAAACCGAACCAATACGACCGAAACGGAAGATTTCTGCTAGTACCCATTGAGGGGTCTGAATTTACTGTAGAAGCAGACACGGTGATCGTGGCAATAGGTCAACAAGCCGATCTCAGCTTCTTACCAACGGAGATTCAAGTCAGCAGACGGAACACTATAGAAACCGACCCATTCAGCTTAGAGACATCAATGAAAGGTGTATTCGCTGGCGGAGATGCAGTTCTAGGCCCGGCGAGCGTTTTCGAAGCCATCCATGCTGGGTGGAAAGCCGCAATGTCCATAGACCAATACCTGAAGCAAACAAGCACACGTTGAAACTGACTAAGCCAAGAAGCACTAAGTGACCGTTGGAAGGATGGAACAGACAGCTTCTGGCTTTCGGTAGGAGTTATTTCGTTGGTTCAAAACGTGAATTCCGACACGAGACCCCATATCTAAAGCCGTGGCATGCCAGAGTATGCTTTCCTGGCCGAGCAACATTCTTACATACCGGGCCCCATAGAGCTAGGTGCAAAGCTCTAGAAGGTACCGATATTGTCGTATTACTGGCTCCCCCGACCACCCATGAGAGTCAGATGTCTTCCGCCAAGGCAGGAGTTCTTCTATCAACCTCCAATAGAGCGATATGTCTACCAGCCGCCCGCAGAAGAGGTTCTAGTCGAACAGCCCCCTGAACTCTACTACCAGCCTCCTCCCCAGGCGTACTACTACCAGCCTCCACCGCAACGTGTCACTTTTCCGCTGTTATCACCACCTGAGCTAGACGTGATCTACAGCGGCGCCTGCGAGGTCACATCTCATGAGTATGAATCTGTCCCAAACCAGCCCGTCTTCTGGATTGACCCCCGAACGCCCCCAATCTTCTATGGTGTAAGAACGATTCCTTCATCCATCAGGATCTACTATCCCCGAGAGCTACCGCTCAAGAGATAGATAGTCCACCACGCGAATGCTGATCTGCCAAGAATAAGCGGGCTTCAGAAAGTCTTTTCCACGTTTAGGCGTCTTCGTTCAGGCTTATTGGTAAGGCTCAATGGCTCGAAGAGCGGCTCAGGTAGAGAAATGGGAATGTCGAGGGTATGGAGAAACCGTTCTGGATGATTTGCATAACCCACATGCTCCTTGAGGTCTATCTACTAATACAAGTTGCGCTTATTCCCGTATACATTCGCGAGTTTCAGCTAAGTATTCTCGAAGCCTCCCTAGTGGCTACGATCCCAAGTCTAATTCAACTCCTAATGAACGTCCCCTTCGGCTTCTTGGTGGATCGTTTCCAAGTGAAGCACCTCCTGTTTGCTAGTATGGCGGTAGAAGGAGCCTCAGCACTCCTCCTGAGCCAAACGAACAGCTTCTGGATGTTGGTGTTCGGGGTCTCAATGATGAAACTCTCATCACCTCTATATCATATCTCAGGATTAAGCCAGATCACCAGACTTGTCACACACGAAAAGACAAGTAGGTCAATAGGCATCCATAATGCGCTTGGAAGCCTAGGCGTCGCCATAGGCGCCGTTAGTCTCACCTTTTTCCTGACCGCTTTTGGATGGCGGTGGACCTACCTATTCTGGGCTGTTCCAGTTCTCTTATGGGGACTCATCATACTGCGGTCATCGCAACTTGAAACCGGAGCACCCAAAAAGAAGGAGACCGAGAGGCGAAACGTATTAGAGAGGTTATCGCTTGTGTTACACCTCAATTTCCTGATCTTTCTGACCGCGATAGGATTGAGGGAGGTTGGAATCACTGGAATTTCAACCTTCATGACGACATACCTTGTGAAGGTAAGAGATTTCTCCGAAGCCATTTCCAGCTTGGTTTTTGGACTGGGGCCTTTCATCGGAATAGTAGGTGCCCTTGGTGGCGGTTACTTGGGGGAGAAGATTGGCGCAAAAAAGACGCTGAGCGTGGCGATCCTCGGTTGCGCAGTTTCACTGTATGTACTCTCTCTGACCTCTCAATTCTATCTGCTTACACTCATCTACCTCATATACGCGTTCTTCAGCCATAGCGTCTGGACTCCCATGAATACAATAGTGTCAGACATAACACCTCGAACAGAAAGAGGATTGAGCTTCAGCGTCTACTTCTTCGCGGAAGGCCTAGTCGCTTCCATCACTCCAACAGCCGCAGCCGCCATCATAGAACTCTCCAACATATCCTATATTTTTCCCTTCAGCATAATGTTCATAGTCGCTGGCTTGATCGTGCTTCAACTATTCGCCTACCGCAGAAATTCACTCTAGCGAGCGAAAGTCTGAAGAGATTGTATTGACAAGGAGACCATTGGATGTGTTTGGCGCCTTTGGCAGCATCCGCCTCACGGAACAGACCAAGGCTAACGTATTCTCTTCGTTTCCCAACTTAGGGGTTAGCTGTCATGTTGTGGGTTACTCGGCATAGACCTCACGTCGATAGATGCGCTTCAGCATGGTTAATTAAGCGCTTCATAGACAAGGACGCAGTCTTCGAGTTCATATCGAAAGAATCTCCTATTCCAGAGGGAGCCATAGCATTCACACTTCCGAACGTGGAACTTAACCCTGTTGAATGTGTGAGAACAACCTTCGATGCATTGGTGGAGAAATATCGGGTTAAAGATCCGATTGTGATGAAAATCAAAGACCTAGTGCGCGACTATGAATTCAATGAAGAAAATCCCGATAGGATGAGCCTAAGAGAGACACTGGGCGTATGCCATATTCTGAAGGGCCTTGAGAAGACATCACAGACAGATGCAGAAACCATTTGGAAAGCACTCGTGGTAATGGATGCGCTGTACGCGACTCTTAGAGAGCACATTGATGAGGAAACTCGCGCTAAGCGTGCTGAAGGTCCGTAACAGTTTTCGTGCGGACTTGTGCCTTCGTTGGCGGAGAACGATACTAGCAGAACGGTATGTTATTATTGGTATTTTACTAGCGACACTATTCTACATAATGGTTTTCCCAGTTTTTCTACAGATCAAGCAATGAACCCTGTTCCAGAAGGTCTAAATTTCGATTTAGGGCATCTCCTTGTTCTAGGAGAGTCTTGGGCAATGAAGTGGGTGACCCGTGAAAACGTTCACGTGGACAGGGTTGCCTGTCCATGGTTAGTCAAGAGATTTGTTGATTCGAAGGCGGAGTTTCTCTTTGTGCCCGCAGAAAAAGTACACGAAACGGCGGATAAGGAGAAGGCTATTCCTTTTGACGCGCAAGGTGTTGAACTTGGTCATAAAGGAGACAGATGCAGTTTTGACGCGATAATTGAGAAGTATCAAATTACGGATCCTGCCCTTCTCGAACTCGCCAAGATTGTTAGAGCAGCAGACACGAACAGAATGGATCTGGCACCTGAAAGTGTTGGGCTAGAAGCCATAGCGGCAGGCTCGATGATGATTGCGAAGGACGATCATGAAGCGGTAGAAAAGCAGGCATATCTCTACGACGCGCTTTACGCTTACTGCAAACTTCGCCTGATCAAGGAAAGATATGCCAATGAGATTGAGAAACTGGACCGAAAGCAGAGGTCGGAGTTCCTCAAGAAAAAGGTGAAAGAGACCAGTCTATGACCCCGCCCGAGCGCACCACCGGCTACTCGTTCTGGGCACTTTGCATCGTTGGCTTTCTTGCAATACTAAGCTCAACAATGTCAAAGAACCCAGTGTTGAACCCGTTCGCACGTAGTTTGGGTACACCTGATTCTCTGATGGGATTTGTCGCCGCAGCCTCAACTATTCCGGGGATATTGGTTAGCCTACCTGCAGGCTCGTTGTCTGACATCTTCGGAAGAAGAAAGATTCTGTTTACATCTGGCGCAGTATTCGCTTCAGCTCCTTTCTTCTATCTGCTCGTGTCTTCTTGGTGGCACCTAGCCCTAGTCAGGTTCTACCACGGCTTCGCCACAGCCATGTTCGTTCCCGTCGCGAACGCCTTCGTCGCAGACCTATTCCCAGCTAAGAGAGCAGAACGCATCTCGCTCTTCTCATCTGTGACGACTGGCGGAAGGATCTTGGCCCCTTTCCTCGGCGGCTACATTCTATTTGCCACAAGCTCCGGTTTTCATCAACTCTACTTGGCCGTTGGGGTCTCTGGCGTCACAGCCTTTGTCACTGCACTAGCACTTCTCAAGGAGAAGCCTCGAACCACAAGAAAGGAACCTGAAAGTCTCACCGAATCAAGTTCAGGGCTCCTCCAGAGATGGATGGCCGTTGCAAGAAACCGTCACATATTGGTAGTGAGCTCGGTCGAATCCGCTCAGTACTATGCCTACGGCGCTACCGAATTCTTTCTTGTGGGGTATCTCAAGGAGATTGCTCATTTTGACTCGTTTTCCATTGGCGTAATAATGGGATTTCAGCTTGCCGTGATTCCCATACTCAAACCGCTCATGGGAAAACTCTCAGACAAGACAGGCAGAAGAATTCCTATAGTTCTCGGTTCACTGATAAGCGCGTTCGCTCTTGCCACAGTCCCCTTCGAAACGCAGTTCCAGGTCCTTCTGCTTATCTCAATACTCTACGGCGTTGGCTTCTCAACGGTAACATCCTCAACTCCCGCACTCGTCAGTGAACTCACTGAGGAGAGTCTTGTGGGCACGAGCATGGGTTTCTTGGGCGCAATCATGGATGTAGGGCAGACCTTGGGGCCGATCATAACCGGGTTCATACTTGCGACAAGCCTAGGCTATTCAGGCTCGTTTTTGGCGTTAACAGCAATCCTTCTGATGTCGTGCACGATCTTTGTCGTAGCTAAGGTCACAAGAGGTTGACAGTTTCAGCGCAAATAGCCAGTGGCACGAAGTACTATCCCTTTTCTAGGTAGCAGGAACTTCTCAACCTCTGAACGCCAAGCAGCTAATGGAGGCGGAGGGAATCTTACGAAGGCTTCAGACTTCGTAGGAGTTATATGTGTCCGATTAGCTTCATATTCTTTGGGTGAGCGATTTTGCCTAGTGCGAGACTTCTGGAAATGTTGAACCAGGCTATTGCTAGAGAGCTTCAGGTTTCAATCCAATACATGTGGCAACATGTACAGTGGAAAGGTGTAGAAGGTTATGCAGTGAGCGATGAGTTCAAGAAAATCGCTATTACTGAGATGAAACATGCGGAGAAGATCGGTGAGCGTCTCTGGTACTTGGGAGGAAAGCCCACAACCAAGCCAAACCCAATCAATGTTGGCGACGAATTGAAGCAAATGATCAGCTTTGACGTCAAGGCTGAAGAAGAAGCAATCGCGATGTACAAAGAGATCATGGATGTCGCAGAGAAGGAAGGCGATGCAGCCACACGCGAGATCTTCGAAGAGATAGAAGAGGAAGAAGAAGAACACCACGACTTCTTCACAAGCCTACTTGAGAAGTAGACCGGAATCTCCCCACCCCCTCTTTTTGAGTTCTTCCTTCCGCAAACCAGCTCTAAATGTTCCTTATGTTATGTCCATGACTATTCGAACGATGACGAGTCGAAAATTGACCTTCTTGAGGCGTGTCGCGGACATGAAACCAGATTAGTATTGGACTTATGTCCGATAAAGGATTCCCCTTAGATACAGTCGAAATGGCGGAAACTTACGCTATCGCAATATCTCGGTGCCTGCTCTTTGTTCAAGCGCCTCGATTATCTTATCCGTTGAGGTTATGATAACCTTCTCTCCCCCGCTTTCCAAGAATTGCACGGCCGCCTCTATCTTGGGCCTCATGCTTCCCTCCTCAAATTGGCCCTCGTTGAGGTATCGTTTGGCGTCTTCGACGGTTAGGCTGTCTAACTCTACTTGACTTGCTGTCTTGTAGTTGAGGGCGACTTTCTCGACATCAGTTGCGATCAACATGATATCAACACGGATCTCCTCGGCAAGCTTGGCGCTGGCTAAATCCTTGTCTATCACAGCCTCGACACCTTCGAACCGTCTCCCCTTCTTGGTTACTGGAATACCTCCTCCGCCGCAGGCGATAACGATAAACCCGTTGTCCAATAGCTTCGCTATCTCTCGTTTCTCAACTATCGTTATCGGGCGAGGAGAAGCCACCACGCGCCTGTAACCTCTCCTAGTCTTGATGAATTTGTACGGCCTGTTCCTGACCTGTTCTTCCGTGTAGTAGGGGCCGATTGGCTTCGTTGGATTCTTGAAGGCATTGTCATCTCGATCCACCATGACATAGGTTATGACGGTAACGGACAGGTATCGCATATCCTCATCCAGCTCCATCAACTCGTTGTCGAGCATAGACTCGATCATGTAACCGATCTGCCCCTGCGTCTGGGCTACACATATCTCAAGCGGCATCCGAGGAACCACATCAGTCGACTCTTGCTGAATCAATATATTGCCGACCTGCGGCCCATTTCCGTGGGTAATTACGATGCTATAGTGTCGGCAAAGCCGGGCGATCTGACTGATGGGAATCCTCAAGTTCTTCAATTGCTCCTCAAACGTCCCCACTTGCCCTTTCTTGACCATAGCGTTGCCTCCCAACGCAACCAGAAGCTTCTTCATATAATCCCACTTGGCCCCACTTTTTCTTCGACGTACTTCTCTGAAGGCTTTTCCACTCCATAACTCTTTGTTACGACAAGCCCCTACTCACGAATCGTCTGCTAGCCGCGAGGCCGAGGTCAACCGAAGAGCGGAGGAGGCTTCGGCCAGTAGGGTTGTTGCCGTCGAGTATGCTAGCGAATTTCGTGTTCGAATCAGAAACACAGCACTGCGTCTGCTTCTAGAGCAAGCTCGTTCAGGGTCGCGGCGCCGACAACCTTCGCAGACTCCACGAAGTTCCCTCGTTCGAGTCCCAGTAACATACAACTTTGTTCGCAGATCATGAGCCTCACTCCGGCCTTCGCTGCTTGATCGATGACCTCTCTCAGACTCGGAAAGCCTTCGAGCTTGATCTTCTCAGCTTCCCCCCTCTTAACCACGGTGACCCCCTTCATCACGAAGTATACACTTGCGTCCACCTCCATTGCCCGCGCGGTACTCGCCAGAATGAACGGCGCATACAGTCTTTCGGGTGTATCGGTTCCACTCGTCTGAACGAAAAGCATCTTCTTTTTTTCCTCGTCCATCTTTCACTCCACCCTAGCTAGTTGAGGGCAAAATCCTCTTCTTAAGGAATCCGAGAGGCCCACTCTGAAGAGATCTGGCCCTTCTAACTGAGAGTGTTGCAGATGTCCTGAAGAACGCAGGATGCATGGTCAGCAAATCTGCAGCACGAATCTAGCAGGGTGGAGTTTTCATCGGACGCATAGCCTCAGCTGCGATTCCAATCCGATGTGAAGCCAATTGAATCCTTCGAGAGTACACCTTATGCCTAGGTCTTATAGTATCTCTTGGCCAGTCTCTTCATGAATCTCTTCGGAATCTTTCCCTTCGTCTCCTTCTCAATAAGTTCATACATGTCAGGTTGAGCCGCACAGAGATCGGTCAGGGTCAAGATTCCTATAAGGCGTCCGTTCTGAGTGATGGGAAGCTTCTTGATGTTTCTACCGACCATGAACCTCGCCGCTTCAGCCAAATCCATGTCGGGCTGTCCACATATCAACGGTCTAGACATGATCATCTTGATCTGCGTCGCGTCAGCATTCCTGCCCAGTGCAAGCACCCTTGACAACAGATCTCTCTCTGTAACTATACCCACGGGCTTGCCCTGCTCCATTACCACCAGGCTACCTATCTCCTGCTGAGCCATCTTGCTTGCCGCCTCTTTCACCGATGCCTCTGAATCTATAGAGACAACGTTTGTACTCATCAAATCCTTCACTATCAATTGGGCATCAAGTAACTAGGGCGCGTCACGTGCATATTAAGCATAGTCGAACTGACGCCTTGTTGCTCAATGCGGCCAGGCTCTCCGCTCACTAGATATGAAAAACAAGGGGGATTGAAACGCACTTTCAGAGCCAAGTCCTTCTTTCTCTGTTTCTAATGCCCAATGCAACCTTACTGACCCATCAAGATAGTGCATCGACAAACTTCAAATCCTTGCTTTCATTTCCACAAGCCTAGGTGGACTCTTTGAGTGTGTTTGATCTGGCTCGAAGTCGTAGAACGATTAGGCGTTTTCAGAAGAAACGTATTCCGTACGACATCTTGGAAAACTGCGTGGAAGCTGCTAGGCTGGCGCCTTCTGGAGCTAACATGCAACCGTGCGAATACATAATTGTCGATGATGAAACTTTGCTGCCTCAGGTTTTCTCAACTCTTAAGTGGGCAGGCTACATTGCCCCGAAGGGAAATCCTCCTCTTGGCGAGGAGCCAACTGCCTACATCGTAATACTCATGAATCGTCAGAAAAGACCCCAAGGAGGAGATCATGATGCGGGAATCGTTGCGGCATACATATCTCTCGTTGCCTTTGAGAGAGGCCTGGGCTCATGTCTCATAGCCTCCGTGGACCGAGATCGGCTACGCCAGATTCTGAAGGTGCCTGATAATTGCGAGATAAATCTGGTTGTGGCTCTTGGTTACCCAAACGAAAGCCCGATGGTTGAAGACTTTCGTGATTCGATAAAGTATTGGAAAGATGAACAGGGCGTACTCCACGTTCCAAAGAGGAAGCTTGCCGACATTCTACACCGCAACCGCTACTAGGCAACCTAAGTATTTCCAAACCAATGTTCAAAGGTTACTTCGCGGTAGGTTCTCGAATCTTGATGTGTTCACGTGGCGAAGACGAAGTTCTATCCGAGCCATACGCCAAGGACAACGAATTGGTACCAGATGGCGACACTGACCATCGAAAAGAGTAGGATCGCCACCATCATGATCAATCGGCTTCTCGTCCTTGCGATGAGCCAAACAGGCAGAATGAAAGGAAGAAACCTCAGGAACGACCAGACAGTTCCGAAGGTGACTATGAAGAGGAACAATAGTGTCGCATATGTGCCGAAATCTTTGTCCACATCTGTCGAGGCGACAACCAAGACTCCGAAGAGAAAGAGAATTAGTAACCACTGAATAACGACAAATGTTGTCCATAGGTCCAGAGGCGCGTTTTGGGTGGGGCTTAATCTTGACTCAACTATGAACCGAAGTATGCTATTGATCCCGAAAGGCCAGCCCTTTTGCCAATGGCTCTGTGAAGAACGATATGCGCCCCAATCTTCAGTCAAGTTGAACAGGTAGACGTTCCATCCAAGAAAGGCGATCGATGGAACGATTAGCGCGAGAAACGCATTTTTCATCTTCTTTTCTCTGAATAGGCGAACGGCCAACGGCAGGCCGACTAAGAAACCATACACCTTCGTGACGGCTGCGATAGTTGCAAAGGCCGTTGCGGAGAAGTAATGCTTCCTCAAACAGAAAATCCAAGTTCCAAGGATCGCTACCGTGAAGAGAGATTCTGTATAGGCTATACTAGTGAAGAAGAATACTGGTGGGAAAAATGCGAAAAGCAGTGCTGCAACGGCTGCCTCATTCTTGCTCATGTAATACTCGGCCAGAAGCTGGAACATTGGGACAGCAAGTACGCCCAGCGCGAACGAAACTATGAAGGATGATGTGAAGTACTCACCAGTCAGTCTGCTAGCTACTCTGATCAGAAATGGGTATGCCGGAAAGAATGCATATGCTGGGTATGAGTATCCTGTCTTAGCGATTCTAACGTACCATGCACTATCCCAACCGTGAAACAAGAACGGCCAATCGGGCTTGGGTTGGATTCCCCAATCCTTCATCCAGAATGTTGCGAATGCTGTGTCGCCGTGAGTAGCGAGGGCGTAGACGGTCCATGCAACCAGAAGCTTCATGCCAAGAACCACGCCGCAGGGAAACAGGAACCGTCTCTTTCCTTCATTGAGGTTAAGATCGGGAAATCTTTGGAACATCGCTCGAGTAGAAATGTTTCTGGACACTCTAGTCACTCACGGTTTTCACATTAGATCCATGTTCCGTTCACAGGAAATAACGGTTTGCGAAAGTTTAACTGGTAATGGTCTACAACATCGCGACCGACACCTAGTGTACGAGGAAGGAACACAGTGCGCAGCCTGTCTCTTGAGAATCCTTGTTCAGAGTTGGTAGATGAATACCTCTGGGCCGTAGACTCAAAGGGGCGGGTCATCGGCAAGAGATCTCGCGTCGAATGTCATAAGCGAGGCGTAATTCATCGTGCAGTACATGTGATAGTGCTTGATACTAGACGACGAGTTTTTGTGAAGAGGAGAAGCCAGTCGAAGGATATGTTCCCAAGACAATGGGAGGCAAGTGTTGGGGGCCATGTAAGGTATGGGGATAACGGCAAGGAGACTGCTGCTAGAGAACTTGAGGAGGAGGTCGGGATCGTTGAACCCCTTCGGTACCTAGGAAGGTTCGCTTACAGAGGGAAGGAGGAGAAGGAGAACATTACATTCTTCTATGTTGTGACAGACAAGAAGCCTAGGTTGAATAGGTTGGAGGCAACGAGAGGCGAGTATTTGACGATTCATGAACTTGAGAAATGTCTTTCAAGGAGATTGTTCGTCGACGGGACCGAGCAAGAAGTACAGATTCTGAAACGACTGCTCTTCAAGCTTGAGGAATCGTCACAGAACAGAACCCAGACTGAAAGAGATAGCTAACCGGATAAACCGTATCGTACCAAAATGAAATGCAAGTGATCCAACACAAGACTCCAGACCGCTCCACAATCCTTGTGATAAACAACCTTTAATGATCGAAATCGCAGCCAACGAGCAAATGCTGGTTAATGATGCAAAGGGAAGGCGAGTGAGTAAGACAGAAAGCGACGAACGGCCTGCAGAACCAGGTTTTCGAAATGTCGTGAGATTGGGATATGTAAGTTTCTTCACAGATGTCTCGACCGAGATGATCTTAGGCGTGCTGCCGTTCTTCATAGTTAAGGAGTTGGGTGGAACCGCAGCCATCCTTGGGTTTATCGAGGGCGTCGCAGAAGCTGTCAACTACGCTTTCAGGGTCTTCGCAGGAATTGTGACCGACAAGATTGGTCGGCGAAAGCCACTTGTGCTTCTTGGCTACGGGCTGTCCTCAATCGCCAAACCGCTTTTCGCAGTCTCAGCATCATGGAGTCACGCCTTAGCGGTAAGAGTCACCGACAGAGTTGGAAAGGGAATTCGAACGTCGCCGAGAGACGCCCTGATCAGCGACTCAGCTGCAAAGTCGCAGGCGGGGAAGGCGTTCGGTCTTCACCGTTCGCTAGACCAAATCGGCGCAATCATCGGGCCCTTAATGGCCTTCGTTGCGATTCCGATTATTGGAATGCGTGGAGTGTTCTGGTTTTCCTTTATTCCTGCCATAATTGCCTTATTGATACTTCTGTTCTTTGTGCGTGACACAAAAGGACCAGTGAGGCAGAGAAGCGTTTTCGAGAATGCTAGAAATGTGTTGAATCGTGAGTTCGTTCTCCTGCTTGTAGTTCTAGGAATTTTTGCCATAGGTGCCTACAACTTCTCATTCATCCTTTTGAAAGCTGGATCTCTAGGTGTCCAAGAGACCCAAATCCCGTTGGTCTACGCATCTCTGAATGTTGCCACCGTCATACTTGGCCTACCAGCAGGAATCCTAGCAGACAAAGTTGGGAAAGTTCCAGTGCTTGGCCTCAGCTACATAGTCTTTCTCGCTACGTCAGCAGGGGGGCTCTTCCTCACTGGAAATCCTCTCTACGCATTTCTGATAGCCTTGCTTTTTGGAAGCTATCTCGGAATCGCTGAGACTGTTCAACGCGCCATAATCCCGGACTTCGCAAGGCCAGAACTCAAGGGAACCGCGTACGCCCTCTATTACACTCTTATTGGCATAGGCTCAATGGTCGCAAACTCTATGTTTGGAGTGCTATGGAGCAACGCAAGTCCAGCGGCAGCATTTCAGTATAGTATTCTCACAACGACTGCCGGAATGGCAGTTCTGGTCGCAGTCATATTAAAAAAGAAACCGATAAGGTCTTAGATAGACTCGCAGTCTTCTCGCCGGGATCCTCTGGAACTTCATCGCGGACTGTCCTGATTGGCGCATCAACCGCAATATGCAGTCGAAGAACTATCGCCTAGACTTGCCGATGCTCGTCTGAGAAGTTGGTGAATCCAGAAGACCGCCAGAACCACTGAGAAAGACAAGAGAACCAACAGGTCGCTCGGCCGAAATGACCGCGTAGAGACGAATCTCTCTTCTCTCTCGATCCTTTCTCCCGTGATCGGATTGAGTAAAGTTTCGACGGGCGCATAGTCATCCGTTAAGACTATGTGGCTAGTCATAACCCACTCGTTTTCAACCAAGGTTCCGACATACTCGTGGAAGTTGGCAATCCTTATAGTTCCAGTAGCTCGTGCTCTCGCGAGTAGCTCTTCCTTAGAATATCGATTGGGTCCCCTTGTGGCCACAAGCGCCAAGTTCTGAGTTGTCTCGTAATCTCTAGGGGCTTGGGCGGCGTGCCCCCCTGCCTCAAACACGTAGATGTTGCTGAAGACTTGCGTGATGGTGTTGTATTCAGCCTTGAACAGCTCTGAGTATGGGCCGGTTAGAGAGGAGATCAGGTTTGAAATGACTATCCCGTTGGATCTGAGATCTCTACTTACCTCTCTGAAGAACTCCAGAGTCATCAAATGAAAGGGAACGTAGGTTCGGGAATACGCATCGAGCACAATCAGATCGTACTTCTTCTCGGATTTCAGTAGGTACATTCGTCCGTCCTCATTGAATATCCTCAGGCGTGGGTCTTCCTTGACATCGAAATACCGTCTAGCAGCCTCGATAACTTCACCGTCAATTTCTACGACATCTACGTTCACTCGGGGATAGTCGGCGAGGAACCTCTTCGGGCCAGAGAAACCTCCGCCACCGATGAACAAAACATCAGTAATATTGGGATTGAACACGAAGCCCATGTGAAAGTAGTAGTTATAGGGATAGACGATTCTCTGCGGGTCATTCAGGTCCGTGGCGCTGTGAAAATGATCGTCCAGTAGCATTGTTCGAACTTTTCCGCCGTGAAAAGGATCAATTCCCTCCAAGATGACCATGTGGTGGTAAAGCGTTTCTTTCTCCAAGATCACATCGTTCAAGGTCAGCTTGAACATCATCACATTCGGGCTTATCGATGTAGGAGGAGCGAGAAAAGCAAACAGAATCAAGAAAAATATCAGCAAAGCTTGAGCCTTCCCTCTAAGTCCGAAGAGCGAGAGTCCAACGAGTATCACACCCAGAAGTTGGAGGATTCTGATTATTCCTATCTCTGGGATAAGAACAAAGGCGGTGACGAATGTGCCAAGAATACTGCCCGCTGTCGAAAGCGAGTACAGCTTGCCCGCCACGTTGCCGAGATCAGATATGTTCTTCGCAGCGAGTCTTATTGCGTAGGGAGATACCGTACCGAGAAGGAAACTGGGCATTGTTAGAATCGCGGCTGAAGCCATAAGTGGCGAATATCTTTCTCCAAGATTCAGAGAAATCGTGAGATCAAAGGCGACGGGTGTGATCACAGGAATTAGAAGCACAAAGACACCGGATGTCAGGATTATTAGGCAAAAGGTTCCGAAATCAGGCCTCTTGTCAGCGATCTTTCCTCCAACATAGTAGCCCGCAGATAAAGCAGTCAGCACAATTCCTATGAGGCTACCCCACACGAAAATGGTGCTGCCGAAGTAAGGCGCTAGAATACGGCTCCCCACCATCTCCAAAGCCATGACAACGGCGCCGCATATGAAGACCTGAAGCTTCAGCCTCTGTTCCACGCTCATGCCTCTCATCCTCTAGACTGATCTTCCTCGCATTAGTGAATGCTTATCTTACTGGATGACGATCTTCGGTATCTATTTTTTCTCCATCAGCCTTGACATCGGGTCATTCTTCGCAGAAACCACCTGTTAAATATCATGACGACGAAATTTGAGGCGATCGAACATGGATCATGATCTAGTGATCAGGGACGGCCGTATACTGGATGGAACTGGAAATCCTTGGTTTCGAGCAGACATCGGTATTAGAGCTGGAAAGATTAGCTTCGTAGGACACATCGCCGGACAGATAGAGTCAAGCAAACTCCTATCCGCAACCGGGCTAATCGTCTGTCCCGGTTTTGTCGACATTCATTCGCATTCCGACAGGACTCTCATATTCCAACCCAAGGCGACTAGTAGCCTCCTTCAAGGAATCACTACTCAAGCAATCGGAAATTGTGGCTCCTCCATGGCTCCGATAACTGTCAAGAACCGAGACCAGATGGAGAGGAGGTTTACAGTCAGTCGCGACAGGAAGGTTAGGGTTTCTTGGAAAACGATGGAAGAGTACCTTGCAAGACTGAGAAGACAAGGTATCGGAGAAAACGTTGCACCGTTCGTTGGTCACGGCACAATAAGGTCAGCTGTACTGGGGCCGGAAGGCAAGGGAGGAGAGAAGGTAGATCTCTCAGAGCGAGAGATCCGCCAAATGGAGAGCCTCCTTAACAGAGCAATGCACGAAGGTGCTATGGGCCTGAGCACAGGGCTCGCATATCCCCCGGGAAGGAACGCAACAACAGAGGAAATAGTGAGACTGTGCAAGGTTGTTGCTAGGCGTGGTGGCGTCTATCTGACTCACATTAGGAATGAAGGAGACTACGTGGTCGAGGCTGTACGAGAGGCCATTGCGATCAACGAGAGGTCGGCGGCTCCTGTGAACATTGCCCATCACAAGGCTTGGGGAAAAAAGAACTGGGGTAAAGTAAGGAAGACACTGAAGCTCATGGAGGAGGCACGCGAAGGGGGATTGGAGGTAACCTGCGATGTCTACCCCTACGATCGGGCCGGAGTCTCCCTACCGTTAAGAAGGATCTTCGCACGTGAAGGAGACATAGATCTGAAGAGGCTCCTCAGAAGACTTGCAGATCCTTACCAATTCGAAGGAATAAGGGAAGAGGTAGTCAAGAGAGTCGCAGCAGAGCGAGAGAAAGCCAATCAAAGAAGGAAACAACTGCGGCGAAGAGAAGTAGCATCCCCGAAATTTGAAATGCCGGGGACTGCGGTAGTAGTTCATTCCAAGAGTCGGCCAGATCTACATGGAAAAAACCTCAGAGAAATTGCAGAGCTTGCCAAAAAGGACTGGATCACTGCAGCAAGAGATCTAGTAGTCGCGGACAGGGGCGAAACGAAGATGGCCGGGTACATGAGCGAGGAAGATGTGGAGACAGTGATTGCAAGCCCGATTTCAATGATCTCCACGGATTGCTCGTCCTATGAAACCCCTCCAGACGAAAGAACAGCTGGAACTCATCCAAGAACCTATGGAACTTATCCCAGACTGTTGGCAAGATACGTGAAGGAACGAAAGATCCTTTCTCTAGCTCAAGCCATAAAAAAGATCACTTCTTATCCGGCGACAGTTCTCAAACAAGGAGACAGAGGCCTTGTACGACTGGGAATGTGGGCAGACGTAGTGATTTTCGACGAGAACAGGATCTGTGACCGCTCAACTTTCGCTCGACCAACATTGCCGCCTCAGGGAATAGTCTGCGTCATAGTAAACGGTAAGATCGCTGTTGACCGAGGGATCCCCACTGGCGTCCTCGCAGGAAAGATCCTAGCCTTGAACTCCGCAAGCTGCAACTGAATGTCAAGGTTGATGAAAACTGCTGCCCGTTTGCCTTGAAGAATAGAGCAATAACGGACAGATCTTATCTAGAGGGATCGTAGAATCCTCTCGGACTACTCATTCGTCCAATGAAAGACACCTGAGAGACTATTGGAGAGCCGCCTGCGCTGTCGCGGTGGCGCAAGAGCTTTCACTGAGAATGGACCCTCTAAGGTAACAAGACTGTGTGGTTTGTTGGGCGGGGCTAGTCACATGCGTCACGTAGTCATAATGGCCGGCGGGTCGGGCAGAAGGTTTTGGCCTGCGAGTAGAGAGGCGTATCCGAAGCAGTTCATGACCCTCTGGGGAAACAGCTCTCTTCTACAGTACGCATATCACAGAGCATATCGTGTCGTCGATCCACGGAACATTTGGATATCGACTAGGTCTGGCCTTGAATCGATCATACGGAAGCAGATTCCAACCTTGGGCAAGGACAGAGTCATTATCGAGCCAGTGGGCAGAGATACGGCTCCTTCAATCGCTCTTAGTTGCGCTTGGGTAATGAAGAAGGACCCAGAAGCGACCGTAATGTTTCTGCCAGCAGACCACTACATTAACCCAACAAGCAGATTTGCCATGACCGCAGCTCGGGCCTTCCATCTGGCCGAGAGAACCCGCTGCATAGCGACCATTGGGATACACCCCACCTATCCTTCGACGGGGTACGGATACATACAATGCGATCGAAGGCGAGAGGCGAGGAAACAGTCGACGTACTCTGTGTTGAGTTTTAAAGAGAAGCCAGACTTCGCGACAGCAAAGCGATACCTCAAAGAAGGAAACTACTTCTGGAATAGCGGAATCTTCACAGCCAAAGCGAGCGTGATGATGGAGCAACTTCAGAAATACGCCCCTCAGATATTCAAACTCGCAGAAAACTTACTCGCCCTGCCAGGATCGTCGTTTCGAGGAAAGCTGAAGACCACATTCCAGAAGATGCCGAAGCTTTCATTCGACTACGCCGTAATGGAGAAGTCGACGAACGTGATCATGGTTCCGGCAGAGTTTGAGTGGAATGACTTGGGCTCTTGGAGTTCGCTGGATCAACTGCCTCATCTGCAAAAGCAGCGTAACGTTTCGATAGGGCCGGTTGTTATGCTCGATAGCGAGGGCAACATAGTGTCCAGCGGCCAGAAGCTTGTGGTGCTGATCGACGTTAGGGACTTAGTAGTAGCGGTGGCCGACGATGCTGTGCTCGTTTGCCGCAAAGAGTCCGCGCAGAGAGTAAAAGAAGCGGTGGACCTTCTAAGACGACGAAGATACGCCTTGTACACCTGACCGTTCGCGAGTCGGCGCCTCGGCTAAGACGTTTATGTCGGAATGCTGTTCTTGATGGCACCTCTCAAACCGCACTGGCCCTATCCGCTAATGAGAGATTTTTCTTGTCAAAGGCTTCGCGCGCAAGACTCAGAAACTCATCTAGAGGGATGCCTATCTCACGGCAAATCTCTATTCGGTTCTTCAGATATCCAAGCTTTCTGAAAGGCTTATCTTCGAATATCTTTCGAAACATTTCGGAGTTGACTTCTGCTAGTTGGCTTATCTGCTCTCGCTCTGCCAACTCTGAGAAAAGTGTAACCACGGCATCGGATGCGATCAGAGCCTTGTCCATGATACTCTGAGGAGTCACTCCTGTTCTATGATCGTGAGCTCTGATCGCATGTAGGCAGTCTCTTGAAAGAAGGCTTTCAAGCAGTTCCGCTGCCACTAGCCCATGTTTACTCATGTCCCCCTGAATCTTTTCACGGTCAAGATCGTGAAGGAGGCCACAAAGTTGCCATTCCTCAGAGTTCATTCTGAATTTCAGTGCAACTTCTCCCATGAGTTCTGACACGGCGATGGAATGTTTTCGAATTCCGACGCTCTTGATGTGCCTCTTGAGTAATCGAATCGCCTCTGCCTTCAGGAGCATATGAAAAGATCTGCTACTAGAGGTTAAAAGTAAGTCGCCTCCAAGAATCAGAAGTATGATTCCGGAAGTCAGTTGGCTATTGGGGCATATGTGTGCTAACGGCATCTCCTGATAGTGATGGCGTACCCGAAGTGAATGCTTTATCTACTAGTTGTGTATCTGTTTGCCGATGGTATACAGTGGATTCTAGTTCTCGGTTAGATCCGGTGTATAACCAACTGGAAAAGGATGTGAGAAGCGGATGGGTTTCGAAAGGCGTGGATTCGGAGGCCCCAGAACGATGCACAAAGCTGTTTGCTCCGACTGCGGCAAAGAGTGCGAAGTTCCGTTTAAGCCCACCGAAGGGAAACCGGTCTATTGTAGAGAATGCTACCAGAAGCATAGACGATATTAGGCCCACAGACTGTTGACGTTTAGTTAACTCACCCTTTTTTGCATCCTGCCTTTTCCCTCGAGGCCTTCTTGGAAAAGAAATAATAGCCCTAACCAACGTATCACTCCGCCCGAGAGGAAGAGAGCACTCCAGTCAAGGTTACGGAACAAAGGAGGAACAAGAGGCCATGAACAGATGGACCGTGGTTATGGGTGCCATTATGATACAGCTCGCGTTGGGGGCTATATACGCTTGGTCAGCGTTCACAACGCCGCTCCAAGGTACTGCCACCAACCCCAGTCAGTACAATTTCTCAAAAACCGAAACACAGGCGATATTTTCGGCGGGGCTTGCAACTTTTGCCATAGTCATGATCTTGGCAGGAAGGCTCCAGCAGAAAATAGCGCCGAGAACTGTGGCCGTCTTGGGCGGAATGCTGCTTGGAGCAGGGTACATATCGGCTAGCTTCACGGGTGCGTCTTTCATCGGAAAGCTTCTGACCATTGGCGTAGTCGGTGGTGCAGGCATAGGCTTCGCGTACGTGGTGCCGATTGCCGTTGGAGTAAGATGGTTTCCAGATAAGAAAGGTCTACTCTCCGGGCTTGCTGTTGCTGGCTTCGGCTTTGGGGCATTCATTTGGATAATGCTTGCAAGCCCTCCCGCTATTTTGGGCATACGAGGCCTAATCAACGTAGAGAACGGAGTCTATACAATGGCCAATGTGGACCGAGTCTTCATGATTTATGGAATAGTCTTCTTAGTCCTGATTGTCGTTGGTTCTCTGGTCATGCTGAACCCTCCTGAAGGGTTCAACCCTCCGGGATACGCGCCCTCTGGTTCCAAGGACAAGAAGAGCCGACCGAATGTAGGCAGAGATTACTCGTCGGGCGACATGCTAAAGACTTGGCAGTTCTACGCCATATGGAGCATGTTCATGTTCGGCACTCTGACCGGCTTGATGGTCATAGGAAACGTCCAGAACTTCGCGAAAGACCTAAACTATGGCTTTCAAGGCCACGGCTTCACTGCCGTGCAGGCATCGGACTTCGCGGTGATAGGCGCAGCGATCTGCCTTCCTATACTAAATGGGACAGGGAGGATCGTGTGGGGGACCTCTTCAGATAAGATCGGGACGAAGCGAGCCCTTCTGTTCATGTTCCTCCTACAGGGAATAGTGACCCTGACATTCTTCTTTACGACTGTGAACGAGTACTTGTTCTATATAGTAGGCGCGTTGATAGGCTTCAACTTCGGCGGGAACCTTGCCTTGTTTCCGGCGGCCACAGCGGACTTCTTTGGCAACAAGAACTTGGGCGCCAACTACGGTTTGGTGTTCACAGCCTACGGTGTAGGCGGTATAGTCGGACCGATACTCGCAGGGATAGTCCAAGACTATAATCTGAGTTTTCTCTATGCATTCGTACCTGCCTCCCTACTTTGCTTTGTGGCGGCGATAATGGCCTTTATCATAAGGACGGCTGGACGGAGGGAAGATTAAGTCCTGTGGGAGAATCCGGTTCTTCGTCATGACGACCGAATGGTTGCTTTCGGTAGCGGCATGAGATAGATCGGACACAATTCGGATTCTGAACTATAGAATATGATCAGCGACATTTCATATTCGCACGCAAAGTGAAGACTCTGCCCGCAAGTGTCTGGCCTAAGATGTTGAAAGTGGAATTGGGAAGACTTTGAACTCCTTCTGTCTTAGCTCGTCCCCACGTTGCTCTTTTCTTGGTTAGGAAGGTGGGCATTACTTGCGCTCAAGGGCCGCTCTCACGTTGTCGTAGGCTTTCTTTGCTTCGTCGATAGCTACTCCGTCTTCTAGCGCTGTGACGTCTCCTAGGGTTGCCCCTGCGACAATTGCTTTTAGCAATCTTCTCATGATTTTGCCGCTTCTCGTCTTGGGAACTGAGTCAACAAAGACTACTGTCGAATCAGATGCTACGAGAGGGCCGATTGTGGTTCTCAAGTGCATTCTTAACTCGTCTGCGAGCTTTGGGCTTGGCGGAAACCCTTGCTTGAGAACAGTAAAGATGAACGGTGTCTGTCCCTTTACGGGGTCTTCTTTACCAATGCACGCTGACTCTGCCACAGCTGGATGCTTAATCATTGCCGACTCAATTTCAGCTGTTCCGATTCTGTGACCGGCAACTTTGAGGACATCGTCAGCCCTTCCCAAGACCCATATGTACTCATCTTGGTCTTTTACTGCAAAGTCTCCTGTGTAGAAATACATCTTGCCCTTGAACCTTGACCAATAAACATCAATGTATCTTTCTGGATTCTTGTACAATGTCATGAGCATTCCTGGCCATGGTGACGTTATTGTCAAGTACCCTCTAACTCCGGGCGGGCAGGCATTCCCGTCGTCATCGAGGACCTCCATGGTAACCCCAGGTAAGGGATAGCCGTTTGTTCCTGGCTTGAGCGGAAATATCTTTCCTAGTCCAGGGTAGTGGCCGGTTAGCATTTGCCCTGTTTCAGTCATCCACCAAGTGCTTGAGGCTACAATGTCTTCTCTGCCGATGTTTCTGAAGTACCATTTGAACGCCTCCGGATTAATAGGCTCGCCAACAGAATGAGCGATCCTTACTGTAGACAAGTCGTGTTTTCTGACATACTCTTCAGGGAATTTCATTAGCATCCTGATAGCGGTCGGCGTAGTATAGAATACTGTCACTCCGTATCTGTGAAGTATGCTCCACCATCTATCTGGTTTCGGGAAATCTGGGGCACCTTCGTACATCACTGATGTCACGCCTGTCATTAACGGCCCGTAAACAATGTATGAGTGCCCGGTAACCCATCCTATGTCCGCCGTGCACCAATAGATGTCATCATCACGGACGTCAAATATCAGCTTCATAGTAGCATATAGAGAGACAGCATAACCACCTACAGGAAGTTGGACTCCTTTGGGGGCAGCCGTTGTACCCGATGTGTAAAGAATATATGAGAAGTCTTCTGAGCCGCATCTCTCAGCGGGGAGAGTGACATTTTTCGATATATCGCTAGTCAGATCATGATGCCAAATGTCTCTCTCTTTATTCCAAGGTATATCGTGCCCCACTCTTTTGACTACGACGACTTTCTCTATCTTGACCCCGTTTTGCGCGCATATTTTTACCGCTTCATCGACGATGGGTTTGAGGGTGATTACCCTCCCTCTTCTGTAGAGCCCGTCTGCGGTAACTATTATCTTTGAGCCGGAGTCCATGGCTCTGGTAGCCAAGGAGTCCGCGCTGAATCCGCTGTAAACTATGCTATGCCTTGCTCCCAACCTCTGAACTGCAAGCATGTAGAGCGGGAGCTCAGGAATCATAGGCAAATAGAATGTCAAGATCTCTGATCTCTTGACGTTTAATCTTTCTTTTAGGGCGAAGGCAATGGAGTTTGATTCTCTGAACAGGTCATAATATGTGAACTTTCTGACTTCCTTTGGCTGCTGCGTTGCTTCATCCCACGGCTCTCCCTCCCATATCAAGGCCAGTTTGTTTCTTCTGCCGCACTCAATTTGCCAATCCGTAGCCAGGTAGGCTAGGTTTGTTTCTCCGCCGACGAACCACTTGTAGAATGGCGGGTGGCTATCATCCAGAACCTTATTCCACTTCTTGAACCAGAAGAGCTCGTTTGCCCATTTTTCCCACCAGCCTTCCGCTGCCTTCTTATCCTTCACAGTGCTCTCATACCATCTCTTGAACTCATCAACATCCCATGCTCTGTCTTTCCAGCTGGGTGGGATGATGTAACTTTCGAATTCCTTGTAGATCTCTGCCGCTTCTTTGGCCATCAACATTTCACCTTTTGAAATTGCCGTTTTGGCCCCGTTCAGACAGGAGGTTCCGTATATAGCTTTAGGTCTCTTACCAAGGAACTAGACTGAGCTTAATCAGCACACGATGTCATTATCTCTTGAAACGTCGATGTAGGAAGCGGGCATGCAGTACTATCTAACCCTTACCTCGGAGTGCAATCTGAGATGCAAATACTGCTACGAGAAATGCTGCAACGATTTTGGAGTCGACCTCGGGCCGCTCGACATAGACTACTCGGTTCCAAGTTCAGTAAAGTATGACATAGTTGTCCTAGAGAGGTTTCTGGTGAGGGATCCGGAAC
>CAYQCQ010000007.1:0-32524 GCA_964416035.1 uncultured Candidatus Bathyarchaeia archaeon
AAGCGAATCGTAGTCAGGCAACTTCTCGAAAACCTTTCTTCCGTCAATCAGGACAGCTGGGCCAGTGCCTACTCTGTGTCTTAGGCTCTTCAAGAATCCGAGAGGAGAAGCGAGGTCTGTGACATGCAGCTCAACGCTGCTTGGAAAGTTGTTGATAACGTTTCGAGCCAGCTCCGAAAGTCTCCACAAGGTCTCCCTTGTCTCCATGGGATACTCATTGAGTTGCTGTGAGTGAACTCTGAGGCCGCTTGCTCTTGTTAGGTCCACGCAGTGCTGGCAGTGGCTGAACATCGTGGGCACGACTGCGAGAAATTCCAGTCTGATCCTCCTTGTCAAACGGACCCCTGCTTGAATTCTAAAGGGATCTATTTCAGGCTTAGGAAGTCCGGGGATCAATAACTTGCGAAGACCTGAAATAGCCTGATCATAAAGCGTTCTTAGCAGGAAAACCTCACAATGACTCTCTTGGCGAGCCACCTGATAGACAAGAATCGTCTTGGCAGGGTAAAAGATATTCTCAAGAGCATTCTGTTCGGCGCCACAGTATTCGGTATGGCTCAAGATGCTCTGAAAATGAAGTGGTACGTTGAACAGTCTCTCATGTTGGCGTCGATAGGCGATATGCTAGGTCTTCCAATAGTTTCCTACTACAGACTAAGGCTTCTTCCATATTGGATTCACAAGGTCCAGATCTGGAAGACAGCGGTTCTCAAAGAGAAAGATGTTACAGAGAGAATTCTCTCCTAGCAACAAGTCAGGTGGTGGAGCATGAGTAGCTTGATCCACGCCATGAGATGCGGAGAGACCGACTATCGCCCGCAGGTCGCGGCTCCTACGGCCGGCCGTAGATCATAACGGCTGCGGTGACAACTATCGCTTCCATTCTCACAAGTCTCGGAGCAGGTTTTCTGACATGTATTCTACTATACTACGTACTCACTTGTTGCTCCTGCTCTTCAGAGCTGAAATCAACTTCCTTCAGAGAATCCGGGAGACGTAAGTAACGCTTATATATGTATCCTTGTTAGCTAAGTAACGGTGTTAGCTACGTGTGATTGCGAATGTGGATGCGGACAAAGCCATTGCTGGCACGACTTTCCGGAGCGAGGCTGGATACAGTTCCTCATCCTCAGAGTCCTCTATGAGAAACCAAGCTACGGCTACAAGTTGATGGAGGCAATCAAAGAGAAGAGCGGCGGCCACCATAGGCTGGAGACCGGCTCGATCTACACGTTGCTTAGGCGTATGGAGCATCGAGGCCTGCTTGAGTCGAAGTGGGAGCGGGCTGATACCACTGGACCGGAACGCAGAATCTACAAGGTCACAAAGCTGGGCAAAGAGGCTCTGAGAACTGGACTTGAATCGATTGCCCAGCGCAAGAACCTAATGGATGACCTCGCTGAATTCTACAAGAAGAACTTTGAAAGCAGCGAGAGGAGGTGAGAAAACAGAATGTGTAGATATGGATGCCACGAAGACTTCCATGGTGAATGCCACGAAGATTTCCATAGAGGCCATCACGGAGCCTTCGGCTTCCCGGTGATGACCATTGAGGAAGAGATCGAGGGTCTGGAAGAGCTGAAAGAAGCCATGGAGAAGCGACTGGAAAATGTAAACAAGCGGCTTGAAACACTAAAGAAAGTTTCCTAGACGCTTCAATCTCCACCTTTTTTGGATTCCCATGAGAGAAGATGATGTAAAGATGCGAACAGAATACGCGATTGAAGTCTCGAATCTAACAAGAAAGTTCGGAGATCTAGTGGCCGTTGGCCACATAGACTTCGAGGTGAAGAAAGGAGAGATCTTCGGCTTCTTGGGCCCCAACGGCGCTGGAAAGACAACCACAATACGAATGCTGACGGGCATCTCAATTCCGACTGAGGGAACAGCCTCCATAATGGGCTATGACATTCAACGCCAGCCGGTTAAGGCAAAGGAGCAGATGGGCATTGTCCCTGACATCAGCAACGTCTACAATGAGCTTTCTGCATGGGACAACCTCATCTTTACCGGTAGGCTATACGATGTGCCCAAAACCTACCGAGAGAGTCGTGCTGAAGAGCTTCTGAAGATGTTTGGCCTCTATGATCGACGCAGAGAAAAAGTTCAAGGTTTCTCTCGAGGCATGAAGCGGCGCATCTGCATAGCTATGGCCCTGATGAACCAGTCCAGCATTCTCTTCCTCGACGAGCCTACTTCTGGGTTGGATGTACAGAGCGTCCTAGTAATTCGAGATACGATTCGAAGATTGAACCAGCAGGGTCTAACGATCTTCCTCACAACCCACAACCTCGAGGAGGCAAGCCAGATGTGTGACCGAATAGCCATCATCAACCACGGCAGAATCGCGGCCATCGATACGCCTGAGAAGCTCAAGAGGACTCTGGAAAGCGTTCAGTCTGTTGAGGTTGCTTTCGAAACCCCACCCGAGAACGCCCTCAAAGAGCTGGAGAAGCTTCCAAGAGTAAGCGAGGTTGTGAAAGCCGGTGACAAGTTCAGACTCTATACAGATGACCCGCCCAGCGTCCTCATTTCGACCTGGAACTATGTTCAGAACAACAACCTCAGACTCGTCACCATCAACACTTTAGGCCCGAGCTTGGAAGACGTATTCGTAAAACTGACAGGCATCAGGCCATCGACAATCGGTGAGGAAACAACGAGTCGAAACCGAGAAGGATCCGGGAGAGATGCTAACAGGAGGAGGCAAAGTCAATGAAGCCGAATCGTTCAAGCCGTCTCGGCAGGGAGGTGAGGGTAGCGTGGGCGATCGCCAACAAAGATATGCGCACCTACTACACCCGCCCCGCATCCATTATGTTCGGAATACTCTTTCCCTTCAGCCTCTTCCTCTCCTTCAGCGTCGGACGAAACATACCGATAGCTCTGCAGATCCCCATCCTCATCGCTCAGACGCTCTTCTTCGCATCATCATCCATAGGCCCCGTAATCATCCCCAGCGAACGCGCCAACCAAACATTCGACAGATTCCTAACCTCACCCGTCTCGTTGCTCGCAGTCCTCATGGGCAAAACACTGGCAGGTCTTCTGTACGGAGTTGGAATCTCAATAATCCCCATACTTGTCGGCATCGCATTCTTTGGATCACATATAGCCAGCCTCGAAGCCTTGACTGCATGCATGGCTCTATCCGCTCTAGGCTTCTCAGCCATGGGAATCGTGTTCGCCTCTATGCCGGGCCAAAGCCCAGGGCAGGTAATGATGCCTTTGAACTTTGTCCGCATTCCCCTCCTCTTCATCAGCGGCGTCTACATCCCTGTAAGGGAACTACCACCTTGGGGACAAGCAGTGTCGCTTCTTTCGCCCTTAACTCACACCATAGAGCTGGCGAGGTATGCCTTAGGTGGAGAAACATTCTTCGGTCCAGTCGTAAACGTCGTCGTCCTAGCAGCATACACAGCGGTATTCCTCTTCATAGGCATACGCTTCCACATAATGAACCAACGCAAAGAGTGATGCATCAAAGTTGTGACAGTGAGTTTCTGAACAAAGAGTCAGCAAGATCAGCGTTAACGTGGAGGTGAGATATTGAAGTTGGATGTACAGGATTTGATGAAGCTAGTAGAATTCTCTAAGACAGAGAGGGTCAAGAAGGACATCTACAAGACAAAGATGTTCAACCTCGTCCTTGTCTGTCTTGAGACTGGTCAGGAGATTCCTCCTCGTCCAGAGCCTTATGACGTTTGCTTCTACGTGATAGAGGGCGAGGGGGTATTCACAGTAGGGGACGAGCAGACGAATTTGAGAGGGGGGCAAATGACTTTTGCGCCCGCCAATGTTTCACGCGGAATAAGAAGCACCAAGCGGTTGAGCATACTTGGAATACAAGAGGCACACTAATCACTGGAAAGACATATACCAGTGCTTAGAGGCATGAGCGGTTCGTTCTTCCCTTTCTCACCATACTCCTAATGCGTATGCAATCATGATCAAGCCGATTCCGGTAAAGGCTGGTCCAAAGAGTTTCGTCAACCAGTTACCTGCAGCAATCATTCTCTTGCCGATCTCTCTGCGCGCTGTTGCCAGTGCCACGCTCAGAAAAACAACAGGTAGCGAGTGACCGAGCCCGAACATGAAAAGCAAGTACCCGCCGTGAAGGGGTGTCGGGGCGCTGAACAAGCTCAGCAGTATGGCTGGCAAGACGAGTGATAAAGAGCACGGTCCCAGCGCGAGGGAGATAATTGTTCCAAACAGAAATGAGCCGATGACATAGTTGTATTTTGGAAGACGCTTCAACGCAGCCAGCTTCAAGATGTTCGCTCGCTCAGCCAAGGATTCTTCAGCGTACCTGATCAAATTGAGTTTCTCAAGGAGGCCTAGGTTGCTAAGCCCGAAGAGAATGAGAAGAACGCCGGAAAGGCCGAAGAAGAATCGGGAGCTGACCAAATCTATCGGAATCAGAGAGGATACGGCATAACCCAGCACGAAGAAAACTAGGCACATGGCTGCAACGAAGCTACAGCCGATCACGACTGCTTTCCGTATGCTCCCGCTAAGACCTGCAACGTAGACCAAGTAAACTGAAATTAGTGCAATGGAGCAAGGTGATAGAAAAGTAGCAATTCCGTAGAGGAACAGCCCTACTGACTCCTGAAGCATTCCTTATCATGTCTCCAAGAGTTGGCCGATCCTTGCTGACAGCTTGTCAGCCGTTACCGCTTCGTTATACACTTCAGCTATGTTGAATGCCTTATCTATCAGCACAATCGTTCCGTCCTTGATCGAGCATGCATTAACGTAAGCGTCAACTATGTCCATCTTCTTGTCGTCGTAGTCGTTTCCCAAAGCCCAACTGATACCGTAGTTTGTGCGAATCTTCTGAAGCTCACTGTTCTCGCAGGTTGCCACAGCAACCGTAACGATAACGAAGGGTTTCTTACCACAGTACCGGCTACATACCGCTTTCAGTTGAATGAGCCTTTCCTGATTCACTGGATATATCTGGCCGTAGCATCCCACAGCCATGAAGTGGATGACGATTAATTTTCCGACATGTTGATCAAGCGAGAATTGGGTCCCCGCTACGTCTCGGAGAGAGAAGACTGGAGCTGAGCCCTTCTGAAGAGGACCGTACGTACTTCCGCTGCTAATTGTTGGTGGAAGTCGAGCATAGTACTCCCACAATCCATATACGATGAGTATCAAGGCAATTAGACTGATTCCACCGAAGATTCTGCGCGTCTGCTTCTGCCGCCTCTTCTTTTCTGCCGTCCGTTCCATTCGTATTTCAAAGGCCTCATGAGACCTCTGCCACCGTATCTGTCTCTCACGCTGTCTTTCTTTCCAGCTCTTCTTCTTTTTTCCTTCTCTCCGCAATTCTCCTCCCTCATAATGAAGCTACAACAATAGGTTTGATATGGTTTCAAGTCGTTTTCTAAGCCATGTTTATCTGGACTCTTACTTCCTCCCAGGAACCTAGTGCTCTAGGGTGGTCCGAAATTGCTGCGGTTCACATATCTATGTTGAAGCCCATGCCGATCGCATCCTCCGACTATGTACATCGTGTCCCTATTCCCCTCTCGGAGGTAGTCCCTCCAGAAGTTGTCGCCGTCGGTCACGCAGAGCTGTGGATGAACAATAGCATATTCCACGTCAAGCTCGTTCCTAACAAAGTTTACCAGCTTCCAGAGATCCAGTTTCGCAAACCCGGGGCACTCCCCCGTACAGAAGCACATTACGAACCTCGACAATTTCTTTTCACTCATATCCAAACCCTCTTGGCTAACTTCGTCCCTCTGCTATTCGTTTCGAAACACGGCCGGCCGGCCGTGAAATCTCCGGTGATCTTAAAAGGATTTTGGTTTCAAGAAAAGCTGAAATGGACGCCATAACGGGTGACGATAGGATCCCATCGGCGGCAAATTAGGAGGATTGTTCTTGAGGATCTTTCTCTCTTCCTTCGGGGAAAAGGAGCCTCATGAACTCTTCAGCCTCCTTTTTTCTCCGTCTGCGTTCTTCGTCCTCTTTGGCGCGAGCGGCCGCCATCTCTCGTATCCGCCTCATCTTCTCAGCATCCGATTCAGAATAATGAGCCCAAGGCCGCGTAATCCTCCACGTTATCTTCGAGCCTATTGGCGGATCTGGATATGCACCAATATCCCAAACCATATAGTTCAGGAATTCCGTCGGTTTTTCTTGGTAACATGACCACACAGCCTTCTTCACCACTTCGACGTCAATCCTCATCTTTCGGTCTTCATCGGATAGGAGACTGATCAGTGTCACCTGTTTCCTGAACCGTTCTATGGCTTCAGGCATGATGTTGTACAGGTAAGGCGTCGGAGCCTTCGAGCCAATGATGAAGCGATTCTCATCCACGCCGTTCCTCATGAAGGATTCAAAAGCATCACCTGGCCAGTGACCGGCAGACTCAACGCCACATAGAACTATGTAGCGAATATTCGGATTCGCCACAACATTGCATATGACCTTCTCGATTCCAATATTCTCAGTCTGGAGAAAGCCAGCTAGCGCTGCACCATTCTCCACAGCAACCTTGGCAAGTTGCTGAAGGAAATCTGGAATCTTGTCGTATGATGTGTGCAGAAGAATGATCACAGCGACTGGTGAGTAATCGTTTGCCCGCAGGTAGCTTCCATCCTCTGGCGGATAGCCTGCAGGCGGCTTGACTTTAGGAATCTTGCTCAATCGGAACGGTCACCTAGATGTCTTTTTCTTCTCTACAACTATCAACGCAGAAGCCCATCCGAACCGAGAATAGGTGTCCATGGCCTTTCCAAGAATACGACCGGTCATCGTCATCTTTCCAGGTCTTGGGCACCCTTCATGGATGGAATCATTAACGTGAAACTTCTCGCCCTCATATCCTGTCACGACAATCCAGTGAGGTGCGTGAGATGGATTCCGCGCTCCCCTAGCCTCCATTGTATAGTAGGAATCTACCAGTAGAACCACCGGACTGCGAGTAAAAAGCGCACTTCTGATATCTGTAATAGTTGGCTTTCTATTCAGAATAGACCAGCCGATACGTCTTTTCAGGATATCACTATGTGCTTTGAAGAAGTTGACGAAGAGCTTCCTCTCTGCAGGGTCAACTTGGTAACACTCGAACGGCGCTCCGCTATCGCTGCCCGTCTCTTTTGTTATGAGTTTCGTGTCGAAGCCTTTCTTGAGGAAGAACATCGCGGTCCGATACGGTGATGAGAATTTAAAGGGTAACGCCATTATGTCCGTCCAGATCAAGAACTCGTTTCGCTTGGAGAGCTTCACTTTCTTGTCGAAGTATCTCCAGACCATGAGCGTCGCGGATGCGCCGCACGTGAAGTCTGTTGTCTGCCTGTAGAGGGGAACTCTCAATCGTCTGTATTTCGGTTTTCCTTTACTGAGAACATCCCTGCTCCTATCGTTGGGAAGAATGGCGTCTCTGCCCAGAGACTGAAGGCGTAATCTCCCAGTAGCGTGGGGCATGCGACTACCCTTGTTATCTCGCAAGCTTTTCTTTCGCTAGTTTGATTTGCTGAAGTGTTCTGTTGAGCTCTTCTTTCAATATCGAGCGTATCTGCTCGTCTCGCCTTTCAAGTGGTTGAGTCCCTACCATGTTCTTCAGGTCCTCGACGGGTTTATCGACTCTGGATACGAGTATGCCCGTTCCTTCCAAGGTTGAAGCTACGGCCTTCCTCGCTTCTTCGTGGGTGAGTCCGTTGTTTACCCCGAACTCGATTAGACTGTCAGCGAACGGCAGGAAGTATGTCGGTCCCATCGCAGTGAGGATTGAATAAAGTTCGATCTTCTCCTCATCCACCTCTTCGTGTTCGCCCAAGACATCGAGGAGACTCTTTACCCACTCCTTATCATTGGGACTCACATACTTTCCAAACGAGAACATGTTGAAGCCCGAGCCCACCATGCTTGGAATATTAGGCATGACCCTGACAACCCCGATGCGTGAACGCAACACTTCTTCAATATGACCTGTCGAAATAAGCGCAACAAGCGAGACCAGTATCTTGGATTCCGATAGTGAGTCCCGGGTCTCCTCAAGCACCTGACGTGTCTCTTTGGGTGGAACCGCTAGTATAATCGCATCCCCGAATCTTGCTCCATCCATATTGTCTACGCTAGTCATCACGCCAAATCTGGCTTTGATCTCATTCAGAATGCTCTGATCTATGTCGCAGGCGATGACGGCATCCCGGCCCACGAATTTGGCCTCAATGAGTCGTTGTAGGATCGCGCCCCCTATAGCGCCTGTACCGATGAACGAAATTTTCTTCTCCAAATCAATCACTCAATCTAGTTCAAGTCTCTGATTTCTCTATGTATGGGTTCAAAAGCCTCAGAAACTCCTTATACGAGGGAAAGTTGCCAGCAGACACCAGCTTTCCCTCCACGAATATGTACGGCAGAGACCCCAATCCTCTTTCAGAGAGAGTGTTTCGAACATGTTCTGGATACTTCATTAAGCCTCTGCGGGTGCTGACAGCGTCTCTATAAACCTCGACTGTTCCTCGGCATCTCTCTTCCAACCTCCTCAAAGTCTCGCTTCTTTCAATCAGCATTTGCCTGAGACTCTCCACCGATTCTTCAGATACCCTGCCTGGACCGCAGCATGAGCCTTCAAATGGATCGCCTTCATAGATTTCCAGTTTGATCTTTCCGTCCTGCATTCGAGTTTCCTCAGTTGTTTTTGGCAAGCAGCTCGGGAACCGCCGATCGTTTCGTCTTTGAGTTTCCTGACCGGGTCCGTGATACTAGTAATGAACTCTTGGAAACGTGTGAGTCAAGGGAAGCCGACTCCAGAAACAAGTTGTTGCGAATACAACCCGGATCCGGTGCCAAGAGATCGCCGAAGTAAGCTAGTGCTCGCGCCCTACATCCACCACAGATGAACCTGTACTCGCACTTTCCGCAATTTCCTTGAAACGATTCTCTGTTCCGCAACTTGCTGAGAACGTGACTATCGTGCCATATGTCCATGAGGCTCTCTTTTCTGAGGTTGCCGATACGGAGGCCAGGCATGAAGACGCATGGTGAAACATCGCCATTCGGTTGCAGTGCGCAATAGAGCCTGCCGGCGCCGCACCCACCTATGAACTCCGCCAACAGCTTTAGATCCCAAGAAGCTTCACCAACGTAGAAGTGCGTTGGAGCCACGTTCACGCCTCCAGACACCTCCAAGCTGACACGGGCGTACTGGGGAGCCGTGCTCAGAACCTCAATGTCGCCGACCCTGTTTTCATGAAACAATCGCGTGAGAAGTTGTTCTCTCTGTTCAGGTGTCAAATCCAGTTCTGCAGCGTCTAAACCTCTACCTGTCGGAATAAAGTTGAAGGCGATGAACCGCCTAACCTTCAACCGCTTCGTCAGCTCTATTATCTCCGGTACTTGTTGAAGGTTGAGTTTGGTTACGGTTGTGGCGATGCAAGTGAAAATTCCTTCCGCAACACAGTTCTGAATCCCCTGCAGCGTTCTCTCGAAGGCGCCTTTGACGCCGCGAAAGTCATCGTGATCCTCTGCGCGGGCGAAGTCGAGGCTGACTTCTACGTAGTCCGTCCCAAGCGCCTTCAACTTCTTTGCCACATCGCCCGTGATCAGTGTGCCGTTCGTGGCTATTGCGAGATGCATGCCCTTCTCCTTGACCTTCGCGGCTACATCGAAGAAATCCTCAGCCATCAATGGTTCACCGCCTGAGAAGGCTACCGAAACAACTCCGACTTTCGCTAGTTCTTCGACAACTCTAAGCTTCTCATTGGTTGGAAGCTCATCAGACCTCTTCGGTCCTGCTCTTTGGTAGCAATGTCGACATGAAAGATTGCAGGCGTCAGTCAGGTTCCATACGACCAAGAACGGCGCGTCCAAGAGCTGAGGCTTCGTCACGCCATATCTCGCAATGCCACGCACAGCAGCCAGAAGTCCTCTTCGATTCGTGGATTTAGAAAAGTATTCGGAGAATGAGGGGCGATAAACATCAAAGGCACTCAGGCCGATATTGATCAATGTGCCAAGCAGCTCTGAGTAGACTCTGCATGGAAAAGATTCAGCTTTAGCTTTGCCTAGGTAGATCGCCATTGCATGTTCGAGTCGGCTCAGTTCACAATCGTCGCAATAATCCAATCCGATGGTAAGCATTCGACGTGACAAAGGATTCCCAAGACCATATCTCAATAGCTTAAGAGAGGAAAGAAGCGTCCTCTCACCACCTCACAAGACAAGAGCCAAGTTGAAGGCGCTCCCGGTAAACGTTAACCTGGGCCATGCCAAAATGCCTCAGCCTGACCCCCTCGGTTTCCATCATTTCAAGATATTCTGAAATCATACACCATTTAAGGATTGCTGTTTCAAAGAAAATTGCGCGCACCCTTGTCCCGTTATTCGGCGGCCTGACATGGCCGTGTTCATGTTCGGAGAAGAGGAGTTCGGCTGGAATCGCTCGATTTCTTTCTCCTAAGCCGGCCGGCCGATCGAAACAGCCCTTGGATAGCTAACAGACGGCACCCACGCTAACGTACCATCATCTATAGGAACCAATAGGGATAAGCAAATATCGGGACAACCCCGAACGCAGGAAGCTTGAGCGCCTTAAAAAGCGTCAAATGCCATCTCGCGGATCAGCGCCTAAACCCTAGGCTCTGACTAGATTGTATGTCCTTTCTGTTGTGCGTGCAGCATGGCTTTCTCTGAGAGGGCCTCGATGAATCCAAGCACTGCCAAATGGGACGCTTTCATATGTTTCTATTCTATTCCTGTACTCTTTCATATTACTCCTCCAATTTCGCACTAGAAGGCTGCCATTAACTCACCATAACCTAGTTTCTCGATCAGTTTGTATGCGGTTCTCGTCAGCCAGGGCGGCCTTGCCAGAAGGGTGGGAGGACGAAGTTCGTGAAGAGCCCGCATCCGATGGATCTTCCCTTCTTGAAGGTGAGTCATAAATGACCATGTGCGAGCGGTAATTCCGAATGGATTTCCTCACTCGCAGGTTTTGAGATGGTCTGTTCGTCTCCCTTGGTGGGGCATGTCATTAGCCCCTAACCATGCGGACGATCGGCGCGACTGCGTTTCTGAGCGTGTTGGAGACTGTGCAGTTTTCTTCTGCAAGTCGAACCAGCTTCTCTAATCTAGCATGGTCACTCGTGTTTGTGTCGAGAGCGATGTTCACATGGAGCTCGGTAAAGGATGAGGGGTGCTCATTATGTTCCTTTACGCCGCTAATCTCCATTTTGACGTTCTTGAGGTCGATCCTCATTTTCTTGGCTATTCGCGAGATGTTGATCATTATGCAGCCTCCCAAAGCAGCCAAGAAGAGTTCGGTCGGCGCTGGACCCAGATCGTCGCCTCCTTCATCTCTGCTGGAATCAATCGTGACAATGTGGTCTCTCATTTTGGCTTCAGAGCGCAAACTCTGCTTCCAAGTGAGTTCAGCCATCAATGGTTTTCTTGTGGTATTCGGCATGGAGTACTGCCCCGTCTGGTTCCTAGAGTCTTGCTTCTTCTATTACTGTTTGAGCTATCTTCTTGACGTCGCCCATGTAGATGTCGAGTGTCGGGACCTTCTGTAGGTACTTGGATGTGGTTATCGCGTAGTGAATCTTCTTTCCGGCCTTCTCCAGAACTTTGGATGCGCACCTGTTCTCACATCCATCTATCACAATGTTCTTCTCGGCTCTTTCAGCGATGTCGAGGTGGGGTTTTGAATCGGCTGCGACAGCTGTGGTACAGCACATGCGCGCTTTGTCCATGTTGGTAAGCAGGACTCCTATCGCGTGCCCGACTTGCCCGACGTTTGCAGCACCGTCGCAAACCCAAACAATATTCGCATGTTCCGCAGATTTGTAGCAGCTTTCGAGTATCTTGGGTTCCTTTCTCTCACTATTCTCCATATACAGTTTTCACCATCTTCTCAGCCTACTCACATACGTCTTACGCGTTTTTCACCATTACGTTTAATCGATTTCGTGTTCACTCATCTTTCCTCGGCAGCTATGTTTCTAGTATCTTCCTTTCCATAGCCGAGGAAACTCTTTCAACATCCTCTTGGGAGTAGTTCATGGTGCTGAATGGTCCCATTTTTCTGATTCCAAGATCATAATCTAGATTCAGGTACTTGTCATACCTGATTTCCAAAGCGTTCAATATTCTCTTGGAACATTCATTGCGGCAACCGTCGACAACGATAAGATGTTCAATTTTCTTAACGAGCGCGATCTGTGTTGGCACCTTGTTGGCTAGCGCGGGCAAAGAGCATATTCCGACTTTCTCGCTTCCCAACCTTTTAACCACTTCAAATGCAGCCAACCCTGTAAGATGTCCAGTGTTTGAAGCTCCACTATTGCACATAACAAGCCCGGTTCTAGGCATGTTCAATCTTTACACCTCTGTTCTTTACGATAATTACATGCTAGAAATTTCAGCCATGTCGAGCTGAAGGTTTTGAAGCTGTTGTGATTGCAGTCATGCTGCATGTGCGGGCTTTCTCCATATTTACTCCGACGCCTTCATGTATGATGGCGGGCGTGGTGACAGCCTTCCGTTAGTTCTTGAAGTTGGTCCTCGTTGTATGCTCTTAATACGGCTCCAACCGTGTTCGTGTTTGCTCTTAGCACCGCTACCTTGGCTTCTTGAAATGTGCTTAGGGCTTGCGGGCCCATTCCATAGGTGATTAGGGCGTTTGGTCGGAGTTGTAGGATGCGGTCGGGTGGTCGTCCTGTACCGCCGAAATGTTCACTTATGTTGGCTACCGTTCTTTGACTTGAGATTACACCACTTTCGTCTAGGTCAATAACGGCAAAGTATGGCGCTCTCCCAAAATGTTCTGACAACCTAGCGTTTACGCCGCTTTCGTCAAGCACTGGAATCACGATTCTGACTGCCATTACATGACCTTCTTCTTGATCATGATGTGCGCATTGAATTACGGCTCAGAGGACGTGCGTGCCTTCCTAAGAGCGTTAAGGAACACTGCGAAAGCTGGCATCCCAGATACTGGGATTATTGTGAAGGCCGTTTCTAACACCTCTTTCTCTGTAGGACCAGCTCTTATCGCGCCTGTCACATGCATTACAGTTGCTTCGACATCATGTAAAGATGCGGTGATGGCGGCATGCATCAAGAACTTGAGCTTTTTGGACAGAACCCCTTCATTCACCGTCAACTCGTGCAGCTTCAGGAAGGCATGGCAAAGGTCTTCGTCTTTTTCTCTTATGAAAGCCACAGGATCAAGAACTCTACCAAACTCCTCTTTGAAAGCCTTGAGGCCTTCTGAAGCTTTTTCTTCTTCAATCAAACTCAGTCACCTTCAACTCGAACAATATTGTGTCTTCTCTCTTGGTTTCTTCTCAAATGACTCTAAGAGCTCTTGCACGCCTACTTAGTGCCGCGAACGGAGCATGCATTGTCCATATTCACCAGCCTTTCGCTTCATCACTCTTCCGAAGCTGCTTTCACCAAGATTCTCTTCGTCATCTTCCACATTTTCCAAAACTCACTTGCATCTGGTTCAACCTTCTTTTCCCAGTTGCGTTTGATAGGTTTCTCGTTCACGGGGCTTGAATTGCTTCAACTATGAGTCTTTTAGTTTTCTCCACGTCTTCAGGCAAGACGTAATCCATCAATGGTTTCAGGTTCTCTCCAATATCCTCGTGCAGCGCCTTCTTCTTCATGCCGATGTCCCTTGCCAGCATGAAGCTCTTGGCGGGCTTGAAGCCCGCGGCTTCCACAGTCTTTCTACTGCATTCGAATGGGCATCCGTCCACCGTGATGATCTTCCTCGCGGCTTTGGTCTTTCCGATAACCGGAGCTACACCGAGCGGGAGCGACGCCAAGCAGCCTACAGCTGCCTTATCCAGACCGAGCTCCTTCACCGCCTCAAGGCTTCCCAGACCAGCGGTAATGCCAGTATTCGAAAGGCATCCAAAGCAGGCGTAGATAATGTTCTCGTGAGTCTTCATTCCTTCTTGCCAATGCTTCTCTTCCACCATGTTTTTCACCTCCTAGAGACTTCCGACAAATATTCCCAAACTACATCCCCGCAAGAGCCCCGTATATCAACCCGGAAAGCACCGCGGCGCAAAATGCAAGGACTCCGTACGTGATGACGATCTTCCATCCCACGATTCTACTTGTGGAAAGGGCGTTCGGAATGTCGTAGGGTTGTCCCATCAGCCACGCAATCGTCGCACCTGGAGACATCCCCAAGTCGACAAGGGCTTTGCCTAGTACGACCTCAATCAAAGTAGGCGTGTACAATGGTCCTGCCAGGAGGGCTGAGAATACGACGCCGAGTGGACCCGTCAGGTAGGCTTTGACAATGTTCTCGGGGAAAAATGCTTGGAAGTAGCTTACGACCACAAGTCCCAGTATGAACGCAGGCACTATCCTCTTGGCTAAGTAACCGCCGAATTTCAGAGCGTTCCAGAGTCGTTCATCGATGGGTTGCTTTACAAGTTCCACCGATGATGTGCTGGCTTGATTCTTCTTGAATTGTGCTTCGAACCTCTTCCCCCAAGGTGTCTTCGAAACCACGTAGCCTATGACGACTGCACTTATTCCAGCCGCGACAATATCTGCCAAAGCGATTCTCCAGCCTAGAACCTGTATGGTTACGATGTCGGCCAGAAGGTTGTTTGCGGGGGCGACGAGAAGGAAGGTCAGGGCAGGACCTATTCCTCCACCGGCGTAGATTACTCCTGCGAATATTGGCACCATTGTGCAAGAGCATACGCAGAATAATGGGCCGATAAGTGTCGCAACCAGATAGGAGATGGGTTTTCCACTACTCATGTAGCGCGTCATGAAATCTTGGGGGATGAACTCGGCGAAAAGACCAGCTACGGTGAACGCGAAACCGAGACAGGTCCATCCGTGCTGTGCGTAGTCCCACATGTACACGAGCGGGATCTTCCACAGAGGAAGCCCCTTTAGATCTTCGGCTGTGGATGTCGGTGTCAGCGTGTAAGCACCTACGATAGCCCGAACCATCATTACCACGAAGAAGGCAACGAAAGAAATCATGATCGCAGATTTCACGACTCGCTTAGTCTCCATAGCATCACCGTGACTATTTTGTCTGAGTCAGGAGACGTTCGATCTCTTCTTTGGTGGGAACCCTTCCCATTACCTTGACGACACCATTAACCGCTAGGGCAGGGGAGACAAGAACACCGTATCTCTTCACGACCTCTCTGGAGAGAATGTTCAGTTTCCCAACGATTACCTCGATTCCTTTCTCTCTGACTCGGGCTCCTGCCTTCTCGGCATTTTCCATCACGCTCTTGCAGCGTGCGCATGCAGGTTCAGGTCCAATGACCTCGATCTTCATTGTCTTGCTCAAACTCATACCCTCGTTCTCGTCATTTCAATATAGTTTGAAATATTGCTCAAACTATAAAAGCGTTTTGAATCCGAGAAAAATCGTTCTATCCCCCAGCACCTGTCAGTCTCATGTCTGCTGAGAATGGATGGCCTGTTCCCTGATGTGGGCGCCCGCAGTTCCAGTAGTGGATGAATTCTCGATGTGAGTTCAACATCCAAGCTTCGCTATAGTAGGCTTTGGATATGCTCTATCTTGTCGCGACATATTGCATACCGGTTCCAACATTCATCATCGGTTTAGCTCTCACTCTAGAACTTCGTTTCTGAGAATCAATATGTCTATCTCAGTATCAGAACAGGTCTATCCGCTCTTCGTGCTACAGCCTCAGCTGTGCTGCCCACCAAGAGTCTGTCGATGAGTCCTTTACCGCGGGCACCTAAAGAGATAAGCGAGGTGTTCTCGGCATCAGCCAAAGACGTTATCTCCTTCGAGGCGACGCCCACTGTAACGATGCTCTTCACATGCCAACCATCCGCACGAAGTCCATCTTCCACCGTTTTCAGTTCCTTTTCCGCGGCCTCCCGAAGCTTCTCTGCTTCTTCCTCTGTCTCACCCCTATCGACAACGTGAACCAGAACCATCTCCTCAGCTCCGTTAGCCCTCAATTTCTTCAGTAGGCCAAGTGCCCTCTGCGATGGCTCCGAGAAGTCCGTAGCGAACAGGATTTTGCCGAGCAGATTTTGACATACTCTCTCCCACTCGACCTTGCCGGACTTTTCAATCAATTTGAGTCGTGTAATCAAGATCGGTCTCTTGGACTGCCTCATGACATCTGAGGTTGTGCTTCCGAGAAGTACCTCTCTGAAAAGGCTTAGACCCCTTGCACCCATGAGGATAACGGAAGCGTCAACCTCGTCCGCTGTCTTCACGATCTCCTGTGAAGGAATCCCGACCTTGATTGAGCTTCTAACGGGCACTTTTGTCTCTTCAAGTGTTTTCTCCAGTTTCGCCAGCTCTGCTCTGGCTCTGATAGTGAGAACCTCCACACTTGACGATGGGTACTTTCGGCTATCTATTACGTTCACAAGAATAACTTCTCCAACTCCTCTGATATCTTTGACGCATTCGAAGACGGCTTGTGCATATGTGGAGAAATCTGTAGGAAAGACAACCTTCTCTAGCAACGCCCTATCTCCAGTCATACACTTCAGAGCTTCAGCGCTCTCTTGGAAGCCCTTCCGACTATCTTCCAAACGGCATGGTATCTTTCGCAGAGCGGGTTAGGATTCAAAACCTCAACATAGACCTTCTTGTTCAATCGGTTTCCTCCTTCATCACTTATTTCAAGGTTATTTGAAATATCGCCATCTTAAGAACGTTACGGCTTCAACTGGTGTGGAAAGTTAACGGTTCTATTGTCTGGTGATTATGAGATTGGCGGTGTTATCTTGTGGCGGGCTATTGTGCGATACTTGGTTTATGTTGTGGGGCGTATACGGTAACTTGAGGAGAATGGTGACAAGTTGATTTCCACAAGCTGATTCAAGGAAAATTGAAATAAACCTGCCGTAATCCTATAGATTCGAGGAAACATGCTAATACCCAAAACCGTTGCCGAGGGCGTTAAGCAGGCTGGGGGGCTTAGAGGGCTCGGTCGAAGCTTTCCTTCTGCTAGACGTATAAATCGCGCCAGTGCCACCTTCCAGTCATTGTCTGATCCCATCCGTCTATCCATACTATACGCTCTTTCTGTGACGCCCTTGTGTGTGTGCATCATGAAGTCCTTAGTCAAGATTTCAGATTCGAAGCTATCTTACCACTTGGATAACCTAAAATCGACAGGACTCGTGTCTCGGGAACGTGAAGGTAAATTCCTGGTCTATAGGATTACCGAGTTAGGAAGAATGGTGCTATCTGCGTGCGATAGGGCTGGGCTCGCTGTCACTGCATGAAAGATATGAAGAACTGATGAGGAGATGTTGACCGATTTGTGCCACATTATGAGCAACCGTCAAAATTCGACCAGCTATCCTGAACACGCCAGACAAGTTTTTTCTAAGAAATGGTGGAAGGCGTTGCCATACATATTCATCGATGGCCAACTACTGTCTACTGGTATCTTTCCCTCGTACAAAGATTTTCTGACATTGCTAGAATCCAAAACTGGTAATCTGCAAAAGATTGTCTGAAACCATATGCTGTGGTGATGGCAGGCCTTTCGAATCAATGAGCTTAGTAACCCATGGACGATGAATTGAAAGCAGATACACTTGACGCATTCACTTTCATGACTCAGAGCAAACACTGCTCCATTCCTGTCGTCGATGCAACAGACGTCTATCTGACTTACGTCGATGCTGCTAGAAATTCATATTAGGAAAGACGCCAGAATTCACCAATGAGAACCAATTACTCGGCAGATGTATATGAAACGAGTTTTGTTCGTTTGCGTTGAGAATGCCGGTAGAAGTCAAATGGCTGAAGCTTTCGCCCACCACTATGGCAAAGAGAAGATAGTTGCATCCAGCGCTGGCGTGAAATTGGCTGAAAAGGTAAATCCACTCGTAGTTGAAGTGATGAAAGAGAAAGGGATCGACATATCCTCACACCGACCTAAGATGTTGACGACAGATATGCTGAAGGAAGCTGATCAAGTAATAACAATGGGATGCAGTGCTGAGGAACTTTGTCCGGCCCCACTTGTCAAGAATATAGTGGATTGGCATTTAGAGGACCCTAAAGGAAAATCGATACAGAAGGTCAGAGAGATAAGAGATGAGATAGAACGGAAAGTCCTAGCGTTACTGGCCGAAAGCAAGGCACCGGACCAGGCCCGATATGACTTGATTCCTCGATAAGCGCAGCGACAGACAGGTTCGCGATTAGATCTGGAATCTTGCCGTTCAAGCACCTTAAGGACCTACCCAGGCCTATGGTTCACTCTCAATCTTTGGTTCAATCAAGACTGGTGCCTTGATTGAATTTGCTATCAGGCCGTACTTGCGAGCCCATTCCAGAGCCTTCTCCACTCGCTTAGCTGAATCTGCCTTGACCCTGATTGTCGGTCTCAGCACAGTCTGCTCGATGGTGGAGGTTCTATCGAGGAGGTCAACCACGTGACCTTCAGCTTCACATTCATACGAGACCAGTTGAATCTTCAGACGTTCAGTCGCCCAGATGAAAATCAGTTGGAAGCACATGTTCAGGGATGCAACGAACGCGTCCTCCGGGGTCATGACCCCAGACCGCCCTTGGAGCGCAGGAGGCGCTGAGAAAGACATCTTTGGACCATTGTCGCAAGTCAGTTTGCCATCACGGCTACCTGTCCAGACGACTTTGGTTTTGTATACGGGCATCTACTTATCCCCAGCGATTCAAGATCTTGTCCACTTCCTGAGCTATCTTCTCAGCTACGCGTTCAGACAGAGCAAGGTCTTCTTCATCCAATTTCCGCTTGGACTTGGGCTGATAACATTTTCGACTATCCGTTAGATCTGTGACGACTATTGACGATGCGATTTTGCCGCTGTGACGTTCGGTGCCAATCTTTGCGCATAACTTGTCGCAGCCGTCAACCGTGATAGTCGGGTATTCTTTGGCGAAGACTCGCTCTTCTTTTCCTCCTGCGAGAAAAAGAGGAAGACAGATCGTCACAGCGTCTTCAGGGCGAAGCTTCTCCAGAACCGTGCGGGTCGCTATCCGTGATATAGTTCCTTCTACGCATCCCTCTCCACTGCAAGACACAACGCCGACTTTTCTCTGTGGAAGATTCACCATGACGATTCGCTTCTTTGAGATCTCGTCTACCTTGATTGCCACTTCGTTGGCAAGGATTGTGGCAAGCTCTAACCCATCACGATCCAAGAAGGTGACTGATTTTGGCTTCAGCCTCTTGTTTTGCTTAAGGGCGTCGACAGCCTTGAAACTGGCGACCAGGTTTCCACCTACTTGTTTGAGATTCTTCTCTGCACATTGCATCGGACACCCATCCACAGCGATGCACCTGTTGCTCCGCACAAGTTGGAGAGCCTCCTTGTCTCCACTCACGAGAGAGAAAGACAGATTGTCTCGGTAACTCCTTTCCTAGTATTCTCCACAAGCTCAAAGACTGCTTCTGTACACACACTTCCCAGCGGCTTGCCGATCCCACTGCACGGGATTACAATCACTTTCTTCGGCAGTGCAGCTTTCATGTAACCTAGACTCCTGGCGTAATATGTTCTGTCTGGAGTTTCTTGAGCATCAGTTTGAAGTAGTCATCAGCGTTCATCAGTGTCTTCAAATCCTCTTCGATGTTGCCTGGTTTGAGAATCGCAAACCAGCCTTCTCCATAAGGATCTGAGTTCACCAACTCTGGCCTTTCATCAAGCAGGCCATTGACTTCCTCAATCACGCCTGACACCGGAGAGATTACTGAAACAGCGGCTTTCGCCGTCTCCAACGTTCCAATCTCCCCTCCTTTCTCCACTGTTGAACCTTTCTTTTCAAACCCCACAAATGCTGCGTCACCTAGTGTTCTCTGAAAGTAATCCGTAATGCCGACCCTGACCTTGCTATCTTCCACGCTGGACCAGAATCCATCCTCAACATAGTAGTACCCCTTACGCACTCGAAGCTCGAACTTGCCGAAGACAGTTTTCAGGAACTCGCTCAATTCACTGTCTCCGCCTGGCGTGCTGGTGGTTTGATTCCATAGACTTCCACACTCAGAATAGGGTTCTCCATCTCTCTATGCTTCGTGGGAAAGTGTTTTTCACCAACTATTTCGACTTCTTGGAAACCTGCTTCTCTTATGGCCTGCAAGTAAACCTTCTTCATCATCGCCCCGGAGACACAGCATACGTATGATTCCGGAGAGTTCTTCAATGAATCTGGAAGTTCCTTCAGTAAGACTATGTCTGAGATCATGAGCCTGCCGCCTGGCTTCAGTACTCTGAATGCTTCCTGAAAGACTCTCTGCTTGTCGTGAGAGAGATTGATTACACAGTTTGAGATGACTATGTCGACGGAGTTGTCAGCAGCCGGAATATTCTCAATCTCTCCAAGTCTGAACTCCACATTATCATAATTGCCTTTCCTAGAGTTCCCTCTTGCTTTTTCGATCATCTCCGGCGTCATGTCGACGCCGATGACTCTTCCACTCTTGCCAACTCTGTTCGCAGCAAGAAAACAGTCGAATCCTGCGCCTGAACCAAGATCAAGAACGATCTCTCCTTCTCTGAGCGATGCAAGCGCAAGAGGGTTTCCGCAACCCAGGCCGAGATTTGCACCCTCGGGAACCGATTCAAGATCTTCTTCAGTGTATCCTATCCTCTTGCCAATATCTAGAACGCTTTCAGAGATTTCGCAACTGGAATCCGTAGGCCCACAGCAACTACTCTGGCTCTCGGCTATTCTTGAGTAACGATCTCTGACAACTCGTCTTATCTCGTCTTCCCGTATTTTGACTGTCGTCTCCCACCGAATTTCTCGCTTATCAGAAAAAGCTAGTGCTTGTTTCTTGGGAAGTATTTCTTGGTGCGTAGGCCAAGCCTAACCAATGAAAGCATCAGTGGGACTTCCATCAGCGGCCCTATGACTGTTGCCAATGCTGCTCCTGATCCGATGCCGTAGAGCGTCGTGGCGACTGCTATTGCAACCTCGAAATGACTGCTCGATCCTATGAGCGTGGTATCAATGGCGGTCTCATACGTCCAGCCCGCCAGATATCCAAGCGAATATGTCCACGCGATCATCGTCGCGTAATGCATCAGGTTTGGAGCTGCCAGGTAAGCCACCAGCAGAGGATTACCCAGAATGATTTCTCCCTCGAACGAGAAGAGAACAATCAGAGTTGTCAGCAGGGCGACTATGGATACCTTTCCAATGATTCCTCTATATGTGCTATTGAACCATTCCTCCCCTTTTCTTTCAATCAGTAGTTTTCGAGAGATGCCACCTGCCGCGACTGGAAGCGCGATGAAGACCAGAACGCTGACAGCGATCAATTCCCAAGGTACAGGTATGCTGCTTATTCCGAGGTAGAAGGCAGCAAGTGGAGCGTAAAGGAAGAGCATCAACAAAGCGTTGATGGAGGTATTTATGAGACCTTGGGCCATGTCTCCTTTAGCAAGAAACATCCACCACATGACCATGGCTGTGCACGGTGACAATCCGAGAAGTATGACGCCTGCTATGTACTGTGGGTTCCCAGCCAACACTGTATTTGCATAAAGAGTCATCAAAGGCGGGGCTATGACCCAGTTGGCGATTATGGTAACAAGCAACGGTTTCGGCTTTCTTGAAGCTTGCTTAATGTCGCTGAATCGTATCCCGAGAACCGTGGGATACATCATGAAGAAGAGCAAAATACCGATTGGAATCGACAATGATCGGAATTTGAGAGAATCCATGAACTGCCCAAACTGAGGCGCAAACCGTCCAACCAGCAGGCCTGCCACAATACATACGGCGATCCACACTGTCAAGTACTTCTCGAAAATTCCCAGAGTTGCCTTTTTTTCCGTGGACGCTTCTACCTCAGTCAAACTCTCTTCGTCCTAGCTAGGGATTTTCACTTCACGATAAGTATGCTAACTGGGGAGTCTTGGCATATTTTGTTGCAGACGCTTCCCACCATGAACGCTTTGATCGCTCCCATTCCCCTGCTTCCAGTCACGACTAGATCGAACTTCTCATCCTCGACCATGTCTGTAATGACCTTGGGTGTGTTTGGACTCAGAACAGAGGACAGTGTGAATTTGACTCCAGTCTCCTCCAGTACGGTTCTAGCTTTGTCTAGGATCTTCTTGCTTACATCCTGTCCGTCGGGAACGTGAAAAACGTTCACGACGGTTACTTCAGCAAAGAACCTCTTTGCGATCTCGATGGCTTGCTTCAATGCTTTCATCGCGTGTTCGGAGCCGTCAACACCAACCAGTATCTTCTTCAACAGCTTTTCACCGCATCTTACTTAGGTGTATCAAACATCGTTTATCTATTGATTTATATAGTTTCCTATGCCAATTAAATGTGATGGCGAATGAGTGAGCTCATGTACAAAGCGAGATTGGAAAGGCTACTGGACTCTGGCCTATGTACCTCCGAGAACCTCCAGAAACACGTTAGAGACCTAAGAAGGCTAGTGGAGCAAATAGATGAAGAAGATGTCAGGGAACGGTCGTATGTTTTGAAAGCCTTAGCTGATCCCACCAGAATCAAGATACTACATCTCCTTAAGAATAGGCCTATGTGCACCTGCGATATCATGGTAGCCCTAGACTTAACAGAACCAAACGCCTCCCACCACCTAAATCTTCTAGAAAGGAACGGCATAGCCAAGTCCGAAAGAAGAGGGAAGTGGATCTTCTATAAGTTGGAACAGTCGGCCGTCCGGAATCTAGCTAACGCCATCATAGCCATCACACGCTAGACCACAGATGTCTTGAATGGTGCCATTAAGATGCTTACGAGTTCCAGGCCTCATTCGGCAAAGGAAGCAGGTGGCGAGACTCGCGAAAAACCTTTGGCTTCAAAAGACACGGTAATGGCTGGGTTGTGGCATGCCAAGTCTGCTGATGAATCTCTTAAGGACCTGAATAGCAGCAAACATGGATTAGGCGAACAAGAAGCAAAGAAACGTCTTCAGCGATACGGCCTCAACGAACTCAAGGAAAAGAAACGCCGAACTGCCCTTCAAATGTTCCTCAGCGAGTTCAAAGACATCTTCATCCTACTTCTTATAGCGGCAACGATTTTCTCGGTCATGATTGGTTACTACGAGCTGCAAAGACCTCCTATCCCCGGTGAACCGCCGAAGGATGTTTTTGAAACATATGCCGATGCAATAGTCATAGGCGCAATAGTGATTCTGGTCGCAATAGCGGGTTTCGTTCAAGAATACCGGGCAGAGAAAGCCTTGGAGGCCTTGAGAAAGCTTGCAGCGCCAAGAGCTCGCGTAATGCGCGATGGCAGAGAAACGGTCGTACCTGCCCGGGAGGTGGTTCCGGGAGATGTTTTGGTTCTTGAATCCGGAGATCACATATCGGCGGATGCAAGGATCATAGAGAGTGTCGAGCTCAAAACTGAAGAAGCAGTCTTGACCGGAGAATCCACAGCAGTCAACAAAGATGCCTCAGCAAAACTGCCCCCTGGCACAGGCCTTTCCGAACGACGAAACATGGTTTTCACAGCAACACACATCTCGTATGGCCGAGGCAAAGCAGTTGTAGCCGCAACCGGGATGAATACGGAATTCGGGAGAATTGCTGAGCTGGTTCAAGAAGCGGAAGAAGAAGACACTCCTTTGGAGAGAAAACTCGACAGCTTTGCTAAGAAAATTGCCAAGGTTGTCGTGGCGGTCTGTGTCGTAATTTTCGCCCTTGAAGCTTTCGAGGTTGCTTCGGTGATGTGGCATGGCAAAGGCGCATTGGACCTAGAAGGCTTCATTCAGGCATTCATGTCATCGATTTCGCTGGCAATATCCGCGGTTCCGGAGGGACTTCCGGCAATAGTGACAATAAGCCTTGCCTTGGGAGCAAGGGAGTTTGCGAAAAGGAACGCCATTATCCGTAAATTGTCTGCAGCAGAGGGCTTGGGATCGGTCACAGTAATCTGCTCGGATAAAACAGGAACCTTAACAAAGGGAGAGATGACGGTTCGCAGACTGTACGTTGGCAACAGATCTGTTGAAGTTACCGGTGTCGGTTATGAGCCGAAGGGAGAGTTTCAAGGTAGCGGACCGATAAATCCGAAGGAGGATAATGAACTTTCAACCCTGCTCAGGATCGGCTCTCTTTGCAGCAATGCTCAACTCGACCAGAATGACAAGGGCGCTTGGACTATCATAGGCGATCCAACCGAAGGGGCGCTCATTGTTTCAGCGGCAAAGGCCGGTTTCACACCGGAATCTTTGGCGGAACAGTATCCCCGTATTGGCGAGGTGTCTTTCACTTCTGAAAGAAAGCGTATGACTACGGTCCACACTGCGCCCGATAAGGAAAAAGTTGCCTACATGAAGGGCGCGCCTGAAACAGTTCTGGAGAAATGCAGATTCATTCTTGAAAACGGTAAGGAAGAGGCCCTCACAGAGACAAGAAGGAGGAAAGTACTCGAAATGAACGAGCAAATGGCAAGCTCAGCATTGCGAATTCTTGCGATGGCGTATCGGAAACTACCAATCGATCTCAATGAATTCACCGACAAGACTGTTGAAGATGGGTTGGTCTTTGCTGGTCTGCAGGGGATGATCGATCCACCACGTGAAGAAGCTGTTGAAGCAAACAAGAAATGCGAAATGGCGGGAATAAAAACCGTGATGATAACTGGTGACCACAAGCTGACAGCTACAGCGGTTGCAAAGGAAATCGGAATAATGAGGGAAGACAGCCTTGTGCTTACCGGAGTCGAACTGCAATCCATGAGCGACGAAGAACTTGAGAAGACAGTAGAGAAGGTGGCGGTCTACGCCAGAGTGTCGCCAGAAGACAAGTTGAAGATCGTGAAAGCACTGAAGACCAGAGGACACATCGTAGCAATGACGGGCGATGGCGTGAACGATGCGCCAGCAGTAAAGGCTGCCGATGTTGGGGTCTCGATGGGAATGACGGGTACCGACGTGACTCGAGAAGCTTCGGATCTCGTGCTCACGGACGACAATTTCGCCACCATAGTCAAGGCAGTTGAGCAGGGACGGGTCATCTATGATAACATACGCAAGTACGCTCGATTTCTAATTGCGTGCAACTTTGACGAGCTATTGGTCATAGGCTCCTTTGCAATCCTAGGAGGCATATTCGGCCCTGAACTCTTTCCACTACCCTTGCTCCCAGCCATGATTCTGTGGGTAAACTTGGTTACGGATGGAGCGCCTGCGGTGTCTCTGGCGACGGATCCTCCAGACGAGGACGTAATGGTGCGCAAGCCTCGGAAGCCCGACGAAGGGATCCTGCACGGAATGGGCGCGTTTATCCTAGCGTCATTCCTATTACAGGCAGCGGGAACGATCCTTGTCTTCTGTCTAGAATACTACGTGTGGCCCGCTCACGGATTCGGAACGGAGGAAACTCTCCGTGAGGCTCGAACAACTGCCTTCGTCCAAGCCGCGATGTTTGAGTTGTTCGTTGTCTGGAACTGTCGTTCCGAAACCCGGAGCGTGTGGCGAATGGGGCGCGACAGCCTCAAGAACAAGTTCTTTGTCATAGCCGAGATTGTTTCTGTTATCGCTACACTCGGAATAACCTACATACCAATAACGGCGAAGATGTTCGGCCTGTCACCCCTAAGTCTAACAGACCTTGCCTACGTGATTGCCGTGGCCAGCTGGGGACTATTCGTGCTGCCGGAAGTATTCATGGGCAGAAAGATATGGAAATGGAAATAGTTTGGCGAAGCTGTTCTGGAATCTCTAGTTCAAAGAGTGAATTTGGATTTTCATGCCCCTGCCTTCATGGCCGCATCGTGTCTTTGTAGCGCCGGCCGTCGCGATGATAATGTTGTCAGCACTGATAATTCTTGACTCATTTTTCGTTTTGATTTGAACTTGGTGGGACTCTCGGAATCTAGCCTCGCCATACACGACATTCACATGCTTGCTCTTGCACAAATAAGCCACACCCGATCTAAGTCTTTCAACCACATTCTTCTTCCACATCTGAAGCTTCTCGAGGTTGACCTTTGGCTGAGAGGTTTCGATTCCGAAATCTTGGGCTCTACTGATCTGCTTCGTCAGTTTGGCAGCACGCACTAATACTTTAGAGGGAATACATCCTACGTTCAGACAGACTCCGCCGAGCAGCTCTTTCTCCACCAACATGACCTCTCGGCCCAGCTGCCCACGCCTTATCGCGGCCACATATCCTCCAAAACCAGCCTCGATTACCAGATTCTGGACATGATCTTCTATGGCTAGCGTGTCTCCTCAAGTTGGCCAAGGTGGTTCAACCGTCTAATTACGGTATTGGTCGATTGCTTGCAGGGCTCGTGTCTCGGGAACGTGAAGGTAAATTCATGGTCTATAGGATTACCGAGTTGGGAAGAGTGATGCTATCTGCGTGCGATAGGACTGAGCCCGCTGTCACTACGTGAAAGTTATGGGGAAACAGATGAGAAGATGTTAACTGACTTATGGCACAACTGTAATATGTTCGGCCAATCCTGCGTGTTACGATCCTCCGAATACTCAGAATCCAACCCAGTAAACAGGCTTAAGGGACAGCAACAGGATGAATCTCCATAGTCACAGAAGCCGACACGTATGTCCACGCGTTACTGCCAGCCAGCATGTAGAAGGAGGTGAGTGAATTATTGGCGGAAACGAGGGGGGACATTCTCAGAGATGACAATCTCTGTAATGTATGCCATGCGAGAGACGTAAGCCTCTATCAGGCACAGCACAAAGAGTTAGGCATTATTTGGCTGTGTCAATCTTGTTGGGTCAATGCAGACCGAGAGAATAAACTGGTAAGCGGCTCAGGTAGCTCTGGATGCGGCTGCGTGCGCTGAACACAACCCTCGACAGAAAAATACACTTTTGTTCTCTGGGGCCTCATGTGAAAAGTAGAAATACTGCCATAGAGCATGACTTGGTCAACTCAATGGGATGACAGACGTTTGGCTAATTCAAAGGCGAACGAGAAAGGAGAGAAGAAGGAGAGCGAGATCAAGAAAGCGGCGAAGGGACTGATCTACGGTATGGCCATGCACGGCATGGTCACATACGCACTCAAGACGCGAATGTACTTGGAAAACTTGTTCATGCTGATCACAATGGGAGACATGCTTGGAGTTCCAATACTTCCACCCTATTACAGCTTGAGGCTGCTGCCGTACTCTGTGCCTCATGTGAAGACTTGGAAGAGAACTCTGCTGCGCGAGAGAGATGTCACTGACACAATCTTCTAGGTTGGTAGACTAGTTGTCTCAAATGCTTTCGTTGAAAGAATATCTACTCCAAAAGCCCAGCTTGAAGTACATGCTTTTCGGAGGAAAGGGCGGTTTAGGCAAGACAACACTGTCTGCGGCAACGGCATACTGGCTAGCACGGCAAGGCAAGCGAGTAGTTGTGTTCTCCACCGATCCACAAGCAAGTCTCACTGACATATTCGAAAAGAACATCTTTGGAAAGGGGGAGGTGGAACTGGCAGCGAATCTCTTCGCTCTCGAAATAGATGCGGACAGAAGAATCGCTGAGTACCAAGATGAGATTAGGCGGAAAATCAAGGAGATGCATGGACTGGAACAGGTGCCAGAGGAGATTGAGGAGTACATAAAGTCGTCATCTGCTGAACCGGCAATGGCTGAATCCGCAACATTCGACGCCATGGTTGAACTGATGTCAGCCGGCAAGTTTGACTACTACATATTTGACATGATGCCGCACGGGCATGCCATCAGATTTCTAAGTATGGCTGATATTCTCGACACATGGATGAACAAGATAGTTGAGACGCGAGAGAAGGCGGGTGAATATGGCGATGTTGCGTCGGTCCTCAGCGGCAAGGGTGGCTTGGCACAGGAGGACAGTATGGTTGAAGAGCTCTCTTTTATCAGGTCAAGATTGAACTTTGTCAGCAGCACGGTGAGGGACAAGGATCATACAGCTTTCTTCTACGTTATTATTCCTGAATCGATGCCGATTCTGGACACGAAGAAGGCTCTGGAAATGTTCCAAGCTTTCAACATATCTCTCAGCGGTGTCCTAGTGAACCAAGTATACCCGATAGAATTGCTGGACGATCCGCGCGTGCCGACCTACCTGAGGAATCGGATCTCAATGCAGCAGAAATACATGGACACCATCCGAAACGAGTTCGGTCCTCTGATTAGGGGAGTCGTTCCGATGTTTGACCGTGAGCCAAAGGGGTTGGAAATGATATCCAAGGTTGCTGACGTTCTACTGGCGTAGGTGATGATGGCCTATGAGTCTTGAGGGATTTGTGAAAGAGAAGCCTGCTCTGAAGTACCTGTTCTTCGGAGGCAAAGGAGGCGTAGGGAAAACCATTGTGGCTGCTGGCGTGGCCCATTACTTCTCGGAAACATTGGGCAAGAAGACTCTGATATCTTCCACAAATCCTGTTCACAGCCTGTCAAGTGCGTTCGGTCAAGACATTTTGGGAAAGGGAATTCAGAAGATGGAGGGGGCCAAGAATCTGTTCGGAATGGAGATCGACATCTCGGAGACGGTTCAAAGATACAAGCAGGAGATAAGAGACATGATCCTCACGTTCCTAAAGTATGCTGACATACCCTTGGATCCCGAGTCTTTCGTCGATGTGGCCACAACTAACCCGGCATTCGAAGAGACAGCAATGTTTGAGGACATGACGAATCTGATAATGAAAGATGAATTCGACGCATATGTCTTCGATACAGCACCTGTGGCGCACACTTACAGGCTCTTGGGCATGTCGAAGGTTTATGATCTCTGGCTCATGAAGATGGTGAAGAGCAGAGAAGAAGCCCTGTCGACCAGGGTGAAGCTATCCTTCAGAAAGGAGAAGATTGCTGAAGAAGTCAAGAAAGACCCCCTATTGGCTAACCTGATGTCGACAAGGCAGAGGACCGAGATCGGGAGGAAAATCTTGGTTGACAAGGATAAGACAGCCTTCTTCTTTGTGACGCTACCCCTAGCTCTACCGATAGCCGTCATCGAGAGATTCATTGGATGGGTTCAGGCGTTCAATATTCCGACAGGGGGGGTCATCGTGAACGGGGTAATACCTAAAGAAACATGTGAGGTTGCGAACCCGTCACCGTACCTAGTCAACAAGGTTCGAGAGCAGGAGGGATATCTGAAACTGATTCACAGCAAATTCCCAGGCATAGTTAGGGCATATGTCCCGCTTTACGACACAGAAGTGGCCGGAGTCGGGATGATAGTCAAAGTAGCTAAGGCGTTACAAGAAAATAGAGGGGAGTTTTGAGATCCAAGGTCCTAGGGTACGCCTGTCACACTATTTGGCGGCAGCCCTGATCTTCTTGAAGGCTCCTGCACCCTCGTAGCACATGAAGAAGGCCAGTACCAAGAGCAGAACGTTTATGGCCGCTGCAATTCCCGCGCCTATCTTTGTCGGATCTGCGGCGTAGAGTGTGATTCCAGTATATGCAAGATAGATGAGAGCTGAGATAGTCGTCACCAACATGAAAAGCATTGGGACCATGGTGTATGTCGTTGGGCGCTTGTTCTTCGTAAGCCACAGCGTAGCTATCATCAGAGCCATTCCAGCCATTAGTTGATTGGCCCCACCGAAGGTTCCCCAAATATAACCGAACGCAGCCCCGAACCGTGGACTTGTAACCACGTAAACGACTGCCGACACGATGATTGAAGTTAGGTAGACGTTCCTTAAGAGGCCGCCAAGTTTGGGTCCCGCAAGTTCTGCCAGCGCAAGCCTTGATATTCTCAGAGCTATGTGCATGATTGTTATGGCCAGTACAATGATCACAACAGATAGGTACACAGAGGCAACAGCCGCAGGGAGGCCTACGTATCCCAGTAGCACTGATCCGCCTTTAATGAAGATACTCGCTGGGGCCATACCTTTGACCGCGTCTGGTGTCAAGATAGCAACCGTTGTCAATGCAACAAGTGCAAGAACACCTTCAGCAAGCATCGCTCCTCCACCGATAAACCCAGCATCAGGCTCCGTGTCAAGTTGCTTCGATGAGACTGAAGAGCCGATTAGGCTGTGCCATCCAGAGATTGCGCCACATGCAACCACAACGAACATCATTGGCCATAGAGGTCCGGAAGCTGTAACTTTCGGGTCGAAGAACGTCGTAAACGCGTCTCTACTGAAGTTCGGGAATCCCGCAAAGATTCCTCCGATAATGCCTATTACAGCAGCATAGACCAAGTAGAAAGACATGTAGTTGATCGGTTGGATGAAGACCCATATTGGAAGCACAGCGCCCACGAAGCAGAACAGCAATGTCCAAAACATCCAGAAGTCTAACGCAATCTCTTTCGGAACGCTTATGGGGAACAGCATCCCGAGCCAGATTCCTATCGCCATCACGATTATTGCCAATACAGTCGTGTAGATGATGTTGACCTTGAACTTGTACACCATGTATCCAGATAGGACCCCGACCAGGGTGACAACCAGAATGGGGATCGGGCTCACGGGAAATGAGGCAAAGGTTCCTGCAACAACGTTCGTGAACGAGGAGAGAATCAGGATCAGGTAGAAGAGAATGTATGCGAGAAGTATCGTTCTTGCTCTGGGCGAAATCAACTCGTACGTTATGGGTCCGAAAGACGCTCCTTCCGACCTGACTGACGTCATTATGCTCGTATAGTCGTGGATCCAACCGATGAATATGGTTCCGAAAAGGATCCAAAGTACGGCGGGTAACCAACCCCACTGTATGGCAAGTATTGGTCCAAGAACCGGCCCGAGTGCTGCAATGCTCTTCCATTGAAAACCGAAGAGAACGTAGCGATTTGTGGGGAAAAATTCGACTCCGTCCATGTATGTGCGCGCTGGAGTTGTACGTTTAGGATCTGACTGTATGACATTCCTAGCGAACCATTTTACGTATCCGTAGTAGGCTAGCCCGTAGAGTATGATTCCGGTGACGATGACCACTACAGAAAGCAAGTATATTTTCCTCGACAATTGCTTGTAGATAGGATGCTATTAAGAGTAACGACGCCCTCAGGTCTAGACAGTACCTGAACGCGAGGTCGATGCGATGAATGAATTTGAGGCGATTGTGATCCTAGCAGCGGTTTTTATTGTTTTTTACATTGTGGGTAGTGTTAGGAACCGCCGACTTCTCGTGGGATACTCGCAAGCGATCAAGAAGCATATTGGATCCATAAGCGAATTCGTTGGATTCCGACCGTACGGAAGTAGTGGTTTTAGAGCACTGAGCAATATGAGGAAAGAGATTCCTCTATCTAAGATGGAGATCGCCGTCTCTCTTGTGGACCGTGAGAATTTCATGCATTACCCGCTCGCCTTGATTACGAACGAACATGACAAGATTACTGCCTGGGGATTCCTCAGGAGGGCCCCCGCGCTCAGCCTTGAGATTTGTTCGAGGAAAGACCATGCCTCATTCCAGAAGCAGCGTGCCGGACTGACCCTTACTGAGACCGTTTTAGCCGGGGAAGAACTGGAGGCACTCTTTCACGTTTCATCATCCGACAGAGCAAGGGCCACAGGCATTCTCCTTGATAACGAACTACAAGATAGGCTTATGCGAGCAAAGAACTTCCTGAGATACCTGCTAATAGACGAGAAGGAGTCCCGCGTCTTCTTGACCGGAAAGCTCACAAGCGAGTCCCTAGGTCCCTTACTTGATCTCGTGATCCTGTCAGGGAAAATAGTCTCCTAAATGTTGATCGAGACATAGACGTTCTCGACGGATTGAAGGCAGACCTACTTTGAAGAACTGATCATGACGACTATTCATGGTTGATGCTAGGGTTCTGATTAGTTGTCGGGGTTTGTTCGGCATCTAATCTCACAGCCATCGACTTTGCGGATTACGCTCAGATTGCGGTTCCGCCACCATTGCTTCAAGTGGCTGCGCTGCGGGCCCGAACCTCAGGCCTAAGGTCAAGATGTTCTTGGCGGCGTTCACATCTCGATCTATCATGAGGCTGCAGTTTGGGCACTTGATCGTTCGGTTCTCTTCGGGCAATAGGCGATGCCCACATATCGAACACTTCGACGATGTGCCATGCGGCGTCACATAGATAACCGGTAAGCCTTCCCATCGGGCTTTGTACTCGATTTGGCGCTGGAGCTCACAGAAGCTCCAGCCGTTCATTCTTGCGCGGTACTTGTGGCCTTGCCAATTGCCTTTACGGTACAGTTTCCGTATGTCTCGCAGATCCTCCATCACGATACCGAGGCTCTTGGTTTTCGCATCCTCAACGACATGTTTGGAAACATTGTGGAGAATATGTTGAACCTTGCTCCGCTGCTTCTCACCATACTTGCTGAAGATTTGCTTGCGGATGCGAACATCGTTCCTTGTGAACCGAGCCTTGACCATGCGATACTTCGATTTGATTTCGGTGACTTTCGCTAGGTTGAACCGTTCCACTCGACCAGAGGAATCTGCTAGAGTCAAGTTGTCCAGGTTGCAGTCAATGCCTATCAGTCCTTTCAGCTGAATTTCTGTGACTTCTTTGGCGAAAGCAACCGCGAGTCGATTGGTCGTTAAAGTCACTGAGCGGATCTTCACATCGGGGTCACTGAGCACTTTCAGCGTATGTTGGTTCAGAGGGATCGTGGT
>CAYQCQ010000008.1:0-26712 GCA_964416035.1 uncultured Candidatus Bathyarchaeia archaeon
CTTGTTCTTGACAATTTGAGGTTCTGTTCTGAGGAGAATATTGATTGCCCTCCTGAGGTGGCTGCGAAGACGCATCTGGTGAGGCGCCTCGCGCCTCTCTTCGACTTCTTTGTTAACGACGCGTTCGGAACGGCCCACAGATCTCAGCCTTCGCTCATTGGTTTCGCGGAGGTTCTGCCAACCGTCGCAGGTAGACTCATGGAAAAAGAGTTGGACGCCTTTAATACAGTGTTAGCGAAGTCGGCGAAACCATCAGTCTTTGTTCTCGGAGGAGCGAAGGTCGAAGACAAGCTTCCCGTCATGGAACACATCCTCAGAAACAGTAGAGCCGACAAGATACTCTTGGGAGGGGTTCCAGGGAAGGTGTTTCTGAAGGCAAGAGGATTCAGGCTAGGTCCAAGGAACGAGGAGGAGATGAAAGGGCTTGAGAAATGTGTGGAGCAGGCAAGGGCAATGCTGAGCAGTTTTCCGGACCATTTAGAAATACCGATCGACTTAGCGATCCTTAGAAACGAGAAAAGGCTTGAAGTCACGCCCAGGGAACTGCCACTGGACGAGAATATCTTGGATATTGGTCACAAAACGAGCCGCCGCTACGTGGAAGTCATTAGTAAGGCAAAGACTGTGGTAGCCAATGGACCGATTGGTGTATTCGAAAAGAACGGGTTCGATTATGGAACAAGAAGCACTCTTGAAGCGATCAGTAAGTGCGACGGGTACACAGTAATTGGCGGCGGCCACCTTGTGGGGCTAGCGTCAATAATGGGAATGGAAGATCGATTCTCTCATCTCAGCACTGCGGGTGGCGCGATGCTTTCACTTCTGGCAGGAGAAAGGCTACCGGTCGTTGACGCATTGGAGAGGGCAGCTGAAAGACATGGAAGCGGAAGAACTGCCCGAGACAAACCCTCCAGTTAGGCTCGAGCCTGTGGAATCGCCAAGCAAATCATATATCGTCTGAGAAGGTCAAGGGTTCTCGGTGTCTACCCATATGGGAGCAATCCAGAGCTTGACTTCGGACTACGAGAAACTCCTCGCGAAATTTAAGCAAATATTGATTCTTCAGTCGACTAAATCCATTGTCGAATGGGACATGGAAACAAAGATGCCTCCGAGAGGAATTGGCCTGAGAAGCCAACAACTTGCTTTGCTCAGTCAGGTTGAACATAGAATGATCACGGATCCAGAGATAGGGGTCTTGCTGGAAGGAATCAAGAATCATCCGGGCTACGAAGCCATGGATGAGCTTCAGAAAAGGAACGTCTATCTCGCTAGGAAGCAATATGATGAACAGACAAAACTGCCTGAGACACTTGTAGTGGAAACGGCGAGGCAACAGGCCATCGCTATTGACACATGGAAGAAGGCTAAGCTTGCAAAAGATTTCTCCATGTTCAAGCCTGAACTTGAGAAGCTTTTTGATCTGAAGAGAAAAGCCGCTGAGATTCTAATGGAGGTAAAGAAGACGGCGAATCCTTACGACGCCCTCGTCGACATCTTTGAGCCTAAGATGAGTTCGGATTTGATTGCCTCGATATTTAACGAACTGAGGATCGGCCTGAGTTCCGTATTAGACAAATGTCTGAGCGCACGAAGACAACCAGACCCGTCCATCTTGAAGAGGAAAGTTCCGATCGATGTCCAACGGGAAATCTCTAACTCTCTGGCTCGCCTCATAGGATATGATGTGGAATCAAAGAATGCAGGAGGAAGAATCGACGAAACTGAGCACCCTTTTACGACGGGATATTTTGACGATGTGCGAATCACAACGCATTACCACGAGGATAATGTTGCGGCTTCGCTCTTCTCAGTCCTGCATGAAGGAGGACACGCCATATACGAACAAAACCTGAGACATGAATGGATGTACCAACCTATCGGGACCGGATCCTCTTACGGATTTCATGAATCCCAGTCACGTTTCGTGGAAAACATAGTGGGTCGATCTCCGGAGTTCTGGACATGCTATTTCCCGCAGCTGAAGGCGCTCACGGGCAGTGTCTTCTCCGATGTCCGTCAGGAGGATTTTGTTCACGCGATCAACCAGGTTAAGCCGTCCAAGATACGTATCCAAGCTGATGAGGTCACCTACGCCCTACACATCATCATAAGGTTCGAAATTGAACGAGCGTTGTTTGCTGGCAAAGTTCAGGTGGCCGAGCTTCCGGAGGTTTGGAACCAGAAGTATATGGATTATCTTGGCCTTAAGGTTGAAAACGACTCTGAAGGTGTCATGCAGGATACCCATTGGGCAAGCGGGCTTTTTGGATATTTTCCATCCTATGCGTTGGGAAACATCTACGGCGGACAGATCCTGTCTGCGATGGAGAAGGACATACCTAATTGGCGAAGCCTACTTGCAAAAGGTGATCTTGGCAGCATCAAGCAGTGGTTGTCTAGGAACGTGTACGCATATGGAAACTTGTACGATCCAGCAGACCTTCTGAGAAGAATCACCGGTGAGAAGATCGACGTCAAGCACTGCATAAGTTACCTTGATGCAAAATATTCCAAGCTTTATGGATACTGAATTCAAAGCCTGTCTCATTGCTTAATGGCTCGGCCCTGTTGGCGAGCTATATTCGATTCTGCAGACAGTTTTGACCAATCTCCAAAGACTCATCTCGGAAAGACTGATGCTGAAGACAGAGCCGAAGAACCTAACCTGTGACAGTCAACCTCTTGCACAAATCACATAGTCAGATTCTACGTAGATCGATTCGCACGGTTTAAATCCCAAATGATGTAATATACGCGCGCTCGAGGTTTCCGCAATGAAGAGTTGTCTGAAGCTTTATGGTCCTAGGATCGCTGACGCTCTGTCGGCTTTGGAAGAGATGGTAGAGGAAATTCGAGAAGACGCATCGATGGGCCGCATAGTCGTTGCCATTGATCCCTCTATGGATCTCATGACAAAGCAGATGATAGGTGACGGTGCGCAGGCGCTCGGCGAATATGATTTTGTGATAGAATGGCGATCCGCGCCTACGTCGAAAAGCCTGAGAAAGCTCATCAGAAAACTAGATCTGGTCTTGGCGCCAAGCGGATGCAGATATACGATTACCACAAAGTAGCATATCATTGCGTTCTTCTAGGGTAGATGCGTCGCGAGCGATGCCTCTGACTCGCGTGCTCGTTACAGCGTCGGGAGCTCTTCTGCCTTCCGAGCAGTGCAGTAGGGATGTGAACCTCGGGTTTGGAGCCCCGAGCGGGATTCGAACCCGCGGACTACGGCTGTCTCTGCTCCTGGCCTACAAGGTTCGACCGAATGCTTCTTGTCCGTCGCTGTAACCAGGCTCAGCTATCGGGGCTTCACTGAGAACCCGTCTATCGCAATATTTCTATCTTGTGCAGACTGAGTTGCCAAGGTTGATATGAGAAGGCTAGGCCTATCAAGTTGAGGGCATTGGTTAGGTAGGCGGCAGAGAGTGTCAACGGAGAAGGTTGTTAGACCGGCCGAGGGAGAGGTCTTCGACATTGAGCTTGAAGAGAACTTTCTTGACGCTAACAGGCGGATTGCAGAGAGGGTTCGTAGAAAGTTCGAGGGGAGCAAGGTTCTGGCGATTGACGTTATGGGCTCTATTGGCTCTGGTAAGACTGCTCTCATCGAATCGACTGTGGAGAGGTTGAAGGGTAAGTATCGAATGGCCATGATCGCGGGCGATGTGACCACAACGATTGACGCTGAGAGAGTTGAGCGACATGGAGTTCCAACGGTTCAGATCAACACAGGGAAGGAATGCCATCTGGACGCGAACTTGGTGGATAAAGCTCTGAGTAGGCTAAGCCTTGATGACTTGGATGTCCTGTGGATTGAGAACGTTGGAAACCTAATATGCCCAGGAGATTTTCCCATCGGAGCACAAAAACGGGTCGTTGTCGTCAGCGTGACAGAGGGCCCCTACATGATAGTAAAGCACCCGCTAATATTCCAGATGGCAGACGTCGCGGTGATAAACAAGATCGATCTGGCAGCGGCCATGGGCGTCGATCCCGAAATACTTGTCAGCGATGCTTTGAGGATGAACTCAAGGATCAGAGTCGTGAAGACCTGCGCAAAGAGCGGAGAGGGAGTAGGAGATTTCACCAAAGCACTGGAGCTGGAGTCCTGATCCGTCTAGTCGTTTGCGGCGCGAGCTCTGATGCTCCTAACCGTGCATTCATTGCCCTCAGTCACATCCGCTTCACTTGAGCCGCACTTCGGACAGGTGAGGATCGGGATGGGAATCATTGAGTGAACTTCGTCACCGAGGTATTCCACCTGTCCAATGTAGCCGCATTTGGAGCAATGAACTTGCACTTTGGTTGTTGTGATGACCACCTTGGCATTTTCTGCTATCGTGCCCTTGGACAAGACTTGTATGCAGAATGAAAGCTGTTCGTGGCTCAGAAATGTCAATTCGCCAACATCCAATTTGATTTCGACTATGCTCGACGCCTTCTTTGGAGTTGCAGCGTCGAGAACTGCCCTGACGATTCGCTCAGCCATGGAAAACTCGTGCAACAGGACCCCTCGACTGTCACGCGCCTAGTAAATCGGGCAACTCCTTCACACTTGGAATGACAGTAGACCCAAGTTGCGTCACCTGTTCGGCTCCCCACGAGCCTGTTAGTACGCCAACAAATCTGATCCCTGAGTTTCTTGCGCACAGCGAATCGACTGGGTGATCACCCACCATGACAGTCTCGTCCGGTTTTACGTTCATCTTCTGCATAAGCAGATACACCTGTGTTGGGTCCGGCTTAGGGCTAGCACAGTCATCTCTTGCTGCTACTTCATCGACAAATGCAGATAACCCCGTTGCCTTCAATACTTCATCCGTGTACCTTCGACAGCTTCTAGTTAGAATTCCAACTTTCATGCCCGCATCCTTCAACCTTTTCAGGGCTTGCGCGGCACCTTGGATCAATCTTGCCTCGGACACATATCTCATTTCAGTATCGGACATTATCCCGTTTATCTCCTCGACAACCTCAGGAACCACGTGAAACAGACCATGCTTCTCCAGAATCTGAACAGCAGATCGAGTCATCTCATAGGTCGGCCTGCTGGAATCCAGCCGTTCTGAAGGCGGAAGGCGCTGCCTTAGATAGCTCACTATCTTGGCTTTCATCTCAGGAAAATCAATGCCGGACACTATGAGCGTATGATCGAGATCAAATATCACAGCCTTTGCTTTCGCGCTCAAGGAGGCGTCCTCAGTCCAGCACGTTCAAGGCGACGAATATAGCTCTTGATACTTGAGCGCTTCTTGGGTTGAACTAGGTTTTCGGGACTTATTAGGCCCGAGCTTTTTCCACGAAGGCCGCTTCAAGGCTACCTTGTCGGTCCATTCTAAAGTTTGCTCTTTCTGAGGACTATTCCAGGGAGCGCTCCAGTATGCTCGCCCTTCTCGATAACGATGGTTCCATTGACTATTACGTACTCCAAACCGTCTGGGTACTGGTGTGGGTCAGTGAACGTCGCCTTATCCCTCACTGTCGCTGGGTTGAATACGACAACATCGGCGTACATGCCTTCCTTGATGAGCCCCCGATCCTGAAGCCCTAGCTTCTGAGCTGGGAGAGAGGTCATCTTTCTGATCGCTTCTTCGATCGTTAGCAGCTTCCTGTCCCGAACGTATCTTCCAAGCACACGTGGGTAAGTGCCGTAGCTTCTTGGATGAGGCTTTCCTCTGCCTAGAATTCCGTACGGAGCTAAGGCGTAGCCATCAGTTCCAAACATTACTACTGGATGCCTCATCACTGCTTCGACATCATCATCTAGCATGTTGAAGTTCACCACGGGGGTCTCTCCCTTTGACTCTACTATGAGATCAAGTACAACGTCTACTGGATCCTTCGCTTTCATTGTCGAGATCTCTTTGAGCGTTTTGCCTTCGTAGTCTCGATTCGGTGAGAATCGTGTCAACACTGCCCTTTCAGGGCCTCCTCGGTCGTCTAAGACAGCTCTGGTCTCTTCGACGATCTTTCTCCTCTGCTCAGGATCTTTGAGACGTTCCAGAAACTTGTCAAATCCACCTTCATGTGACCATTTTGGAATCCAAGCCATGAAGCCTGTCCCACTTGCATTGTAGGGATACATGTCACATGTTACGTCGACTCCTCTCATTCTGGCGTCGTCGATAATTTTCAGGGCATCTTTCACCTTGCCCCAGGCCCTCTTTCCAAGTGCTTTCAGGTGGGATATCTCCACTGGGACTCCGGCCTTCTCTCCGATCTCCACGGCTTCGGCTATGGCGGCTGGATACGTCCCTCGGTCACCCTCGTCTCTGACGTGTGAGGCATAGAAGCCGCCATACTTACCCACAACTTTCAGGAGTTCTACCACTTCATCAGTCTCAGCATATGATCCGGGAACATACCTCAGCCCTGTACACATTCCGAAGGCACCTTGACGCATACATTGTTCCGTCAGCGCCTTCATCTCCTGCATCTCCTTACCAGTTGGTCGTCGGTTTTCAAAGCCCAACACGCAAGCTCTCAAAGTTCCGTGAGGAATCAAGAGAGCAACATTCAACGATACTCCTTGCCGCTCAATCCTCCTCATGTATTCTGCCATCGTCGACCAGTTGAGGCTCAGCCCCAGCTCTTTCAAGTCGTCTTTGACCAGCTCGACGGCTGCTCCCTTCAACGGAGCCGGCCCTGATCCACAGTTGGGAAAGACCTCTGTCGTGATGCCTTGCCGAACCTTGCTCTCAGCCTTCGGATTGACAAGTATATCGAGATCCGAATGAGAGTGAATGTCAATGAAACCGGGAGCAACAACGCAACCAGAAGCGTCAACTGTCTTAGCCTTGGTGGTAGAAGCCTTACCTATGCGAGAGATCTTCTTACCTGTGATCTCCAGATCGGACTTGAACCATGGGTTCCCAGCTCCATCGACTATCATGCCATTCCGAATGACTAATCGAGCCATCGCTAGATCCTCTCAGATTAGGTTGTCGAGGAAGCGATAAAATACTATGCATTGCCCTTGACGAAAAGAGTTTGTACGTTTCCAGTTCACTCACAGAACTCTGCGGCTAATGCTGCGTAGACCTTCGCAAGAGCAATTAGGTCATCTAGCGCGCCCAATCGAAAGCTCTAATTCACGTAAGCTGGAACATCTGTGGACAGCTGTCGGCGATAGTTAGGCGGATCGCGATGAGAGCGTTGAAGACGGATGTTCTGGTGATCGGTGCAGGCGCCGCTGGACTTCGTGCGGCGATTGAGGCTCGTCGAGCGAGTGCAGATGTGCGTCTTCTGTCCAAGACCCCGGCCGGTCTTGGAAACTGTACCGCCTATGCGGGTGGGGGATTCCAAGCCTCATTCGGAAAGTTAACGCCTGAGAAACATTCTGAGCGAACTGTGAAGGGAGGAAAGTTTCTCAACGATCAGAAACTGGTCGATGTAATGACGCATGAAGGTGCAGCTAGGCTTTTGGAGCTTCGTGAGTTTGGCGTCGATATTGAAACCGACGATGGAACGGCAAGCGTCAAAGGTTCATTCATGATGAATGGCACAGGGCTCACGCTTCCCCTCGTCAAGTTCGCTCGTTCGTCAGGAGTGAAAATCCTTGAAAACGTGATCGTTGCCAAGTTAGAGAAGAGTGGAGACACAGTTGTAGGCGCGGCGGGATTCAACCGGCTGAATGGGGAAGTTATTTCACTTCAAGCAAAGTCAGTGGTTCTGGCTTCCGGCGGCGCAGGGAGAATATACTCACGAACAGACAACCCAGTAGGGACTACTGGAGAGGGCTACGCAATGGCTTACGAGGTCGGAACAACACTGATCGATATGGAGTTTGTCCAATTCTTTCCTTTTGGACTAGTCGAGCCCGGCCTTCCCATGTTTCTCTTCAACCCCGGCATAGTTGAGGTAGGGCGGCTCGTAAACACTGAGGGCAAAGAGTTCCTGAGGGACACGGGATTCAGTCCAGGACGAGATTTCATTGAGCACCGCGACGCTATGAGCAGGCTGATCTGCATCGAGATCCACGAGGGCAAAGGGGACCAAGACGCAGTCCTCCTAGATCTTAAGGGTGCAGAAGAAAAGGAACACCCCCAAAGGATGCTCGGCGAGTTCAAGGAGATAAAGCGAAGATGGCTGTCAAAGATTGACTTGACTAAGCAATGCCTACACATCGCACCTCTTGAACACTACTTCATGGGCGGAATTGAGATCGACGAGAACGGAGCTACAGGTCTTCCCGGGTTATATGCCGCAGGAGAGGTGACAGGCGGCGTAGACGGGGCGAATCGCCTCGGAGGAAACGCCCTCACAAACACAATAGTATTCGGTTCGAGGGCAGGAAGAGCTGCGGCCCAATACGCCAAGTCTCACGAATGGTTTGAGACTAGTGATTTATGCGCACGAGAAATCGAGAAAGATCTCTTAGAAATCAGAGCACACCCTCACTCACCAGGCGCACGACCAAAAGAGATCCGAGGAAGGTTGCAGGCAACAATGACTAGGTGCGCCGGAGTCATCAGAAGCCGGGAAACGCTTGAGAAGGCTCATGTCTGCATCCAAGAGCTCCGCAGAGATCTCTTGAGGATCTATGCGACGACTACTTGGGAGCTGGGAGAAGTGTTGGAGCTGGAATCAATGCTTACTGTTGCCAAGATAGTTACAAGATGCGCATCTGAAAGAAGGGAAAGCAGAGGCGCACACTACAGACTCGACCATCCGAACGAAGATGAGAATTGGCTGAAGAACATGTTGGTTGAACGTTTAGGTACTGAGATGAGAGTCCAAGCGAGAGAGATAGTTGAAAAGAAACGACCCCTCGAACATTGAGTAGGGTAGAGAGACTCGCGGATCTTTTAGGGCAAAAGTCTTATTTTGACGGTAATCAATCATGCCGCCGGGGCTGTCTGCTAGTCTGGTCTAGATAGCGAGATGAGTCAGCTAGGATAGGCTACGTGGCTTGGGAAAGCCATCAGCTTCTGGAACCCACGTGATCCGGAGTTCAAATCTCCGCAGCCCCACCATCATGACCACGACTGGGCCTGTGTTGAGACCTGCGATCTGCTTTGAAACGTGTCGCGGTGGAAACATATCTCTTATCTATCGCGGATTCATCATCGCGTCGCTCACTGCAGATGGTGTGGTGTATCCTTGGAGAAGAGAAGGCTGGGAAGAACGGGGTTCAGTGTATCAGTCATAGGATTTGGTGGAATACCGATCATTGAGGCGAGCAGGAAGTCGGCGGTTAGAACGGTCAGACGCGCCTATGAGCTAGGCGTGAACTACTTTGATACTGCTAGAGCCTACGGGGATAGTGAGGAGAAGATCGGGGAGGCATTGCACGACGTGAGAGACCGCGTGGTGTTGGCTACCAAGACGCATCAGAAGACAAAGGAAGAGGCTGCGAGGGCTGGGTTGAAGCATAGCCTCCGAAATCTGAGAACAGACAGGATCGATCTCGTACAGCTTCATGGGATCGATGATGAGAAGACGCTTGAGAGTGCTCTGCGTCCGGATGGGTCACTTGCCGCCCTTAAGGAAGCGAAATCGGCTGGCATAATAGATCATATAGGAATTACAGGTCACCGGCCCTATGTACTTGCGAAAGCTTTGCGGACAAATGAGTTCGACACAGTTCTGGTTCCTTTGAACTTGATCACCCGTGAAGCAGCGGAAGAGCTGATACCTTTGGCGAAGCAGCTCGACATCGGAGTAGTGATCATGAAGCCGTTCGGAGGAATAGATCTAAACTACGCTGAGAGGGATTCCCGCGCGCCAAACCCAAAAGTGTTCGATAAGATCTTTGGAGGAAGAGGAGTAGAGAAGGCGCGAAGAGCACTCAGATTTGTTCTAGCTCACGATATCGCTACGACAGTTCCCGGGCTACGCAGTCCGCAAGAGGTTGAGTATGCTGTTGCTGTGGCTGAAAAGTTTCGCGGATTGAGTGAAAGCGAGAAGAATCAGTACAGATTTGGACAGCTCCCGCCAGAACGGTTCTGCAGAGAATGTGGCTTATGCATACCCTGTCCGGAAGGTATCAACATACCGGCTGTTCTCCGCTTCAACAAATATGCCAACTTCTATGGACTAACCTCATACGCCAAGGAACAGTACCAGCGGTTGAATACAAAGGCAGACGGTTGCACTCAATGCGGAGAATGCGTCAAGAAATGCCCATATCACTTGGACGTAATCTCAATGATAAAGGATACGCATAAAGCTCTCGCAATGCGTGCCTAGACGCCACGCTTCACGATCTCGCTTTTCTGGTATCCTTCAGTTGCCCGAAAGGACAGCGTCGATTATGCCGCGATAGCCTTGCATTGCAGCGATCAACGACTTGAGTTCGAGACGCTCGTCGACGATGTGAGCGTCTTCCTCTCTTCCTGGTCCAAAGCCAATCGTGGGCACACCTGCCACGCCTGCGCTATAGGCGGCGTTCGTGCAAAAACGGTAGGCACCGATCTTCGGATCTAGTCCTGCTGCCCGCAACCCGCGTAGGCAGGCCTGAACAAAGGAATCGGTTTCTGGGAAAGCCCAAGCAGGCAGGAACTTTAGGCCGCGCAGAGCCGCGCCAGTATAGGTGCGATACTCGCCGGTAGCGATCTTTGCATGCAGTTCGATTTCCCGCAGTTCCAGCGACCCTGTAATGGGGCCTAGGATTTCGTCTGGGTTTTCGCCTGCAATGAGCCGTCGGTCGTATGTGACTCGACAGCCACTAGGAACCATTGAGCACGCAGGGTAGGGATCTGATATGATGTCAGTAAGCGCGAAGACAGTTTGACCTAGCAGTGGATCCTCTTTCACTGGCAAGCGTTCAACCACTTCAACTACCTTCATCATATCGTGCACGGCGTTACGGCCGAGATGCGGCGATGAGGAGTGAGCTGAGCGACCTATCGTTTCCAAATAGATTTCTGCGCGGCCCCGCCCACCCCGGTTCAGGTTCAGATCAGTCGCCTCGCCTATCACGATAAAGTCCGGATTTAGAGCCTCCATTACTGTTTGGAGGCTTGCCCCCTCTAGGCTCTCCTCCATGACCGTTGCGCTTACCGCCACACTTCCCTTCAGGTGAGAGCGATCCATGGAGGCAGCGGCATGTACCATCGCTCCCAGTGCACCCTTCATGTCAGCTGCTCCGCGTCCGTAGATGATGCCTCCGCCGATTTCGCCTTCCAGTGGATCATGCATCCATGAGACGCCGGGCGCGATATCCACTGTATCACAATGACTGTCCAAGAGAAGCATCGGACCCGGCCGGGCACCTTTGATTACTCCGATCGCGCTTCCGTTCTCATCGTTCCAGACTTGGTCAAAGCCGAGCCTTCGCATCTCTGAGATGATCAACTCTACGACTGCGCCCTCGTCGCCGCTGAGGCTGCGTTGACGGATTAGCGTCTGCACGAAGGTTATCAGCGAATCTTGAGGCATCGCCAGACTCCCGCAAATTCGTGTGCTTCACGCATACGATGTTTCGACGCTATTTGCTGAAGATCTTTTTCGCTAGCTCGGCTGTCCGCCTTCCGAGTTCCTCGCATACTTTGCGATCCTTATCGTTGGGTTTGCCGACCGCTGCGGCGCCGTAATGTTTCCCTTCATGTCTGCCCTGAATGATCATTCCGTGTATGAGCATTGCCTCGATTATTGAGAGTAGTGTCGTCTCGGCACCGGATGCGGTTCCTCCTGAGCTGGTGAATGCTGCTCCAACTTTCCCTTGCAGTTTGCCATGTATCTTAACGGACCTGTCGAGAAAATCCTTGATTCCCGCAGACATGAGCCCGTAGTAGGTTGGGGAGCCAATTATGATCGCGTGAGAGTTCAACATGTCCTCAAACTCTACGTGGTTGACCTTCTTCAACGTGACCTCTGTCTGTGAAACGCTTTCAGCCCCTTTCGCAACTGCTTGGGCCATCAACTCAGTGTTACCTGACATGGAATCATAAACCACGAGTATTCTTACCATCCGCAATCACCGCTCTCGAAGCCAAATCTTCCTGAACAGGTTTCACGGTGGCTAAATATGCTTACTCGGGCCAGCGTGCAGTTTTCCGGGTCTAGAAGCCAACCCAGATGATATCCATATGCTTTCTCAGCGGAGCAGACGGCAGCTTTTCAGGATATCCGATCGCCACTAAAGCCGCCAACTCCTGGTCGCTTGGAATGTTGAGGAAACTCTCTATTTGGTCCCTAACCCACAGAACCCCTGTCATCCAACATGCTCCGAGGCCTTCAGCATGAGCCAAGAGCAGGAGGTTCTGAATGGCCGCGGCGGCGCTCTGAATTCCCGCTAGCCTGTACACCTCTTCTCCTAGTTTGTCAACCGCCACTGCTATGATGACAGGCGCGTTTCCAAAGGTCATGAAGTAGCGTCTAAGGAATTCAACGTGCTTCTCAGGGAACAATTGCCTCAGCCTTATCTGAAGCTTCTCGAAGCTCTCGCTTGCGATAGAGACTAAGGCATCTTTCTTTTCGCCAGCGAGGACTGTGAAATGCCATGGCTGCGTATTCATCGCCGACGGAGCCCAAATCGCCGTCTGAATTATTCTCTCAAGAGTTTCTTTTGGAACTGTCTGCGCTCTGAATCTTCGGATGCTTCGTCTTTTGGTGATTGCTTCCTCAAGTTCCAAGTCTTTCCACCAAACGTTAAGTCGGAATTTCTTAAATCGTTCTGGCTGATAATCTGCGCCGTTGATAAAAGACTGATGCATCTTTGAATCATCGGACCCAAAATCCTTAGGAGAGCCTTATCTAGACAAACTTTCATTTAGTTCATTCCGCTCGGCAAAGGCTACGAACACCTGTGGAGAATTAACATTGCAGCAAGGAAGGATCACAATTCTCTTCTTGGGGCTGGCCCATGCTCTAGATCACTCATTTCTTTCGGTGCTCCCGCCGGTGCTGCTCCTAGTCGTCAACGACTTGGGCCTCTCTCTAGGAGAAGTAGGGTTGGCTGCTACCTTCGGCTATCTCTTGTTCGGCGCAGGTGCACTTGTGGGGGGACCTCTCTCGGATAGGATTGGCGAAGGAAGAGTTGTCTTCATCAGTTTGGCCCTCTCGGGCGTTTCAACATTGATCCTCCTAGTGAACCGTGGGTTTGTCGGGTTAGTTGCCGCGTTGATCTTGATGTCAGGGTGGAGTAGCTTCTATCATCCCACTGCAAACAGCCTGATTTCCAAGGCGTATCGTGGAGAAGTCGGACGCGTGATGGCCGCTCATGGAGTTGGAGGAAGCATTGGACAAGTCTTTGTTCCGTCTGTCGCAATCTTCTTGGCGCTAGTGGCTGGGTGGCGTTTTTCGTTCGTATTCTTCGGAGTACTTTCGATGGTCACATCTGTCTACTTCATTCGACTCCGTTTGGCAGGGAAACGCGAAATAGAAACGAAACGCCAAAGATCCTTAATCCTGAAGGACTCGAGGTTTTGGGCCCTCTTTGCTTACAACATTATGATGGGGCTGTACTATAGAGGAACGGAACTGTTCTTTCCGGCTTATCTGACGAAAGTTAGAGGATTATCCATAGAGATTTCTGGAATAGCCGTTTCGCTCCTTATGGCGTTCGGAGTCCTTGGCCAGTTTCTTGGAGGAACTGGAACTGACAGAATGGGGGGCGCTAACGCACTGGTCATAGAATCTGCTGCAGTCGTAGTCGGATTTGCATGCTTGCAACTCCAAAACCCAGTTGCTGCAGTGATTTTCCTCTTTCTCTTCGGAGTAGCCTTCTACGCGACTCAACCCACAACAAACGCTCTCACTGCGGAAATTGCCTCTCCGGACCAGAGGGGTTTGGTCTACGGTATCATGTTTTTCTTAGTCTTTGGATTGGGATCTGTGTCAAGTGCAATGGCGGGATACGTCGCGGAGAACTTCGGCCTACAGTTGGCGTTCTCCGCTATGTTCCTACTGTCTCTTCTTGCACTCGCGTCATCCCTACTACTTCGCCGAGAATGGTCACCCAGAAGTAGACTCCAGACGTAGTGAAAAGCCTGGAAGTTGATGGTCCACAGGTGAAAGACTGGCTGCCTTCGCGAACCACAGATGGTATTCTGCGAGAGTAAGTGAACACCCGAATTTGGGGGGAAGACAGGTTTCGCCCCATCCGAACACGTAGCTAAGCTCTACCAGTCATTGTTTGACCTTGCCAGAATCTAAGCATTGATACTTATTTGTCAATAATCTGCGCATAGAAATAGAGTTAAATCGGCTAGTCCCATACCAACAAACCGCTGGTTCATTCCCAGCTTGGGATCTTCATGAAGATTGAGGCAGTGTGTGACCTCGACAATTTCAGGAGGTTCATGATTCTGAGCACCTGCCAATCTTTCATACCTAACGAACTTGCGGAAGACCCTTCAGTCTTTCCTGAAAGGGCCTCGCAGATCGGCACCATGTATGTTGAAGCTGAAGACAAGGAAACGGTTCGCGTGGAAGGAGAGCTCTCCTTCGTAAGAGTCTCAAGCGTCTTGGGAGTCATCTACAACTCGAAGAGCGGACGTACGAAGCTCAAGTGGAGATCGATCAAAGGGGACGTGGGGAAGGTCACAGGTGAGGCGAGCCCTAACAGCTTAGTGAACCTATTTGCTGCGAGAGTCCTCGACAGGTCATATGCAGAAAAGGTTCCCCTGGAAAAATCGGTGAGCACAGAGAGGTAAGAACCGAGGTCTTATCTCCCCCTTTTTCCCCTGCAAATGCGTTGGTTGATCCTACATTAGCTGGGTTCAGGTCGCTGACGTCAGTCCTAAGGGGACGAGATCTCTTTCACTCCGTTCATGTACGGAACGAGGGCATCCGGGATGCCTATCGACCCATCTTCCCGTTGGTAGTTCTCGAGTATTGCAACCAAGGCCCGTTCAGTAGCGATCAGGGTGCTATTGAGCGTGTGTACGTATGAAGTCGGCTCGTTAGGATTGTCTCTAAATTTGATGTTAGATCTCACAGCTTGATAGGATGTGCAGTTGCTGCACGATCCAGCTTCTCTATATTTTCTCTGGCCGGGAAGCCAAACCTCAAGATCGTACTTCTTGGCTGCGACAGTTCCGAGCTCTCCGCTACAGACGTTTACAACGCGATATGGTAGCCCGAGTCTCTGAAAGATCTCCTCATGGTTTCTGATTAAGAATTCATGTTCATCCCACGACTGTTCAGGCTTGCTGAAGACGAATTGTTCTACTTTCTCGAACTGATGCACTCGGAATATTCCCTTAGTGTCCCTGCCGTGGGCGCCGGCCTCCTTTCTGAAACATGGACTGATCCCACAATACCGGAGCGGCAGGGTCATCCCATCAAGGATCTCATCTCGATGCATTCCAAGCATCGCGTGCTCAGAGGTTGCTATCAAATGTAGATCCTCGTTCTCCACTTTGTATATCACGTCCTGAAAATCCGAGAGATCAACCGCCCCCTCCATCACATCTCGTCTCAGGAGGTAGGGTGGCTGGACTAGTGTGAAACCCTTTTCTTTCATGAAGTCAAGCGCGAAGTCGACGATAGCCCAATTAAGTCGGACTAAGTCTTTCTTCAAGTAGTAGAACCTTGCACCTGCGACCTTTGCTGCTCTTTCGATATCAATCAGATCTAACCCGATTGCTATGTCTATATGATCTTTCGGTGTAAAGGAGAAGCTGGGCATTTCTCCCCACCCTCGCAGCTCAACATTGTCGTTCTCGTCTTTGCCTTGAGGAACAGATTCATGCATTGGGTTGGGCAGACGCATAAGCAAGTAGTCTATTCTCTGCTTGCGCTCCGTGATCTCTTTCTCCCGTTCGCCTATGGCTGCTGGTATTGCTTCTGCCTCTTTCATCTTGACGCTTGCGTCCAGACCAGATCTACGTAGCTTCGCTATCTCTTCAGTGATCCTGTTCCGCCGCTCCCTTAGACTGTTGACTTCGGTCAGTAGCTTTCGCCATTCGGTATCGAGTCTCAGAACCTCGTCAACCCATTCGACCTTGGCGAGGTCGCCTCTTCTATCAAGGTCATGTTTGACTGTTTCAGAGTTCTCTCTAACGAATCTTATGTCCAGCATAGGTTTGCCCTCCAGCGATTCTCTGAGGCCCGGAAGCTTCCGTAGACAAAACTTCTCGTCGAGACTTCAGCTACCGTGATTGGCGGGCCATCAACTCACCTTGGCGATTTAACTAGACGGGAAGAAGAATCTAATGAACTTAACTATCCGCAGAGCAGAGCTGCGGCCGAAATCCCGTCTCAAGCTGGGGAAAGTCTGTTGACGATCGTGTAAGCAGATGATATGATGATTATATGCTCCTCCTGACCGAGCATCGAGGCTGTCAGACGCGGGTAGAACGTGAAACAAGAAGCGGGGCAAGTGTTGGGCTAGTGCCAGTCTCTTACGTGACGTATTTGGGGACTTCGATCCTCACGGGTTCGAAGTCGGCAAGTTTTCCGTCATGGAACGCCTGGTATGCAGATAGGTCTAGAAGACCGTGGCCACTATTGTTGAAGGATATTACCTTGGCTTCGCCTGTCTTCTTGCAGACTAGAGCTTCGTCGATTGCGCACTTCAAGGCGTGAGCTGTTTCGGGCGCTGCGATGAGTCCCTCAGTGCGCGCGAGGATGCTTGCTGCCTCAAATACTTCGGTCTGTTGGTAGGCCACGGATCTCATGAATCCTTTTTGGATGAGGTATGATATCAGTGGCGCCATTCCGTGGTATCGAAGGCCGCCTGCATGGATTGGTGGGCAAGCGTACTTGTGTCCGAGCGTCAGCATCTTGGCAAGAGGCGTCGTCTCAGCGGTGTCGCCGAAATCATATGTGTAAACTCCCCTTGTCGTGTGGGGTACAGCCTTCGACTCGCAAGCAATGAACTCCGTGTCCTTCTTTCCCTGTAGCTTGTCCATCATGAAGGGAAACGAGAAGCCCGCGTAGTTGGATCCGCCGCCGATGCAGCCGATGACCACATCAGGGTAGGTATCTACGCTCTCGAACTGCTTCTTCGCTTCGAGTCCTACAATGGTCTGATGCATGAGTACGTGATTCAATACTGAGCCAAGACAGTAGCGCGTGTTCTCGTTGCTCAACGTGTCCTCAATAGCTTCGCTGATTGCGATCCCCAACGTGCCTGGGTGATTGCTGTCCACTTCTAGAAGGCTTCGTCCAAATTTTGTCTGATCGCTTGGAGAGGGAAAAACCTCTGCCCCCCAGGTTTCCATCATTGTTCGGCGGCCAGGTTTCTGGTTATAGCTCACGCGGACCATGTATGCTCTGCATTTGAGATCGAAGAAAGCAGATGCCATGGCCAGAGCCGATCCCCACTGGCCGGCACCTGTTTCTGTAACTACTCTTTCTGCTCCCTGAGCCTTGCAGTAGTAGGCCTGAGGTATCGCGGTATTGGGCTTGTGACTACCCGCCGGGTTCATGTATTCACATTTGAAGTAGATCTTCGCGGGCGTCTTCAAGTAGGCCTCGAGTCGCCTCGCTCGGAATAGGGGTGTAGGACGGGGCATGCGGAGGTAGGCGTCTAGAACCTCGTCCGGTATCTTGACGTAGCGCTCATTGGAGTCTTCCTGGCGGACGAGTTCCTCAGCCCATATTCGAGGATGGAGACCCGGCTTCAGGGGCTCCTTCGTGGCTGGATGAAGGAGTGGCGGTAGCGGCTCGGGAAGGTCAGCTTGGATGTTGTACCACGAGGTCGGTATCTCATCCTGATCCAGATACGTTGCACAGTTATTCCTTTCACTCTTAGACATATAGTTCACCAGAACACTTCGGAGAATTCGCAGGAGCGTGGACGTTGTTCAGCTGTGCCGCAGTCAAGGAAGCGCTAGCTGAGCGTTGTCCAAACGTGGTCACCCGTCATCTCAGGCTGTCTCCGAAGGGAACCCAGAATGTGCAAACGATGCATTTAAGCCTTTAGAGTGCTAATGTGTACGTTGAGGTACAAATGTGGAGACAGATATCTGACCAGCTCAGAGAATACCCTGGCCGGCTGAAAGTAGCCAGAACCCTAGTCGAGCTTGGTCTTAGCGTCAGAAATGGCAGGATCTTCTGCGGCGAAGTGGAACAGTCGGAGCTGAAGATGGCTAGAGCAATAGGCGTAGACCGACGTACTGTCAGAGAAACTGCTGAATTCATCGAGTCTGACCCTGTCCTTCAGTCCGTCTTCAAGGGTCTGAAATCGGCAGGCCCTTTCCTGCCCAACGTGGCGAAATACCTCGGCTATCGGGTCATAGAGATTTATGCAGATCCTCACGAAGTGGGGATCGTCGCTGGAGCTACTGAGCTGATCTCTAGAGAAGGCATCTCGATTCGGCAGGTCGTCGCTGATGATCCGGATCTGACACCAGAGCCCAAACTTACGCTGGTGGTGGAGAAGGAACCGTCTGGAGATGCGCTTCAGAAGATGCTTAAGATTCCTGGCGTGACGAAACTCGCCACCTATTAGCGCGGGCGCGATTTCATATTTCATACTGCCTAAGAACTCGATACTTCGTAGTTTGCCATACCCAGAGGCTGTAGACGCAGTCTAGCCTAGACAGTTCTTAGAGAAGACTACGCTTTGAGACCCGCTCTTCTCATGGAGCTCCGGTAGGTAAACGTTAAGGAACCACGTCTTCCTGATAGACGTATAGCGCGAGGTGGAACAGATGTTTGACGTTAAGAAGATTCGAGCGGATTTTCCTATCCTGCAAACAGGCGTGATCTATTTGGACAGTGCTGCCAGCAGCCTAACACCTGAGCCTGTTCTTGACAAGATGATGGAGTTCTATCATCGGTATAGGGCGAATGTTGACCGTGGGATACATCAGCTCTCTCAGAAGGCAAGTGAGGAGTACGAGCTGGCTCACCGGAAGGTGGCTCAATTTCTCAACGCCAGAAGCGACGAGGAGATCGTCATGACGAGGAATACGACTGAGGGATTGAATATTGTCGCCAACGGCTTGAAGTGGAGGAGGGGCGACAAGATAGTTACTACGTTGATGGATCATCACTCTAACTTCATCATATGGCAGAGGGTTCGCCAAAGGCATGGAGTCAGGTTGGAGGCGGTAAAGCCCAACGAGCAAGGACTCTTCGACCTTGCGGACTTTGAAAGGACGATAGATGACCAGACGAGAGTCGTGGCGGTTCCACATGTCTCCAATGTGTTGGGCGCGATAGTGCCCATTCGTGACATCTCAAGAATTGCCGCGGACAGGGGCGCCTTGACAGTTATCGATGGGGCTCAGTCAGTGCCGCATATGAGGGTGGATGTGAGAGAGATCGGATGCGATTTCCTAGCTTTCTCGGGGCATAAGATGTGCGGGCCGACGGGGTCAGGAGCCCTCTATATGAGAGCAGAGGTTGCTGAGGAGGTTGAGCCCACTTTCATTGGAGGCGGAACTATTCAAGACGTTTCTTCCGAGGAATTTGAATTGACATCTGGCTGGCACAGATTCGAGGCAGGCACCCCTGCGATCGCCGAGGGCATAGGGCTAGGTCGAGCTGTGGATTATCTAGCCCAGTTGGGCATGGAGAACGTCAGGGCTCATGAAGTTAGACTCGGCAAAGCTCTCCACGAAGGATTGGCGAAAATGAGAAAAGTTAAGGTGTACGGACCGGAGGATTCGGCTGATAGAGTTGCGCTCGCTTCATTTAATGTGGGCGATCTGAGTCCGCACGATGTTGCCTTGGCTCTCGATGTCTCAAAGAAGATAATGATAAGGTCGGGGCATCATTGCGCATTGCCTACTATGAAGGAGGTGATTCACGCGAATGGGACGGCTCGCGCTTCCCTTTACATATATAACACCGCTAACGAAGTTGAATTGTTCCTTTCGACAGTGGAAGAAATCGCCCGTAGCCTGACATGAAGGATCACATCCAATAGTTGCATGATTGCAGCTCTATTTTTGAGTCGGCTTTGGACAACTATGCTGCTACAGATATTTCTTGCACTGTGTGCAGTAATAGCGCTTGATTCTTTCGACGTAGAGCGTTTGCCTTCCGCATTTGGGACAATTCCGTGCTGAAGGAGGAGCCTCTTCCATGACAGACAGAGCGGGGCCTCTTCTCTTGGTCACTAGCAAGATTGCCATCAAGGTAGCAACCACTCCTGCAAAGATTGTGACGAATATGTATAGCAGCGAGTAGTCCACGATCCACAGAGCTGTCACCTTCTTCGGCCCATCCATCAATACAAGAGCCGCAGCTGAGTCGTCAGTAAAGTCGCCTGTCCACTGTCTGAATATATATTGGACCCCCCATTGCCCGGTTACAGGCGTTGAGACAGAGAAGGCTATTATGGATCCGGCTTTGTACCATCCCTCTCCTTTCGGTGCGCCGTACTCGGAGACAATTCCCAGGTGGTACTCCGTCTCATAGAGGAATATGAAAAACGATTCATCGCTTACCGAGACAGATGTCGCGGAGCAGTGGAATCTTACGCCGATGTCACATTGGACATATTCGTCAACCGACAGTCCGTGAGTGGTGCCGATTTTGAAGGTCAATTCCTTGGTTTCGCCTCCAAGAATCGTTCCAACCTTGACCCCGTCAACATATAGGCTAGTAAAGAATCTCTTGTCAAAACCCGCAGCCTTCACTTGAACCGAGTATGAGGTGGCAGGCGACTCGATGAGGAAAGATGTGTGAAAAAGCCGATCCGTTCTCACATAGGTTTCCACTAGCCACCTGCCGAGCTTCACTTCGGCAGGAGTGTTTCGTATCGTCAGGATGTCCCAGAACCTGTAGACACCACTCCGAGGAATTAGTTCTACTGTTGTGTGCTCTCTGTACACGGCCCCGTTAGGCTCAAACCACTTCCAAGTGAAGGTGAACGGTCCAAAGCCTTCGATCTCAATTTCAAACCAGCAGACAGCCAGCTCATCCGTGGTGAGGAATCTCGTGGTGTTACCGGCAGGTCTGCCCGAGAACGCATCTATGCCCTTAGCCATTGTATGGCTGAGAACCCGCCAAGTCTCTCCGTTGGCAGATTCGACTCCCCGCACTACAAGCACCGTCGTCAGAAGTACAGATAGCCAGAAGACCGTCTTTCGAGTCACGTTTCCGCTCCGAACCTCGAAACGATACTGGGCTTCGGCACTCGCTTAAGGATATCGAAGAGCCATTAGCGACGTGTCGACACTATAATTCAGTACTGTGATGGCCCTGAGCTCTTCTACCTCCAGATCACTAAGACAGAAGTAGCACTTCATCATTTTGGTTTGCAGATGGTCGCGGGTCAATTGAAGGATGAAAGAATCAGTCCAGAGAATGATACAGAAGATCTCGTTGCTCTCCTGAACGGGATGGTTCGGATCCCAACAGAGTCACCTGCAGGAGGAGGTTACGAAGAACTCGCAAAATTTAGCGCCCAAGGTCTAGCGTTGTGACTAATCTTCGAACAGGGATGATTCCGAATCGACTGTAGCTACTTTACACTTCAGAGATCTCACAACACGAGGTGCACCTCTCAACGGCAAGCTATAAGAACGCACGAGTCTATCTCTTGAGTATTCGTGAATGGTCTTGAGAGGTAACGGAACGCGTTTCGCTGTGGTCGGCGTTCTATTGATGTTCCTGATGCTGCTTAGCACGAGCCCTGTCTATGCGTGGAGCTTCAGCGTCAACGCTGAGCCTGAAACAAGATCCGCTTTTCCCGGGCAGACCGTTACGTACACGGTCTCTGTAGCTCTGGTAACGCCGCCAGCAGACGTGGTCAGTCTCTTGGTATCGCCGTGGACTCCCCAGCTGGATGGGTTGAGCTTCTCGTTTGCGCCAACCGCTTCGGGTACTCCTCCCTTTATTCGAACGTTGTACGTCACCATTAGTTCTGGCAAGGCGCCGGGAACATACACGATTCCTGTATCAGGTTTCAGTCCTGCCGTGGGATTTCGAACAGACAATGTTCAGCTCGTAGTCCTGCCGACCGCGCCAATCACAGACTGGTCCCTCCTCAACCCAGCGATGAATCCTCCGTCTCCCAAGGTAGGAGATCCGACGACATTCTCGGTTGTCCTGCGGGCACTCAGCACAAACTGGCCATATCCCCAGAGCGTTCGTGTTGCAGCCATTTTGGACGGCACATTCGTCGGTAGCGGTACGGTGTCCTATCCGGGTCCGACTGGAGTTATCATGACAGTTACTTTGACAACGCCATGGATAGCGACCGAGGGACACCACACGATACTTTGGGTAGCAGATCCATCTCCATACTCTTACCAAGACCCGTACAGATACAACAACGAGGCCGCCTTGTCTTTCACTGTAAGCGCTGCTCCTCCGCCTTTCGACTTCTCTATCTCAGCGTCGCCGCCAACCCAAAAAGTGACCGCTGGGCAGTCAGTATCATACGTCATCGTTGTCACGCTAGTCAGTGGTTCTACTCAGCCTGTGATCCTTAGCCTTGCTGGGCTCCCGCCCGGGGCTACACATTCCTTCAACCCACCGTCATCAAACCCAACTTACCAATCGACACTTGAAGTCTTGACGATCAGGACTGCAACAGCTGGAACCTACACGCTCTCCTTGACAGCGTCGGGAGGAGGAGTAACGAAAACCGCCAGTTTGACTCTGGAGATCGAGGCCATGCCAGAAGAAGACTTTAGCATTGTCGTGGCACCGACTTCAAGTGAGATAGAACAGGGTGAAGTCTCGACCCACACGGTTACAATCAATGCAATAGCCGGGTTCAAGTCGACGGTTGAACTGTCTGTTTCAGGCCTGCCGACCGACGCAACCGCAAGCTTCAGCCAGACCAAGATTATGCCTGGTGGAACCTCAACCCTAACCGTAAGAACATCACGCAAGACACCGACCGGAACATATGCAATCACCATAGTTGCATCCGGAGGCGGCAAGACTCACGACGCAACGATCGCGCTAATGATCAAGGAAGGAAAGCCGCCCTCCGTCTTTGAGATGATTGCTGAGTACAGCTTGGTCCTCATAGGATTGCTTGCAGCAATAGTTCTAGTGCTAATCGTCCTTGTTGCAGTCCTCGTCCTTCGAAAACGTCAGCCTACCGCTCCGCCAGCTCCAGTGCAGCCATCAGAGGTCTTCTGCACATCTTGTGGGTCCAAGATTCCGGCTGACGCAAAGTTCTGTGCGAAATGCGGAGCCAAGAGACCAACCACCTGAACGTCACATGGCAGATACCCATCTTTGAAGCGTAAACAGTTGTCTGAAATCTATTCTGATTCGGAGGCGGTAAGATCCTGTTGCAGGGCTATGCGCCCATTAGGTTGCATTCTCAATTGAAGAATTCCAGAGTAGTTTACTGCTTGACAACCTTGGATCTTTACGCGATTTCCCGTCTGAATCGGCTGCTCAAGATTTCTCCGTGAGTATCTCACAAATGTCCTTCCGGACTCATCCTCCACTACAAGCATGTAGTTGTTCATGTTGACTATTCTACCCGTGATGTTGACATGTCTCATTCCGTTCTCAATGTCTGCAATTCTCATTATCACACTCCCTCTACACGTTGCCAAGAAAGTGGTGTGACGCTAGTCTTGGCCAGCGGCCTATTCAACGTTCGCCAATGGCAAAGCGATCGCGAACTTGCAGGATCTCGATCTTGACATGGTCTCCAAGCCGCGTATTTGGCATAAAGATCACGAATCCATCGATACGCGCCAGGCCTTCACCATGCCGACTCAATTCCTCGATGTCGACTTCGTACTCCTTTCCTTTCTCCACAGGTGCATCGTAAGCTCGACAACTCATTTGGTTTCGCCTCTCCCGATCTCCGCGCGCGCTTGAGCTGGATGAGAATTAGCTATCGGCGCAAAGGACTTTTCCTAGTGACGTAGATCACATTTTCTTCCACCCTGACTTTCAGACTGAATCTCGCCCTATCACTCTGCTCGATTCTGGGGAGTCTCAATCTGAATGCACGTGCGAGGTTTTCGGCATCTTTAGCTGATTCGCAACGAACTTTGAAACCATCCATTATCCCTTTGGAAACTAACATGAGTTTTCGTTGCCTTTGCCCGTAAGCCACACGTCTATCGAAAGTTCCGGACTTGTACTCTCTCAACCGTGGCACTCTCAGTCAATCCTTTGGCCATATTCCGACCAGTGTGAGAACCTTGTTTCTGACGACTTCTTCGCCTACGCCGACGCTCTCAAAAACCCGGATAGCACTTCGTCCTCCACTGTTAGCGTTGAATACTGTTGACATGTAAACCCTTCTGTCAGAGAGTTCATTTCGCTGCACTCTGAATTCCATCTTCCCAGAGTACTGGATGGGTGGTTAGAACACGCAAACCATATGTTCACAGGATTGGAGAAATAGGCTGAGTTACTTTGGGACGGCATAATCGAAAGGCCTGGAAGCAAAGAAGAAAGAAAGAGAAAGAAGAAGACAAAAAGATGAACCGGAACAGCTAATGCACTCCAGTTTCAATGCTTCCATTGTTCTGCCTGGGGTGAGCCTTGTCCAAACGACAGAGTGGTGCTAACATATATCCCACGCACTGTATATGGCATAACAAACATGCGATTTCTATGGTGCATAAGCTAAGTAGATCTGACTTCAGGATAAGAAAACGACAGAAAAGAAAGCAACGTATGAGAAAGAGAACGAAATCAAGCAGAAGGCCCAGCTAGTTCACGCCTCATGTGTCAAGAATAGAATTGCATATTTTCCATTCACAGCAGAATTCAGTCTTATGCTGAATCCTGTAATTGGCAGAAAGAAGTAGCGAAGAAAGCTCCCGAAGAGTTCAAGAACTTTGACCCAACCCTGCAGAAGAATCTCGAACAGATAGCCAGAGGTCCTACCAACTCTCGCATGTTTGTGAAATCAGCGCTTCCTCATGTGGACGCTCGAGAGGCTGTATGTAAGGGTTTTTCTGAGGACACATCAGTCAAGAGCGTGCGTCAAACATGAAAGATCTGTCTGCGTTTCAAACGCTTCTTGATCCTTCGCCTTGTAAAGTCTGATGCCTGCGTAGACCACTGGCTCAATCTTTCCTTCGAACACCATCTTGTTCAGCGTCCACTTCACGTTCTCAATCCTCACATGCAGATCCTTACTCATGACGCCCATACCCTTGTAGCCCACCGAACGAAGATACTCCAAGATCCTACTCTCCAAAGCGCGCGCCTCATTTCTTCCGAAAAGTCTGTCGAATCGTCGCCAAATCGTCGCTTGCTCGCGATAAAGCGCTCGGCAGCAAGAATTTGCAGTGCATTGATAAGCTACGCTTAGCTTCCACTCTATTGTGAGGGAACAACGCGCTATTCTGCGCTGGTGACACAGTTTTGAGTAGTTACTGGTTCTGGCGACGCACCCCAAAGTTACTAGCTGAGGAAGTAAACCGCCGACGCCACGACCTTCCATGAACATTGAGCTAGGATAGAGGTGGAAATTCAAGAGATGCCTCTGGCGTTCATCTTCATAAATGCTGAGATCGGCTCAGAGGACGAGGCCTTGAAGCAACTCAGAAAGATTGAGAACGTCAAGGAAGCCTACGGTGTCTACGGAGTTTACGACATTGTTGCCAAGGTCGAAGCAGAGACAATTGACAAACTTAAGGAAGTCATAACTTCGAAAGTGCGTAAACTTAGATGGATCAGATCAACGCTGACCATGATGGTTATCGAATGAAGCTAGGGCGTCCGTCTTTTCATATCAGCCGTTCTTTTCAAAGCGCGCGCTTATTCATAGCGAGGTGAAATCTTGCCCAAGAAGACGAAGAAGAAAGGGAAGAAGCCAGCAAAATAGATCTCGAGTACTGAACTTTGACCGCAGAACGTACGTCGGACGGTAAGATTTCATTTTGGCAACAGATGTGCATCTACACGTTCCACAGCTCATACGGAGCCTTAGGCGCATAGGCTTCTTCAAGAGTTCTTTGGGCTAGTGCAGAACTATGCGTATCTCAGACAAGAGGAGGAGTCTCAAACCAACCAAGCCATCCTCTGTGGAAGACGCGTGTGCGCATCATATTCCAACGAGCGCTGAATTGGAAAAATTCGGTGTTCGTTCGGAAGGAGTTCGCCTCTTTTACTTCAATCGGAGCGACGCAAGATATGCCCTTACGAGACTTCGATCAATAATCATATCGTACGATGACTCCCATTCTTTGCTGTAGACAGTCGGGACTAGTTCGAAAAAATGGTTTGCAGTCGCTATGTTCAGGCCTCTCGCAGCTACGTAGATTTGAGATACGAGATCACTGTTGCTCTTTCTTGTAACGAATGAGTTCTTTCTCCTCAAGTCTTTTCTTTAGTACGGTTACGGCGAGGTGGACCTCTTCTTCCTTCTTTGCTCCTGTGATTACGAGGTTTCCGCTTGTGAACAGAAGAATCACGACTTTCGGGTCATTCATTCGGTATATCAGGCCTGGAAACTGTTCGGGTTCATACATGGTTCTCTCCAGCGAGTACGTTGTTTTCTCCAGATCAATGGTTCCACCGAGTCCTGCCGACGCGACTATGTTCTGTATCTGGATGTCAGGTTTCCCGGTAATGACGATTCCGCCTTTCTTGAGGTCTTCCAAAACCTTCATTACTGCTTTCTTAGATTGTCGTTCAGATTTCGCTCCGGTGCAAACCATCTTTCCAGAGCTGAAGATCAACATCGCCGTCTTAGGCTTCTTCAACCTGTAAACAAGGCCTGGAAACGTTTCGGGGCGATACTCGACGCCTGGAATCGTTCGGACAATAGAGCGAAGGTCAAAGTTTTGTCCGAGACTTGCCGTAGCAACGACGTTCTGTATATTTATGATCGGATCTGCCATTCCTTCACGACTCCCCGGAGAAACACGCCTGTAAAGCGTCGCCATGCTATAAAGGTGCTTTCATAAGGTTCTAGAG